>JANNWL010000222.1:0-26585 GCA_031414735.1 Burkholderiales bacterium | reverse complement strand
CAGCGCGGCACTGGTGTCGTCAGGACCGATGGGTGTGGCCTCGGTCAACAGCATGTCGCCGGTGTCCAGCCCGGCGTCCATCTGCATCAGGGTGATGCCCGTCTGGTGGTCGCCGGCCTCGATGGCGCGCTGAATGGGCGCGGCACCCCGCCAGCGCGGCAGCAGCGAGCCGTGGATGTTCAAGCAGCCCAGGCGCGGCACCTGCAGCGTCCAGGGCGGCAGGATCAGGCCGTAGGCAGCCACCACCATCACGTCGGGCGCCGCCTGGCGCAAGGCCTCGGCCGCGGCGGCGGCATCGTCAGGGTACTTGCCGTCCAGGCGCAGGCTGCGCGGCTGGGCCAGCGCGAGTCCGTGCAGCAAAGCGAACTGCTTCACGGCCGAGGCCTGCAGCCGCAAGCCACGCCCCGCGGGCCGGTCGGGCTGGGTCAACACCAGCGGCACGGCAAACCCAGCCTCGTGAATCGCCTGCAAGGCGGCCCGAGCGAACTCCGGCGTGCCGGCGAAGGCGACCTTCAAGGCGACCTCACGCTCGCATCTCGTCACGCGTCTTCTTGATCATCTTGGTGCGGATGCGGTCGCGCTTGAGGTTGCTGAGGTACTCGACGAAGACCTTGCCCATCAGGTGGTCCATCTCGTGCTGCACGCACACCGCGGCCAGGCCCTCGGCGTCGAACTCGAAGGGCTCGCCATCGCGGCCGAGCGCGCGCACCCGCACCCGGGCCGGGCGCTCGACGCGGTCGTAGATGGTGGGCACCGACAGGCAGCCCTCTTCGGCCACGGCCCGCTCTTCGCTGGCCGAGACGATCTCCGGGTTGATCAGCACCAGCGGCGTGTCGTGGCCTTCCGACGTGTCCATCACCAACACGCGCTCGTGCACGTCGACCTGCGTGGCCGCCAGCCCGACACCGTCAGCCGCGTACATGGTCTGCAACAGGTCGTCCACCAACTGGCGGACGCGTGCGTCGACACGCTCCACCGGGCGGGCCACGGTGTGCAGGCGGGGGTCGGGGTAACGAAGGATCGTGAGCAAGGCCATGAAACAGTGTCGAAGTGCGCAAACGGATGGCGAGAGTCCGTTGCAGGCGGTGGTGAAACAGCTCGCTACAGCTGTGGACAGGTGGCAACGCGTGGCGGCGTGAAGGCCTGCACGACGGGGCGTGCAGGGCATCGGTTTCGTTGCGGCATCAAGGGTTTGCGGGCAAAATCTGTGAAACCATATGAGGATTGTCGCGGAGCGGGCAGGCATGTCGCCCACGGGTGGGCAATCTACCCGGCGCTGCGCACAACACGACATTTTGGCACCGCGCGGTGCCCGACCCGTCCGCCCGGAGACCGCAGCGTCATGACCCCAAGCGCACGCCCTGGCCCCGCCACCCCGCTGTCGTCAACCGTTCTGCAAGGACTGGCTGGCGCCGGTCTGGTCCTGGCCGCATGGGCCAGCCCGGCGCTGGCCCAGTCCAACCTGCCGATCACGCCACAACAGCGTGCCACCGCCCAGCAAGTGGCCCAGGCCGGGGTGCCCTTGTCCGAGCTGGCGCCGAACGCGCCCGACTCCCACACGGTGCAGCGCGGCGACACCCTGTGGGGCATTTCCGGCCTGTTCCTGAAGTCGCCCTGGCGCTGGCCCGAGTTGTGGGGCATGAACCTGGACCAGATCCGCAACCCCCACCTGATTTACCCCGGCCAGATGCTGGTGCTCGAAAAGGTCGACGGCCGCGCGCGACTGCGCCTGGGCCAGGCCCCCGGTGGCGTGCCGCCCGAGAACACCGTGAAGCTGTCGCCCCGCGTGCGCAGCGAACTGCTGGACAACGGCGCCATTGCGTCCATCCCGCTGAATCTGATCGGGCCCTTCCTGACCGAGGCGGTGGTTTTCGACACCAACGAACTGGCCGCCGCACCGCGCATCGTGGCCACGCAGGAAGGCCGTGTGATGGCCTCGCGTGGCGAAACGGCCTATGTGCGCGGCGACCTGGGCGGCGCACGCGACTTCCGCCTGTTCCGCGAGCTCAAGCCCCTGCTCGACCCCATCACCAAGGAAGTGCTGGGCTACGAGGGCCGCTATGTCGGCACGGCCGAACGCGTGCGGGATGGCGCCGAGGCACGCGGCGAAGGCGGGGCCGTGGTGCCGGCGACCTTCACGATCACCAACGCCAAGATCGAGGCCATCGTCGGCGACCGGCTCTCCCCCGTGCCGCAGCAAGACCTGGTGGCCTACGTGCCACGCGCGCCCGACGCGCCGGTCGAAGGCCGCATCGTGTCGATCTACGGAGACGGTCTGCGCGCGGGGCAGAACCAGGTCGTGGCGCTGAACCGCGGCAAGCGCGACGGCATGGAACGCGGCCACGTGCTGGCGCTGTGGCGCGCCGGCGCCAACGCCACCGACACGACGGACGCCCAGCGCACGCCGATGCGGCTGCCTGACGAGCGGCACGGACTGCTGTTCGTCTTCCGCGTCTTCGACCGCGTGTCCTACGCCCTGATCTTCAGCGTGCAGGACCCGGTCCGCGCTGGCGACCGCTTCACACAACCCTAGGTTTCGCTTGCGCGGGGACGACGAATTCGCGGCCTGGTTCAGGCTGCTGGAAACGCCGGGCCTGGGCCGCGGGTCTGCGCGGCGCCTGCTGGCGGCCTGCGGCTCGCCCGAAGGCGTGTTTCGTGCGCCGCTGGCCACGCTGAGACAGCTCATCGGCCCGGCGTTGACCGGCGCCCTGTCGCAGACCTCGCCTGAACTCACCCAGCGCCTGGTCCAGGCCCAACGCTGGCGCCATGGCGGCCCGGACCGCCATGTGCTGGTGCTGGGCGATGCCGACTACCCCGCCGCCCTGATGCAAACCGCCGACCCGCCACTGCTGCTGTACGTGCAGGGCCGGCTTGACCGGCTCGCCGCGCGCAGTCTGGCCATCGTCGGCAGTCGCCACCCCAGCCCCCAGGGCACGCAGAACGCGCATGCCTTTGGCGCCCACTTCAGCCAGCAGGGCTGGGTGGTGGTGTCGGGCCTGGCCCAGGGCATCGACGGCGCTGCCCACGAGGGCGCGCTGGAAGGTGCGGCCGGCACGGTGGCCGTGCTGGGCACGGGGCTGGACCTGATCTACCCGCGCGCCCACCAGGCGCTTGCCGAGCGCATCGCGGCCAACGGCGCGCTGGTCAGCGAATTCCCGCCCGGCACGCCTGCGCTGCCCCTGCACTTTCCGCTGCGCAACCGCATCATCGCCGGGCTGACCCAGGGCACGCTGGTGGTCGAGGCGGCGCTGAAATCCGGTTCGCTGATCACCGCCCGCCTGGCCAACGAGGCCGGGCGCGAGGTCTTTGCCGTGCCCGGGTCGATCCACGCGCCGCAGTCCAAGGGCTGCCATGCACTCATCAAGCAAGGTGCGAAGCTCGTCGAATGCGCGCAGGACGTGCTCGACGAACTCGGCGGCACGCGCCCCCTGCCGCTGGCTGCCCCGGTGGGCGACACGCGCGAGACCGACCCCCTGCTGGCCGCCCTGGGCCACGACCCGACGACGCTGGACGCACTCCAGGCCCGCACCGGCATGGCCACGTCGGTGCTGAACGCGCGGTTGCTGGAACTCGAGTTCGAGGGCCGCTTGAACCGCCTGCCGGGCGGCCTGTTCCAGCGCTGCGCGCAGGCATGAAGACACCGGGCGCTTAGCGCGCCGACGACCGCGAACCTAAGGCAAAAGTCGCTGCGGTATAGTGGTTTGATGTTCGATGTGCTTGTTTATCTCTACGAGAATTACTGGCGCCCGGACGCCTGCCCGGCGCCCCAGCAGCTGCGCCGAAAACTTTCGGCCGTGGGCTTCGAGAGCGAAGAAATCCAGGACGCGATGCGCTGGCTGGACGGCTTGGCCAGCAATGCCGACGCCGTCACCGGCCCCCAGGGCCCGGGCAGCATCCGCCTGTACACCGACGCCGAACGCGAGGTGCTGGGCGACGACTCGATCGGCTTCATCGCCTTCCTCGAATCGGCCGGCGTGCTGCCCCCGCCCATGCGCGAGATGGTCATCGACCGCGCCACCGCCGTCGGCGGCGGCCCGATCGACCTCGACGACCTGAAGATCATCGTGCTGATGGTCTTCTGGAGCCTGGGCGAAGAGCCCGACGCGCTGATCCTGGACGAGTTGTTCGTCGATCCCGAGGACCGACTCATCCACTAGTTCAGCAGGCGGCTGGCATCCACGTCCAGCTTGGCCAGCGCACTGCGCGTGGCGCGCACCGTCAGCGCTTCGTCCTGCGCCGGCAGCAGGTGCCCCGCTTGCAGGTAAGACGCCAGCCGATGCTGCTGGAACAGCACACAGCGTCCCTGCGGCGTGACGAACAACGAGAGCTGGTTGCGCATGCCGTGCCAGGCCAGTTGCACGGCTTCGTTGTGGCCGTTGCGGTCCAGCATGTACCAGCTGCCCACCTGCAGTTCACGCGCCCAGGCCACCATGGCCGGGGTCGGCATGGAGCCGCCGTCGAGCACGACTTCAAGCTCCGAGCTCTGGTGGCCCGACAGGTCCAGCACCATGGACTCGTCGATGTCCACGTCGCGCGACTCGGGCAAGAGTTCTTCCAAAGTTTCCAGCCGCTCCATCAGCTCGCGCAGGCGCTCGTCAGGGATGACGGCGGCCTTGGCCGTGAAGGCAGCCGCCAGCGAGTTGTTGAGCTGCTGGATATGTTCGTCCTGCTTGACCGTGTCCATGCCGGCGGCGACCATGCCCTCGCGCAGTGACTTCAGCAGCGGCGGCAGGCGGCGGATCACCTCGGCCCGTTCGTCGCGCGTGACCTTGGCGCTGGCGCTCCAGATGAGGTCCGCCGCCGCACGCTTCATGACGCGGGTGTGCTCGCCCTGTGCGCCGTAGCGCACGGCCGCGGTGGCCAGCACGTCGGCCCAGACGTGGAACAGGAACTGCCGCACCCCTTCCTGCACCGGCACCTCGTTTAGCATGCGGCGCAGCTCGATGGTGTACTGGATGGCCATGGTCTCGCGCTGCTCGACCTGCTGGGCCAGCGACACACCCTTGCGCGTGGCCTCGTTCTCGTTGCTGAAGTAGTGCTCCAGGAACTTCTCGAACTCGGTCAGCACGGTCTGGAAGACGCGCCTGCCGGTGTCGGGGTAGGCCTCGACGACCTGCACGATGCGCTTGATCTCGCGCTCCAGCGCCTCACCGGTGCTGCTGACGCCCTGCCCTGCGCTGTCGAAGCCCATCACGCAGGCGCCCATGCGGTCGATCAGGCGTCGCGCGGGGTGGTCGATAGTGGCAAAGAAATCGGGCTCGCTCACCGCCACCCGCAGCACCGGCATCTGCAATCGCGCGAACCACACCCGCACGGTGGCGGGGATGCGGTCTTCGGTCAGGATGCTCTGGAACAGCAGCGCCACGATCTCTATCGTCGCGCGTTCTTCCGGGCTGGCTGCGGCCTTCTTGAGCGCCTGCTTGCGCTGCTGAAGCTCGTCCAGCAACACCGGCGCGGTGACGGGCGAATGCCCCTGTCCGAAGCTCGATTCGAGGCGCTGGCGAATGCCTTGCTCGGCCGCGCTGATGGCCTGCGACAGCCCCGGCGAGATGGCGCGCCCGGTCGGCCGCGGCAGTTGCTGCGACTGCGTGGAGTGCGCAAACGAAGGCACATGCCGCCCGACCAGCCGGTTCAGGCGGCCCAGCACCGCCTCGGACTGTTCGCGGTTGCGCGCCAGCGGCGTCGACCGCGTCATCAGCCGGGTTTCTTCACCCACGCTGGATTGGCTGCGGTCGGTGCCGCTGCCCAAGTTGCTGTTGCCGGTGTGCGAAAAGGACGGCGGCTCACCCGCGTCGTCGCCATAGCCCAGCGCGTAGGCCGATGCGGGCGGCGCGGCGCTGAAGCCCGACCCGCCATCGCGGCGGCCCAGATTCGACTGGCCGGTGCCGGCCTGCCAGCCCAGCGGTGCGGTGGGGTGGGTGCGCGAGCGGCGGATGAAGGGCCGCAAGTCGACCTCGGCCAGCACGCCCTGGGCCACCAGCCAGCGGTTGGTCTCGTGGTAGGCCTCGGTCACCAGGGCCGCGAACTCTTCATGCAGCACCGGCTGCAGCTCGCGCCAGCCGCCCAGGGTCAGCCCGGCACCCCGCCAGGCTTCGAAGACGATGCGCGCCAGCACATGCGCGCGCACCATGTCCTGGGCGTCCAGTTCGGCGCGCCCGGCGAGGTGGGCCATGCGTGAACGCAGGTCGGAAAACTCCCACGACGCGCGGTCCATGATGGCCAGGGCCAGCCGCGAGGTGACGATCTCGAGCTCGATGGTGTCGTCGGACACCAGCGTCATGGTGTCACCCGTTGACGAAGACAGCGAGGGCAAGGGCGCCAGGTCCGACGGCCGGGAGGAGGTGGTCGGGCTGAGCAAGGCCTGGCGCAAGCCGCTGACGATGCCGCGGTGCCAGCCCTGTGCGCCGGTCATCAGGCCCTGCATCAGGTCACGCCGGCGCTGGGCCACCAGGTGTTCGGCGGGCTTGTCCAGCAGTTCGCGCGCGTTGTCCAGGCTGGCCTGCACGGTGCTCGCCAGGCCCTTCACCAGCTCTTCGGTGTACAGGCGCCGCGCCTGGCTGGCTTGCGATTCAGGCGAGGCGCGGGTGGCCATTTCAGAGGTGTCGTGGTGCGGCTTGGGAATGCCGATCCACTCTACACCACGGCCCCGGCGTTGGGGTCGTTCGGGTCGATGTCCTTGGCCCCGGGCTTGACCAGGTCCTCGCGCTTGACACCCAGCCACATCACGATGCCGGCCGCGACGAAGATCGACGAATAGATGCCGAACAGGATGCCGATGGTCAGCGCCACGGCGAAGTAATGCAAGGTCGGGCCGCCGAAGATGAGCATCGACAAGACCATGATCTGCGTCGAGCCGTGGGTGATGACGGTGCGGCTGGTGGTGCTGGTGATGGCGTGGTCGATGACCTGCTCGGTGTTCAGCTTGCGGAACTTGCGGAAGGTCTCGCGGATGCGGTCGAAGATGACCACCGACTCGTTCACCGAATAGCCCAGCACGGCCAGGATGGCGGCCAACACGGCCAGCGAGAATTCCCACTGGAAGAACGCGAAGAAGCCCAGGATGATGACCACGTCATGCAGGTTGGCGACGATGCCGGCGACCGAAAACTTCCACTCGAAGCGCATCGCCAAGTACAGCATGATGCCCAGGATGGTCACGCCCAGCGCGATGGCGCCGTCGCGGGCCAGCTCGGCGCCCACCGAGGGCCCGACGAATTCGGTGCGCTGCAGCTTGATCGGCTCGCTGCCGGCGGCCACGCTGCAGCTGGGCCGGCTGACGGATTCGCCCTGCGGCGTGATGTACTGGCGCGTCCTGACCGTGCCGGCCTCGGCCGCGCACAGCTCAGCGAAGACCTTGCCGGCGACCTCGGTCTGCTTGATGTCGCTGCGTATGGGCAGGCGGATGAGCACGTCGCGCGAGGTGCCGAACTTCTGCACCTGGACCTCGCCGAAGCCCATCGCCTCGACCGTGCTGCGGGTCTTGTTGATGTCGGCGGTTTGCGTGTATTCCACCTCCATCACGGTGCCGCCCGTGAACTCAATGGACAGGTAGAGGCCGCGGGTGGCGATGAAAAACACCGCCGCGGCGAAGGTGAGGAACGAGATCACGTTGAACGCCAACGCGTGGCGCATGAACGGGATGTCGTTTTTGATCCGGAAGAGTTCCATGGTGCGGCTCGTGCTCAGGGTTGCGTGCTGGGAACCGACTTGTCCTGGCCGCCGTCAGGCCGCCAGATCTGCCCGATCGACACCGACTTCAGGCGCTTCTGCCGCCCGTACCAGAGATTGACCAACCCGCGCGAGAACACCACCGCCGAGAACATCGAGGTCACGATGCCCAGACAGTGCACCACAGCAAAACCGCGCACCGGGCCGGAACCGAAGGCCAGCAGCGCCAGTCCGGCAATCAGCGTGGTGACGTTGGAGTCCAGGATGGTGCCCCAGGCTTTCTCGTAACCGGTCTGGATGGCCACCTGGGGGCTCGCGCCGGCGCGCAACTCGTCGCGCACCCGTTCATTGATGAGCACGTTGGAATCGATGGCCATGCCCAGCGTCAGCGCAATGGCCGCAATGCCGGGCAGCGTCAACGTGGCCTGCAGCATCGACAGCACGGCCACCAGCAGCAGCAGGTTGAAGGCCAGTGCCACCGAGCTGAACACCCCGAAGAGCAGGTAGTACACGCACATGAACGCGGCAATGGCGATGAAGCCGTAAATCACGCTGTTGAAGCCCTTGGCGATGTTCTCGGCGCCCAGGCTGGGGCCGATGGTGCGCTCTTCGATGATCTCCATCGGCGCAGCCAACGAGCCCGCGCGCAGCAGCAGCGCCTGGTCGTTGGCCTCCTGCGTCGTCATGCGGCCGGAAATCTGCACCCGCCCGCCGCCGATCTCGCTGCGGATGACGGGCGCTGTCACGACCTCGCCCTTGCCCTTCTCGAACAGCACGATGGCCATGCGCTTGCCGATGTTGTCGCGCGTCACGTCCTTGAAGATGCGCGAGCCCTTGGCGTCCAGCGACAGGTTGACGGTGGGCTCCTGCGTCTGGCTGTCGAAGCCGGGCTGGGCGTCGGTGAGGTTCTCGCCGGTCAGGATGACCTGGCGAAACAGGATCAACGGCGCGCCGCCGCGTTCGACGAAACGTTCGCTGCCGAACGGCACCGGGGCGGCGCCGCGTTCGGCCTCGCGCGCCTCGGTGGTCTCGTTGACCATGCGGATTTCCAGCGTCGCCGTGCGGCCGATGATGTCCTTGGCCTTGGCCGTGTCCTGCACGCCAGGCAACTGCACGACGACGCGGTCCAGGCCCTGCTGCTGGATCACCGGTTCGGCCACCCCGAGTTCGTTGACGCGGTTGTGCAGCGTGGTGATGTTCTGCTTGACCGCCTGCTCTTGCACACGCCTGCCGGCCTCGGGCTTGAGCGAGCCGGTCATGCGCACCTCGGAGCCGTCGGCCACCGTCACCCATTGCAGGTCAGGCAGCTGGTCGGTCAACACGCCCAGCGCCTGCTGGGCTGTGGCGGCGTCGCGGAAGCGCACGTCCACCGAGTTGCCGTCGCGCGTGACGCCGGCATGGCGGATGTTCTTGTCGCGCAGCAGCAGCCGGATGTCGCCGGTCAGCGCCTCGGCGCGCTTGGTCAGCGCCGACTTCATGTCGACCTGCATCAGGAAGTGCACGCCGCCGCGCAGGTCCAGCCCCAGGTACATCGGCAGGGCGCGCACCTTGGCCATCCACTCGGGCGACCGCGACAGCAGGTTCAACGCCACGATGTACTGCGGGTCGGTCGGGTCGGGGTTCAGCGCCCTGGAGATCGCGTCCTTGGCCTTGAGCTGGGTGTCGGTGTCGCGAAAGCGGGCGCGCACCGAGCTGCCCTCGAACTGCACGAAATCGGCTTGCAGGGCGGCCTGGGTCAGCGCCTGCTGCACCCGCGTGGCCGCCGACGCGTCGAGCTTGAGCGTGGCCTTGCCACTGGACACCTGCACCGCCGGCGACTCACCGTACAGGTTGGGCACCGTGTACAGCAAGCCGACGACCAGGGCCACGGCCAGCAGCGCGTACTTCCACAGGGGGTAGCGGTTCATGAAGATTCCTTGCGGCAGCGCCAGGGCCGCCCGGGCTGGGAGAGCCGGTTACTTGTAGGTGCCCTTGGGCAGGACCTGGACCACGGCGCCGCGCTGCACCTGCAGCTCGACGCCGCTGGCGACTTCGACGTTCAAGTACGAATCCCCCAGCTTGGCCACCCGGCCGAGCAGGCCGCCGGCGATGACGACCTCGTCGCCCTTGGCCACCGCATCGATCATGGCCTTGTGTTCTTTCTGCTTCTTCATCTGCGGGCGGATCATGATGAAGTACAGCACCACAAACATCAGCACCAGCGGCAGCAGGCTGAGCAGGGTGGATTCGGTGCTGCCCGCGGCGGCGGCAGGGGCTGCTTGGGCAAAGGCTTGGGAGATGAACACGTTGTGCGGTCCTATGAAATGCAGGGCATGACGGCCCGGGCGAACCGCGAATTCTAGTCGGCCGGCCTTTCGCCCTGCCTGTCATCGGCAGCCAACCACAGCAGCAGAAGCAGCAGCGCCAGGAAACGCGGCGCGTCGATCAGCGTATTGAGCGTGCCCGAGGCCAGAAACGCCGCCAGCCCGGCCAACGCCGCCGGCACCTGCGCCTGGCCGCGCCAGGCCAGCCGCACGCCGCTGGCCAGCGCCAGGGCCAGCACCAGACCCCAGGCGAACACGCCGAACCAGCCCTGGTCGAACAACACCGCCACCGGCAGGCTGTGGATATGCCAGGGCGGATCGACGTCGGTCGCGAAGAACCAGTGGTCCAAGCCGGCGCTGAAATCACCGTTGGCCAGCATTGACTCGCCCGCCCCAGCGTTCAGCCTGACATGGCGGACATCGACACGCGCGTCACCGTCCGGGGTCAGCAGCGACAGTTTCACGGGCTTGTCCAGCCCGCCCGCCCCAGCGCGCAAGGCCGCCACATCCAGACGCAATTCCGCCAGTTGCCATGCCCCCGCTGCCGGTGGGGGCGGGTCGGCAACGGCCCGGCCCTGCAAGCAGGTTTGCGACGTCAAGCCCCACTTGCGACAAACGAAAACGGCCAGCGACGCGGGTGGACGGCTGGACCGCAGCTCCATCCGCAGCACCAGTTCATCGGCAGGCAGCCTGGGCAGCACCTGCTCGATGTACAGCGTGGCCCCGCCACCCAAGCGCAACCAGGTCTGGTCGCCCTCGCGCGCCAGGCTGTACGAGGCCGCGCGAACCGGCTCGCTGCTGCGCCAGAAGTGGCTGACCGGGAAGGTGCCCAGGCCCATGCCGAAGGCCTGGGTGGCGGCGTCGCGGTCGCGTATCTGCAGGGCGTCGGCCCAGTGCGCCTGGCGCACGGCCAGGTCACTTTCGGTGCGGGCCAGGCGTTCGCGGGCGAAGCCGCCCATCAGCACCGGCACGGCGGCGGCGGTCACGAACAGCAGGGCCAGCCCGCCCACCCACAGGCGGCGCCCGCTGCTGCGCGCGCTGGCTGCACCCGGCAGCGGGGCGGTCGACCGCGCCGCGGCGGCCGCAGACAGCACCAGCGCCACGAGCAGCGCTGCATAGCCGTTGCGCGAGAAAGTCACCATCACGGCGAATCCGGTGGCCGCCAGCAACCACATGCCCATCACGCGGACCCACCCGCTGGGTGTGCGCACCACCGCTGCCATCACGAAGGCCGCTGCCACCGCCAGCCAGCATTCCAGGTAAGCGCCGCCCTTGTGCATGGCGGCGATGGGGCCGCTGACGCGGAAGTCTGCAGCGAAGTCCAGCAGGCTGACCGCCTGGCCGCGTTCCCACAGCACAAAAGCCACCGTCAGCGCCAAGCCCGCCGCCATGCCGGCGCTGAAGGCTGATGCGCGCGCCGGGCCGCTGGCGGCCAGCCGCCGCCACAGCAGCACCAACAGCCCCGCCCACAGCGCGCCCTTGACGATGCGCAGCGCGTTGAAGGGGCTGTAGTAACTGCTGAAGCTGTTCAGGTCGATGCCCTGCCAGGGCAGCAGCGCGAGTGCCGTCGACATCACCAGGCTCAGGCCCAGCAGCGCGAAAGCCAGGGTCAGCGGCCGCAGCCGGTGCGTCAGGCCCTGGGGCAGCGGCGTGCGGCACAGGGCGACGGTGATGCACACGGCCTGCAGCAGGTCGAACTCGTCCCAGAAGAGGCGCCCGCTCCAGGGTGCCAGGTCCAGCACCGGCAACGCGGCCGGGACCAGGGCCAGCGCCAGCACCGGCCGCCGCCAGACGGCGACTGCACAGGCGCCCAGCAAGGCCAGCAGCAAGCCCGGAAAAGCCGGGAACCACGCCGCCCACAGTGCCGCACCGGCCAGCACCACCGGCAGCAGCAACCCCACCAGCGGCCAGGGCGATGCCGGCCGTGCTGCGACGATGGGCGGGGAACCTGAATCGGCGAGCCGCTGCCGCCCAGCCAGGTCCAGCAACACCAGGGTGACCGCACTGGCGGCGATCGCTATCAACAAGTTGGTCGGATCGGGCCGCAGCCCTGCAATGAAGAGCTTGCTGACCTCCACCGCCAAGGTCAGCACGGCCACGCCGGCCAGGATCAGTACCGGCGGCAGCCCGCGCGCCCAGCCCAGCACGGCGGCCGGCAGGTACATCAGCGCGACGCTGCCCAGGCTGAACAGGGCCAGGGCCTCGGTCGTCCAGTAGTGGTAGTAGAAAGGCAGCAGCCGCAGCTCGCGCCACACCTCAGCCGCGGCTACCAGGCCCTGCCAGGGTCCACGGAGCCAGCCGTTGACGAACAGCAGCACGGGCAAGTACAGCAGCAGCAACCACCCCGCGTGTCGACCCAGGCCGGACTTCACCATGGCCACGCCGCCACGGCCGAGCGCCGGCGCCAACGCGGCCCCCAGAGCCACGCCCAGGGCTCGCGTCAAGACCGACGCCCCCTGGCTCACGCCCGAGGCCACGAAGAACTGCCCGATCTCGATCAACAGACCCAGGGCTGCGCCGATCAGCACGGCCCGGCCGACATGCCGTGCCAGCAGCACCCCGATAGGCAGCGCCAGCCCGGTCTCGACGACCAACTGAATCAGCGCGAACAGCAGCCCCCGATCGTGCGGCGCCAGCACCCAGCCCCACAGCCCCGAGGCCCACTTGCCCTGCACTTCGACCCCAGAAAGCAAGAAGTCGTACGGGAAGAAGCACAGCAGCACATAGGCCACGGCGTAGCCTTCGAGCAAGTGCCGCAGCAGCTTGCCGCCGCCTACGAACCAACCCGCGCCCAGACGCGCCAGCCAGCCCGCGAGCACGGGGGCCAGCAGCGCGCCGGCGGCGCTGCCTAGCGCCTCGGCCATCAAGTCGTTCTGCGACACCGTGCGCGGCGGGAAGAACAGCTGCGTGAATTCCACCGCCCCGGCCAGCGCCGCACAGCCCGCAAACGCCAGCAAGATGGCCACGGCATAGGGCAGCCGCGGCAGCCAGGCCTTGAGCAGCTGGGCACTGAGAAAGCCCAGCGGCGCATACAACACGCCGTTGGCGACCCAGTCGGCGCGTGAATCGATGCCCAGTTGCAGGAAGGGCACGTTCCTGAAAGCCGCCACAGCCTGATCCCAGGGCATCGCGACATAGTCCAGCGGGACCAAACTGCCGTAGACCACGAAGGTCAGCCAGCCCAACCAGGCCAGAAAAATTGTGCTGCGCCGGGTCATGCGCAGGGTCATGTGCAGCGGCGTGGTTCAGGAACCTTCAGACCAGGACTTCGACGCACGCCGGGTGGCCCAGGAAGCCCTGCGGACTGGAGCTGATGCCGTAGCCGCCCGACTGGAAAACCACCGCCAGGTCACCCACCTGCGCGACTGGCAGCAGCATGCGGTCGGCCAGCAGGTCCAGCGGCGTGCACAGCGGGCCCACCAACGAAGCCACTTCGCGGTCGTCGGCATCCGCCTTGTTGCCGATCGTCACCGGGTAGTTCTTGCGCACCACCTGGCCGAAGTTGCCCGAAGCCGCCAGGTGGTGGTGCAAGCCGCCATCGGCCACCAGGTAGACCTGCCCACGCGACACCTTGCGGTCGACGATGCGCGTCACGTAGACCCCGGCCTCGGCCACCAGGTAGCGACCCAGTTCGATGACGATGTGCGCCTGCGGCAGTTCACGCGCACAGCGTTCGCTGATGTCTTGAAGGTTGGCGCCGATGGGCGCCAAGTCCAGCCGCCGCTCGCCCGGGAAGTAGGGGATGCCGAAGCCGCCACCGAGGTTGAGAAACTTCACCGGCGAGTGCGCCATGCCGGCCAGCCGCAGCGCGAGCTCGTAGCTCTTCTGCTGCGCTTCGCAGATCGACTCGGCACGCAGGTTCTGCGAACCGGCATAGAGGTGAAATCCCTCGAAGGCCAGTCCCTCACGCGCGATGAAGTCGAGCATGCCGGGCACGACTTCGACATCCACGCCGAACTGCTTCGGCCCACCGCCCATCTTCATGCCCGAACCCTTGAGCTCGAAGTCGGGGTTGACGCGCACGGCCACGCGCGCCGGCAGGCCGAGTTCCTGTGAGGCCGCCGCCAGCACCGGCAATTCGCGCATCGATTCCACGTTCACCAGCACGCCGCTGGCCACCGCCTGGCGCAGTTCGGGGTCGCGCTTGCCGGGCCCGGCGAAGCTGATTTCGGCCGGGTCGGCGCCGCAGTCCAGCGCCACCTTCAGCTCGCCCGCCGAGGCCACGTCGATGCCCTCGACCAGGCCCGCCATCAACGCCACCACCGCCGGCATCGGGTTGGCCTTCATGGCGTAGTGCAGCTTGATGCTGCCCGGCAGCACCGCGCGCAGCTCGGCCACCCGGGCACGCAACAGGCTGCGGTCGTAGGCGTAGAAGGGCGTCTGGCCGACGCGCGCGGCGATGCGGGACAGAGGCTGGCCGTTGACAAGCAGTTCTCCGTCGGCGACGGCGAACTGGTGCATGGGAGCGTGCTGCGGCGGTTTGCGCAGCTCTGTTTGCTCAATGCTGGAATCCATCAGATGCCCTTGCTTGCCGAAATCGAATGGTTGGAAGTGATGAGTCGACGGCGCCGTCGACCCCTCTCGAGGACGGGGCTCATGCCATCGGTCCATGGGCCACGGCCTTGACGGGACCGCGTGCCTCCTCGTCAGCGGGGTGCAGCCGCAGCTGAGCGCGCTGGCGCAGCGATGCAGAAACCGTCACATAAGGTGAGAGGTCGGCCAGCATCACTTCCACACGCCAAAACACCAGCACCACCAGTCGCCCCACACGCTGCCACTTGAAGTGCGCGTGCGACCGGCGCGAGGCGGTATTGAAGCGCGACAAGCGGCTGAAGCTGCGCTTCACCCCTCTGGCACGCAGGTACTCATTCGCGCCGTGCCACACCGCCGCGAAGGCCAGGCCCATGCGGTGCTCGGGCAGGATGTACAGGTCGAAGTCAAAGACCGAACCAGGAACCTGGCCAATCACGTAGTCACAACGGACTTCGTCCTCGCGATAACGGTCGAAGCACAGCCAGATATAACCCAACAGCACGCCATCCCGCCAGGTGCCCAGACAGACGGCCTGCTGATCGAAGCGAGACTGGATCACCAGGGCAGGCGCCGGCATCTGGGCCAGCGCTGCATGACCGGGTCCGATCTCGGCGAAGCACAACTTGCGAACCATGCTGGCCGAGAGCAGCGGCTTGTCGGGGATCGGTTGGGCCATCAGTTCGTAGACGAACAGGCCGAACCGCGGCGACAGCGCACGCAAGGCGCGGTCTGCCACGTACAGAATTCCAGCGGCCCAGCCGAATTCTTTGACCGCGCCAGCGAGCTTGCCTAGCATCGCATCAACGGGCCGCCCGCGCGTCTACCCAGGCGGTGGAGAGCAGCTTTCGGTCGATCTTGCCGTTGGGGTTGCGCGGCAGCGGGCTGGCCGCACTTTGCACGCCGGCGGGCACCATGTACGCAGGCATGCGCTGCCTGCACTCGGCAAGAAGAGCGGCCGTGTCCAGATCCTGCCGTCCTTCAGGCGGCGTGGCGATGACTTGAATCGCCTGGCCCAGGGCCGGGCTGTCGACGCCGAAGGCCACGCATTCGCCGACCAGACGCGTCGCGTAAAGCACCTCTTCGACCTCGGTCGGGCTGACGCGGTAGCCCGAGGTCTTGATCATCTCGTCGCGACGGCCAATGAAGTACAGAAACCCCTCTGCGTCGCGCCGCACCGTGTCGCCCGAAAACACGGCGTACTCAGGCAATTGCAGGCCGCTCTCGCGTCCAGGCAACAGCTTGTAGCGCTCTGCCGTTTTCTCGGCGTCGCCCCAATAACCCAGGCCGACGAGTGCGCCGCGGTGCACCAGTTCGCCCGGCTCGTCGGGCGCACACTCGCTGCCGTCTTCGCGCAGAACCAGGATCTCGGCATTCGGAATGGCCTTGCCGATGGAGTCGGGCCTGCGGTCCACATCCTCAGGCGGCAGGTAGGTCGACCTGAAGGCTTCGGTCAAGCCGTACATCAAGAAGGGCCTCGCTGCCGGTACACGCTGACGCAGCAGCGACAAGGTCTCGCGCGGCATGCGGCCACCGGTGTTGGCGAAGTAGCGCAGGTGCTCGCCGATCGCTGCGGGCCACTCCAGGCCAGTCAACTGGATATACAGCGGAGGCACCGCAGTCAGCCCCGTGACGTGCTCGCGTTCCATCGCCTTGAGCACATCACGCGGCATCAGATAGTTCAAGAGCACGACCCGGGCGCCCGCGTGGAATGCCGTGGTGAGCTGGCTGAAACCCGCATCAAAAGACAGCGGCAGCGCCGCCAGCAGCGTGTCGCCGGCGTGGTTTCCCAGATAACCGGCCACGCTCTTGGCGCCGGCCACCATATTGCGGTGGGACAGCACCACGCCCTTGGGCTTGCCCGTGCTGCCCGATGTGTACAGGATGGCCGCCATGTCGGTGTCGATGACGCGGTGCCCCGCGTGGTGTGGCGCGCCAAGCAACTCGGACCAGGCAGTCCGCTGCAGCCCGGCGGTCGAGACATTGGCGTGCGCGCCCACGTCGACGCCGGCGGCAGCCCCTGCCTCTGTCACCACCAGATGCTGCAAGGCATCGCAACCCGCCAACGTGGGCGCCAGCAGCGTCAGCCGATCCGGCGAGGTCACCAGCACGCGCACGCCGCAGTCCCGCATGATGAAGACCACCTGCTCCGGCTTCAGCAGGGGGTTGAGTGGCACGAAGACCAACCCGGCGGCCGCAGCCCCAAAGCTGGCGACTACCGTTTCGAGCCGCTTTTCGAGGTAGATGGCCACCCGTTCACCGCGCTGCAGGCCGAGTGCCATCAGGCCACTGGCGAAGCCGGCAATCGCCAGATCAAGTGCCGCATAAGTTGTGCCTGCGTTGCCGTGCGTCACGGCGACAGCATCGGGTGAGCGCTGCGCGGATTCGCGAACAAAATCGGGCAGGTGGGTAGCGTCTTGCATCGATGTCGTCACAGGAATGGCGCCCTGCTGGCAGGTTGAAAACGAGTATTGCATACCCATCCACCGGCCCCTTGGGCGGGCGACTCAAGCGCGGACACGCCGTCGTGACGTTGTTGCGATTTCACTGCCGCAGGCGCGCCCGGCCACGCGGTGGTGCGTCCTAGAATCTTCCACCGTGGCCGGTCAACCCTGGATATCCGCCGAATGAACTTAGAAGCAGAAGTCCTGCGCGTGCTCGATGAGGTGCTCGGATTGGGCGGGCGCACCGCGTCATTCACCCGCGACACCCATTTGCTGGGCGCCCTACCCGAACTGGATTCGATGGCCGTCGTGGCACTCATCACGACGCTCGAAGAGCGGTTGGGTATTGCCATTGACGATGGCGACCTTGATGGGTCCACGTTCGCCACGGTGGCCAGCCTGTGCGACTTTGTCAGCGAGCAAGCCCCCGGCTGAGGCATGCCCGCGACCCGGTTCGAGGCCACCATCGCCGCTCCAGGTCCGGGCGTGCAGGGGTCACGGCTCTATCTCTGGCACGCGCCTGACAGTGCGCCGGCCCGCGCACTTGTCGTGTTCGTTCATCCCTTCGCCGAAGAGATGAACAAATCCAGGCGCATGGCGGCGCTGCAATCGCGCTGCTTGGCTTCAGCCGGCCTCGCCGTGCTGCAGGCAGACCTCCTGGGGTGCGGCGACAGCAGCGGCGAATTTTCCAGCGCCACCTGGACCGACTGGGTTGACGATGTCGTCGCCGCCTGCGCACGCGCGCGCGCGACGCACGCCAGCAGATGGCCCGAGGAGCCGCCCCCGCCGCTTTGGTTGTGGGGCCTGCGCGCGGGATGCCTGTTGGCCGCAGAGGCCGCCGCTCGGCTTGATTGCGCATGCGATCTGCTGTTTTGGCAGCCCGCGATGCAGGGCAAGACCGTCTTGCAGCAGTTCCTCAGGCTCAAGACAGCGGGGGCCCTGATGGGCAAATCCGGCAACGCAAGCGCCGAGACGCCACGCCAAGCACTCGCCGCCGGACGCCGCCTGGACGTGGCCGGCTATGGCCTGGGTCCGGAACTCGCCGCCGGCTTGGAATCCGCCAGGTTGCTGCCGCCGCCCCGCGGTGGCCGGTTGGTGTGGATCGAGATTGCTGTGAATGCCGACGGCACACCCTCTCCCGCGGCCGCAGCGGCCATGCCCGCCTGGACGAATGCAGGGTGGCTGGTTCGGCAGCGGTCGGTGGCCGGGCCGCAGTTCTGGCAAACCACAGAAGTCGAGGAAGCGCCCGAACTCATCGCCGCCACCGTACAAGCGCTGAGCCTGGACGCATGGCTGCCCCCGCGCACCGACCGCGTCGCGCCAGGCACCCCAGCGCGGGTCGGTGCGCTATGAACGCGTACGCTGAGCAGGCCATCACCTTCGACTGCCAGGGCAGCACACTGCTGGGCGTCATGGCCACCCCCCATGCAGGCCTCGCACAGGCGGATACCGCCGTGCTCGTGGTGGTGGGCGGGCCCCAATACCGGGCCGGATCACACCGCCAGTTCGTGCAACTTGCACGCGCGGTGGCAGCGTCAGGGCATGCCGTGCTGCGCTTTGACTTGCGCGGCATGGGCGACAGCCAGGGCCAGCACGCTGGATTCGAGGCGGTCTCAGAAGACATCGGCGCAGCCATCGGTGCTCTGCAGGCCCACGTCCCGCAGGCGACGCGGACCGTGCTGTTCGGCTTGTGCGACGGCGCATCTGCTGCCCTGCTCTACATGCACGACACGCGCGACGCCCGCGTGGGCGCCCTGTGCCTGCTCAATCCATGGGTACGCACCCCTGACAGCCTGGCACGCACGCACGTTCGCCACTATTACCTGAAGCGGCTGGTGAGCGGCGAGTTCTGGCGCAAGCTGTTCGCAGGTGGCGTCGGTCAACGTGCGTTGACCGAATTTGCGGGCGCGGTGCGGCACAGCGCGCGTTCTGCCCAATCCAAGCCCGCTGCCAGCGCGTTAGGCCGACGAAACGTGCACTTTCGAGACGCGATGCGCAGCGGCTGTTCGGCGTTTCCCGGCCCGGTCTTGCTCGCACTGAGCGACGACGATTTGACCGCCAAGGAGTTTGCTGACGTCGCCGCCAGCGACGCCACATGGCGCCAGTTGCTCGCGCGCCAAAGCATGCAAACGATTCAATTGCCGGATGCAGACCACACGCTTTCCAGCCCGGTCGCCCAAAGCGCGTTCGAAGTCGCGATGATCCGCTGGCTGCGCGCGGTTTCATCCGTACCAACCTCAACGTGCGCGCGCCAATGATCACTGCCAAAGGAGTGCCGCCATGACCAGCGACAAGGACTTCAACCACCGCAGCTTGACGGCCGTCAGGTGGCAAACGTGCATCGCGACGGCAACCCTGGCGATGGCCGCACAGTCGGCACAGGCGCAAAGTCTGAGCGCCGCCGATGCCGAGCGTCGCTGCGGCCCCGTGGCCACACGCGACCACTATGGGCCCTTCGACTACCGAACCGAGCGGCAAAAACTGGCCGTCGTCGAGCAGTACCACTTCACGCCCTCCGTGGAATCTGGAACCGCGGGCTCCACCGGCGACCTCATGAAGGACCTTGGCTACACCCTGAAATCGTCGCCCAATCACCATCGGGCGCTGCTGACGTTGGTCAACCTGGGCGCCAAGACCAAATCGCCGCAGCCTGGACAGCTTGAGTACTCGATCGAGTGCTGGTTCGACCGCGCCGTTCGGTTCCGCGCAGACGACACGATCGTGCGCATGATCTTTGCGCAGTACCTTGTTCAATTGGGACGCGCCCCCGACGCCAAGCAGCAACTCGACATCGCGGCCAAGGCGGCCGGCGACAACCCCCTCACCCACCACAACATCGGCCTCGTTTACTTCGAGATGAACGAGTTTGATCTGTCCTTGGCCCAGGCCCACGAGGCACGCAAGCTGGGCTTTGAGCGGTCCAGACTCGAGAACTTGCTGAAACAGAAGGGAAAGTGGAAGGATGCTGCGGAGTAAAGGTGCCGGCGCTTTGGGCCCAGCCGCCCTTTGAATGGTTCAACGCTCAACACGCCAAACACAACTTTCCATGACCCAACGCCCTACCGTCGTCGCTTTCTATTTGCCGCAGTACCACCCCATCGAGGAAAACGACGGGTGGTGGGGCAAGGGCTTTACGGAGTGGACGAACGTTGCCAAAGCCCTGCCCCTCTACCGCGGGCACGCGCAACCCAATCTCCCGGCGGATCTGGGGTTTTATGACCTCAGGGTACCCGAAACCCGCGCTGCGCAGGCCGCCATGGCCCGGGAGCACGGCGTGGACGCGTTCTGCTATTACCACTACTGGTTTGGCAACGGAAGGCGACTTCTCGAACGGCCCTTCGAGGATATGCTGGCGTCCGGTGATCCAGACTTCCCGTACATGCTTTGCTGGGCGAACCAGACCTGGTCGGGCGCCTGGCATGGCCTGGACAATGAAGTGCTGGTCGAACAAATCTATCCGGGCGAAGAGGACGAGCGCGCGCACTTCGAGTGTCTGTTAAGGGCGTTCAGGGACCCGAGGTATCTGCGCGTGGAAGAAAAACCTGTCTTCATGGTGTACCAACCTGAAGACCTGCCTGATTCCCGAGCGTTCTCGGCGCGCTGGCGGCAATGGGCTGTCGAAGCTGGACTGCCTGGCCTGTATTTGGTTGCCGAGCACGGCAACCCTTTTTGGGATGCTGCGGCGGCCGGATTTGACGCCTTCACCAACAAGACGCCATTCAAGCGCAGAAGGGAGTGGACCCCCTGGGACCAACCCATTCAGAAGGTGAGGAACCGTATCCTGGACTTTCTCGGCAAACCTTCCATATTCCAGTACAAATCGACTATCGACTTTTTCATCCCCTCAGCCGCGTCGCCGCTCGCCATACCGGTGGTGCTGCCGAACTGGGACAACACGCCACGCAGTGGGATGCGGGGTGTGGTGCTGGAGGGTGGCACGCCGGAGGCCTTTGGCTCCATGCTCGACAAAGCGCTCGCGCGCTGCGCCCGGCGGACGGCCCCCGACCACTTCCTGTTCATCAAGTCCTGGAACGAGTGGGCTGAAGGAAATCATCTGGAGCCCAACCGCAGGTACGGTTTCAAGTATCTTCAGAAGCTAAAAAGCAAACTGTCATTGCCCGGATAGATTGAAAACAAGCAAAGCGCAGATGATCATCGTTGCCGAACCATGTGGGGACCATTCCAACAGGCTATTCCAGTCCATACACTATGAAGCCTACTGCCTTGACCGTGGCATCAGCTTCATGAACCTGACGTTTGACGATATGGTGCCGAACTACCCGGCACTCAAAGTCGAAGCGCGCACCAAGGCAGCGCGAATTCTTACCCGGATTTTGCTGAAGGCAAGGCTTGCGCCATTGCGAACGGACCTCAAAGTAAAGTCAGACCTCGACAAGGCGCGAACTGGGTGGTTCACATTGGTGGGTGGCTTCGACTTCCGCGTTCATGATTTGACAGAAAAGTACCGCGACTACTTCGTCGAGAAGTATTCGATGGACAAGAGCAAGCTTGCCGACAACGGCTTGGCCAATGACGTTGCTCAGTGGAAGGCCGCTGGCATGACCGTGGTGGGCGTGCATTTGCGCCGCGGCGATTACAAGCGCTTCAAAAACGGTATATATTTTTATTCAGACGCCGTGTACGAGGGCATCATGCGAGCTTTCGAAGCTCAAATTGCCGCAACGGGCTCCCGGGCGAAATTCTTGTTGTTCTCAAACGAGAGCTTCTCAATTGCCCCGGGTGGGAATCTGAACTGCACGTTTTCGCGAAATGACTGGCTCACCGACCACCACCTGATGGGCCTGTGCGACTACCTGGTCGGCCCCCCCAGTACTTTCACGTTCTGGGCCAGCTACATGGGCAAGGTGCCGGTCATGCACATTCATGACCCGGCCGCGCCCATCAGCCTGGACGCGTTGGGATACTGCCCGGGCTGACTGCGCGCGGCGCGCGCGCAGCAGCAGCAGCAGCGAGAGCGGCCAAAGCCCGCCTGCGCAGGTGCAGCCCTAGGCCGCCTGCGTCAACAGACTTTCGTGAAAGTACCAGTCATCCCACTTGGACAGCTCAGGAAACACCCTGGCGTAGCCCTGGGCCGTCAGCAGTGAATGGATCTCGGCGCGCAGCGGCGTGAAGTTGTGCTCGACAGCGATGATGCTGAACCGGAAGCGCGAAAAATCCAGCTCCTTCAAGATCAGGAATTCCGAGCCCTCGGTGTCGATGGAGAGAAAGTCCATGACGCTTGGCGCGCCGTGCTCGGCGAGCAGGTCATTCAGCGAAATGGTCTGGACGTCGTAGACCTTGCCTTTCTCTCGGTTGACGGCGTGAAAGTCGCTGTTCGAAAGCGTACCCACGGTCGAGAGTTCCGCGCTTTCGACCTCGTTGAACGACAAGGTCTGGCCGGAACTCTCCCACACGCAGCGTTTGTCGATGGTGCAAGAGCGGTTGTGCGGCAACTGGTCGTGCCAACAGCGTGCGGGCTCGGCGAGGATTCCGCGCCAGCCGAGTTGCTTCTCCAGCGAGTGGGTGTTGCTCAAGTCCACACCGTTCGTCGCGCCGAATTCGACAAAGAAACCGTCGCGCTTGTTCTTGAACTTCCAGCGAACGAGCAGGTCTTGGTACAACTGTGCCTTCGACTCGGGAGCGTGGCGAACGCAGAACAAGAGGAAATTCTCGTTGGCCGAAAGGTGGGGCAAGTCGCCAAGCTCGCGGGCCCAGCGCACCTTGTCGAAGGCGTGCTCGGTCCAATCCGGCGGCGGGTACTTCCTGATGTCAATGCCGCGCTTTTGCAGCATGGGCTGCAGGGTCTTGTCCCACAAGGCTTGAGCGGAGCTGATCATCGTTGGTTCTTCCGTGAGAGATTGATGGTGGCAGGACAGTGGCGCGGCGCGGGTAACGGGTTCAAGCGGGGGTCCTGTTTGCCTGCCCTACACTTGCCAGGCATCGGCGCATAGGGCCCTGACCGTGGGCCCCAATGACCATGACAACGGCAAGCGGGCGCACAGCGATGAAATCAATGATCAAGTCGGGTCTGCGAAAGCTGGGGTATGACATCGTTCGCCATGTTAATGCTGCCGCTGAAGTGCCGGCCATGTTGCGCGGCCTGAAGAGTGTCTGCGGCGCTGACGCCGACACCACGCTGTTCGACGTCGGCGCACACCACGGCGAGACCGAAAGCTTGCTGCGCGGCCTTTTTCCAGCCGCCAGCATCCACTGCTTCGAGCCCTTTCCAAGCTCTTTTCAAATACTCCAGAAAAAAGTCTCCGGCAAGTCCCAGGCCCACAATTTTGGCTTTGCTGAAACTGCCGGGCAAAAGACATTTCAGTCCAATGTCTGGGACGGCACGAATTCCCTTCTGCCGTTCGAGGCCGATGCCCCGGAGACCTGGGGCCGCGAAGAATTGCGTCCTGGGCAAGAGATCGGTTGCCGCTTCGACACCATCGACAATTTCATGCAATCGAGCGCCATCGCCGCGATCGATCTGCTCAAGATGGACACGCAGGGGTCAGAGTATCTTGTCCTCGAAGGGGCCAGAGGTGCGTTGGCGGCCCGAGCAATCAAGAATGTCTTTCTCGAGATCATCACGGTACCGACCTATGCAGGCCAGAAGAAATTGGCCTACTACGTCGACTTCTTCGACCGAGCCGGGTTCAGGCTCTATGGGCTCTACGACAACTGGCACAACGACAAGGGCGAGTTGTTGCAGCTCGACGCGTTGTTCACCTTGCAGCCGCAGCCTCCTGATCGACCGGGGTGATCCCCGGTTTGTCTGCGGCCTGCGCGGCTGGCGGCGCGGACGTTGATTTCTGCCCGAATGGGCGAACCCAGATTTCGCGCCGCACGCGATTCGAACAGAGAATGCGGGCATTGAACCGGTGCCTGAATTCCGGCGCCCTGCCTCGACATTGCTGCCGTCCCGTCCTGCACCCCACGATGCCCCTCTTGCTCTCTCGCCTGGCTACCCTGTTGCGGTCGATTCGTGCACGACTTCGCTGGCCGGGCGCGCCCCCGAGGTCCGACGTCGGTCCCCGACGCGCGGGCCCGGCGAAGGTTCTCTGCGTCAGCCATGACGCAGGCTTTTACGGCGCGCAGATCCTTGCACTGCACGTCGCGCGCCACCTCAAGGAGGTGATGGGTATTGAAGTCACCACCGTGCTGCTGGGCGAAGGGCCGCTGCGCGAAGAGTTCGCGCGCCTGGGGCCGGTGCTGGACTTTTCCTCACCTTCGTGGCGAGAGAAGGCCTGGCCTTCGGTGGTCAGGAAGCGCCGCCGGGCGTTGCGCAAGCTGGCCAGGGCGGGCTACAGGCATGCGCTGTGCAACTCCGCTGCGTCAGGCAACTTGGTGCCGCTGCTCAAGGCCGAGGGCTTCAAGACATTGGCACTTGTGCATGAGTTGCCAAACCTGTTGCAGCAGTTCGGGCTGCAAGACGCGGCCGCAGCCCTGGCCGGGCATGCCGACCACGTCGTGTTCCCCGCCGATTCCGTTCGCAGCCGCTTCGCGTCCGTGGCGCCGGTGGAGTCGGCTCGCAGTGTGGTGCTGCCGCAGGGCCTGTTCCGCGTCAACCCGTACCGCAACCAGCGCAGTGCCGCCCGCGCGGACTTGCTGAGTGAACTGGGTCTCGATGCGCAAGCTCGTCTTGTGGTCACCGCCGGGTCCAGCGACAAGCGCAAGGGCCTGGACATCTTTGTCCAAGTGGCCGCGCAGGTCGTGCGCGCGCTGCCCTCGGTTCACTTCATCTGGATAGGCGACCGCGAATCCGGGTTGGCCCTGGAGTGCAGGGCCTGGGCGGCGTCGAACGGACTGTCCACCAACCTGCACTTCCTGGGTGTGCTGAAGGACCCCGACCTGTACGCAAAGCGCATTGCAGCGGCCGATCTGTATCTGCTGACCTCGCGTGAGGACCCCTTCCCCAGCGTCGTGCTCGACGCAATGACTGTCGGCGCGCCTGTGATCGGCTTCGCCGGTGCGGGCGGCTTCGACAGCCTGCTGGATGAAGGCGCCGGGCTGCTGGTACCGATGGAAGACAGCGCGGCCATGGCGAACGCCGTGTGCAGCGTGCTGACAAACCCCGGGCAGGCCGCAGCCATGGGTGCGGCCGGGCAGGCTCTCATCGACACCCGCTTCCAGTTCGACGACTACGTGCGGGCACTGTTGCGCATCGTGGGGCTTCCGCGCCCGCGCGTGTCGGTCATCGTGCCCAACTACAACTACGCGCGCCACATGCACGAACGCCTGGCGTCCATCGTGGGCCAGACCTGCCGGCCCTTCGAGATCATCTTCCTGGACGACTGCTCCAGCGACGACAGCGTGGCCGTCGCCACGGCCCTGCTGAAGGACTCCGGCATCGCCCACCAGATCGTCGCGAACACCACCAACGCAGGGTGTTACGCGCAGTGGCTGAGGGGCCTTGCGCTGGCCCGCGGTGAGCTGGTTTGGATCGCAGAAGCCGACGACACCTGTGATGCACGTCTGCTTGAAGTGCTGGTGGCCGGTTTCGACAACCCCGATGTCTCGCTGGCCTACTGCCAGTCGCGCAAGATCGACAGCGCGGGTCAGGTGCTCAGTGACGATTACCGGGGCTACACCAACTCCATCAACCGCACCAAATGGCTGACGGCCTACCGGCGCCCTGGGGTGGATGAGATTCGCGACACCCTGGCGATCAAGAACACGATCCCCAACGCCAGCGCCGTGCTGATGCGCAAGCCTCACCTGGACGGTCTGAGCGAACGCCTGCTCAGTCACAAGAACGCCGGCGACTGGCTCCTTTACGTTCACCTGCTGGAAGCCGGCACGGTGTACTTCACACCCGAGGCGCTGAATTCGCACCGCCTGCACGCGCAGAGCGTCACCACGGGCGGCAACCAGGAGCGGCACTTTGCAGAGATCCTGCGGATGCAGGAGTACATCCGATCGCGCCACCCACTGACTGAAGAAGTCACCGCCAAGATCGAGACCATGCGGCAGTACACGTTCGAGTACCTGCAACTGAACACCGCCGAGCACCTGGTGTACCGCCAGCACCCCGCCGCCCAGGCTGCGCTGGGGCTGCCCACCCGCCATGCCCAGGCAGCCGTGGCCGACGCGGTATCTCCCGCATGAACTGTCTGGTCATCGGCGGCGGGGGCTTCATTGGCCAGTGGCTGACCCGGTGCCTGCTGGACAGCGGCCGCAACGTGGTGGTGCTGGGCCGGCGGCCGGACGCGCCCCAGGGCCTGGACGCGCGCGCCCGCTACGTGGCCGGCGACTACGGCGACCCCGCCGTGCTGTCACACCTGCTGGCCGAAACGCATGAAGTGGTCGACCTGGCCTATGCCACCGTGCCCAAGAGCAGCTTCGACGACCCGGTGTTCGACCTGAACATGAACCTGCAGCCGGCAGTCAACCTGCTGCAGGCTGCGGTCAACAAGCCGCAACTCCGCAAGCTGGTGCTGGTGTCGTCAGGGGGCACCGTGTACGGACACGCCATCAGCACGCCGATCACCGAGCAGCACCCTACTGATCCGGTCTCGCCTTACGGCATCACCAAGCTGGCGATCGAAAAGTACGGGCTGATGTTTCACCGGCTGTACGGCGTGCCGGTGACCATCGTGAGGCCGGGCAATGCGTATGGCGAGGGGCAGGTGCCGTTCCGCGGGCAGGG
>JANNWL010000221.1:0-10784 GCA_031414735.1 Burkholderiales bacterium | reverse complement strand
CGGTCGGCCTGCTGGTGGCGCTGATCTCGATGTTCGGCCTGCCGCCGGAAGAGCTGCCTCTGGGCGGCATCGCCCAGCTTGCCGTGCAGGTGCTCGCACCCCTCATGCTGGGCCCCTGGCTGGGCGTGGCGGTGCGCCGCCGCGCCTGGCCCGAGGCGCGCGAGTGGCTGGTGCTCGTGGCGGCGATGGCGGCCGTCGTGCTGGCCATGCTGGCCTTCCACGAGTTCGGCGCCCCCCCGTTGAAGCAGTGGATCGCGGAACGCACCGGCCAGGTCGACAAGGACGGCAAGCGCAAGCGCATGGTGATGCGGATCGGCATGACGGTCACCTCGCCTGACGCTCCGGCGTCCGCGCCCGCAGGCACCCCGGGCGGGCGCGACGCGGACAGCCCGATGACACAGCTGATCAACAGCGCCAGCAGCGCCGCCATCACCTTCTTGCTGGCCGGTGGCGCCGGCCTGTGGGGCTGGCGCCGCGAACGCGCCGGGCTGGCCGCGCTGGCGCGCGAACGGGAACTGGCGCAGGCCCAGGCCCAGCGGCGCGAGGCCGAGTTGCGCCTGTCGGTGCTGGCCGCGCAGGTGGAACCGCACTTCCTGTTCAACACCCTGGCCGGGGTGCGCAGCGCCATCGCCACCGACCCGACGCGCGCCAGCGAGATGATCGACCGTCTCGTCGACTACCTGCGCGCCGCCATCCCGCGCCTGCGCAGCGACGGCGGTGCACTGGCCACGCTGGGCAGCCAGCTGGATATCGTGCGCGCCTACCTGGGGCTGATGGCCGCGCGCATGCCGAGGTTGCAGTTCGACATCGACGTGCCGGCTGAATTGCTGGTCGCGCCGTTTCCTCCGCTGATGCTGATTTCGTTGGCCGAAAACGCCGTCAAGCACGGCGTGGAACCCAAGATCGGGCCCGTGCGGGTGACCGTGCGGGCACGGCGCACCGAGGCCTGCGCCCTGGAGGTCACCGTGGCCGACGACGGCGCCGGCTTCGGCGCCTCGGCCGGTGGCAGCGGGCTGGGTCTGACGAACATTCGTGAGCGGCTGCAACAGATGTACCCGGACTGCGCCGCGCTCACGCTGCGCGCCCGGCCCGAAGGCGGCGTGGCCGCCACCCTGCGCGTGCCCATGGAGTGACGACGATGCCCACCGCCCTGATCGCCGACGACGAAGACCTGCCCCGCGCCGAGCTGCGCCGCATGCTCGCTGCGGCCTGGCCGGCGCTGCAGATCGTGGCCGAATGCGAGCACGGTCCGGCGGCGGTCGAGGCCATCGACGCGCTGACGCCCGACATCGCCTTTCTCGACATCCGCATGCCCGGCATGAGCGGCCTGGACGTGGCGCGCGCCGCCAGCGGCCGCTGCCACACCGTCTTCACCACGGCTTACGACAGCCACGCGGTCGAGGCCTTCCATGCCGGCGCGCTGGACTACCTGCTCAAGCCCATCGCCGCGGACCGCCTGGCGCAGACCGTGGCCCGGCTGCGTGATCGCCTGCAATCGGCCGCCGCCGCGCCCGAGCTCGGCGGCCTCATCGAGCAGCTCGCGGCCCAGTTGCAGCAACGCAGCGCCCACGGCATGGGCACGCCGCGCCTGAAGTGGGTGAGCGCGAGCGTGGGCGACACGATCAAGATGTTCGGTATCGACGAGATCCTGTTCTTCCAGAGCGACGAGAAGTACACCCGCGTCGTGACTGCCAGCGACGAGGCCCACGTGCGCAAGCCGCTGAAGGAAATCGCCGAGGGCCTGGACCCCGACGCCTTCTGGCAAGTGCACCGCGGCGTGATCGTCCGCGCGGCAGCCCTGTCGCGGGCGCAGCGCGACGAGCTGGGCCGCATCACCCTGCATTTGAAAGGGCACGCCGAAAAGCTGGCGGTGAGCCAGGCCTACGCCTGGCGCTTCAAACCGATGTAAGCCGGCGCTGGGACGGCAAGAGGCTGGCGCGGCGATACTTGGCTCCGCGACCTTTCACCCTCGCCCGCGTCATGCGCGACCCCATGTCCGACAACCTGCCCGCCGCTGCCCCAAGTGCGTTGAATGCCCTGTCAGCCGAGGTGCTGGAGTTGCAGGCCGAAGTCGCACGGCTCAGGGGGATGCTGGCCAGGACTGGGGCGCAAACCGACCCCGAACTCAAGCTCGCCAGCGACATCGCGCCGGCTGCCGAAATCAAGGCCGCGGAAGCAGCCTCTCAGCTGGCCATGACCGCAGACCTGGCCGGCATCCTCCTGTGGCGGCATGACCTGGCCACCGACCGTGTGCACTACAACGACCGGGGCTATTCCCTGCTGGAGCTCGAACCCAGCGCCGATGGTGTGGCGCTGGGCGAGGTGCGCCAGCTCATGCACCCGGACGACCGGCCGCTCGTGGTGGCTTCGGTCGACCGGGTGCTTGCCAGCAAGGTCCCGGTCGACCTCGAAGTGCGCTTTCGCCGCCGCGACGGCGGCTGGCGGCCGTTGCTGACGCGCCGCGTGGTGCAACGCGACAGCCAGGGCCAGCCGGTGGCCTACCTGGGCGTGGCGATGGACGTCAGCAACAGGATCGAGCAGACGCGCCGCACGGACGAACTGCGCCGGCGCTTCGAGCTGGTGACGCGCACCGCGGGCATCGGCCACTGGAGCCTGGAGCGTGGTGCTGCCAAGGCGCACTGGAGCGAACCCTTGCGCTCGATGTTCGGCCTGGACGAGCAGGCCGAACTGCCCACACCGGCCGAGTGGTTTGCGCGCTGGGTGCACCCGGCCGACCGCGCCGCGACGCAGGCCCGGCTGGCCCGCTGGGTGCGCAGCCGACAGCGCGTGGTGGACCTGAACTTTCGCGTCCTGCGGCCGGACGGCCAGGTGCGCCAAGTCATCACCCACTCGCGCCGCGAGTCCGGCGACCTCGGCCCCTTGCTGTTTGGCGTGGTGATCGACGTGACCGAACAACGCAGTGCCGAACTGGCACTGCGCAGCGCCGTCGAACAGGCTGCCCTGGCCGCCCGTGGCGCCGGGCTGGGCACGTGGCGGCTGGACTTGAACACCGACATCGTCACCTGGGACGCGCAAATGTGGGCGCTGCGGGGCCTGCCCGTGCAGCCCACGGCGTTGAGCGAAGCCGAGCGCCTGGCCGCCGTCCACCCCGAAGACCGGTCCCGGGCGGGGGCTGCGATGCGGCAGGCCATAGAAGCCGGCACCACGTTGCACCTGGAGTTCCGCGTCGTCTGGCCGGACGGCCAGGTGCGCTGGCTGGCATCTCGTTCGTCGCAGGTGAAGGACGCCGCCACCGGCATGGCAGAGCGCATCGGCGTGAACTGGGACGTGACCGACAACCGCACCGCCGCCAAGGCACGCCAGGAACGCGAGATCGCGCTGCGCGAAAGTCAGGCCCAGGCACGCTTCCTGGCCCGCATGAGCCACGAGCTGCGCACACCGCTGAACGCCATGCTGGGTTTCACGCAGTTGATGCTCGACGACGACGCCAGCGAGCGGGCCGTGACGCCTGCGGCCGCGATCCGGCACCACCGGCTGGCCCACGTGGCTGCGGCCGGTGCGCACTTGCTGGCGCTGATCGACGACGTGCTCGACCTGTCCAGCCTGCAGAGTGGCGAGCTGCACCTGCACCTGGAAGTGCTGGGCCTGGCCGCGCTGGTCGAGAGCACGCTGCCGCTGCTGGGCCCGGCGCTGGCCGCCCAACCGGTCAAGCTGCATCTGGGTCCGCTGCCCCATTCGGTGCATGCCGACGCGCGGCGACTGCGCCAGGTGCTGCTCAACCTGCTGTCCAACGCCATCAAGTACAACCGGGCCGGCGGCGAGGTACGCATCGAGTCCCGCATGGACGGCAGCGAAGCCGTGCTGAGCGTCAGCGACACCGGCTGCGGCATGAGTGACGAACAGCAATTGCACCTGTTCGAACCCTTCAACCGGCTGGGCGCCGAACGTGCCGGCATCGAGGGCACAGGCATCGGGCTGGCGATCGCCAAGTCACTGGTCGAGCGCATGGGCGGGATGATCGTCGTGCAGAGCACCGCAGGCACGGGCAGCGTGTTCGAGCTGAGGCTGGTCGCCGCGCCCACGCCGGCCTCAGCCCACGACGACAAGCCAGGCGAGGAGCCGGCTGTCCAGGCGCACGGGGTGCCAACGCCGGCCGCCACGGCGGCGCGCAACCACCGGGTGCTGTACATCGAAGATAACCCCGTCAACGCACTCATCATCACCGAGCTGTTGGCGCGCCACGGCGACCTGACGCTGGAGGTGGCCGTGGACGCTGCCAGCGGCGTGGCCGCAGCGCGTGCGTCGCTGCCCGACCTGATCCTGCTGGACATGCAACTGCCCGACGCCGACGGCTTTGAAGTGCTGCGCCGGCTGCGTGCCGACCCGGCCACCGCCAGCATCGCCTGCGTGGCCCTGTCGGCCAACGCCATGCCCGAAGACATTGCCCGCGCCCGGCAGGCCGGCATGGCCGACTACTGGACCAAGCCGCTGGACTTCAAGGCCTTCCTGGCCGCACTGGACAGGCGCTTGCGCCGTCCAGGCGGCTGAGCCACGGCACGGTCACGGGACTGCCCGGCGCTGTCAAGCCGGTTCGGCCTGCGGCACCAGGCCCCGCTTGAGCAACAGCGGCTGCACGTCGGCAGCGCGTCCGCGGAAGGCCACGTAGGCTTCGGTCGGTGCGACGGAGTTGCCGCTGCCGTAGATGTGGGCCCTCAGGCGCGCCGCCACCTGCGGCGCAAACGGGCTGCCGGCTTCGGTGAAAGCGCCGTAACCATCGGCGTCCAGCACCTCGGCCCACAAGTACACGTAGTAGCCGGCGGCATAGCCTGCGCTGGCAAACAGGTGCTGGAAGTGGACCAGGCGGTGGTTCAGACCCACGCCTGCGGGCAGGCCCAGCGACTGCAGCAACCCGGACTCGAAGGCGCACAGGTCGGCCGGTGGCTCGGCGTCGGTGCGCGCGTGCACGGCCATGTCGACCAAGGCGCTGGCGGTGTAGCGCACCGTCTCGTAGCCCTGGTTGAACTGCCGTGCCCGCTGCATGCGCTGCACCAGGTCGACGGGGATCGGTGCATCGGTCTGCCAGTGGCGGGCGTGGCGCTGCAGCACCTCGGGCTCGGTGGCCCAGTGCTCGAAGAGCTGCGAGGGCAGCTCGACGAAGTCGCGCAGCACCTGGGTGCCCGACAGCCGCAGGAAATGCACGTTGGACAGCAGGCCGTGCAGGCCGTGGCCGAATTCGTGGAACAACGTGCGCACGTCGTCCATCGACAGCAACGTGGGCGCCCCTGGCGCGCCACGCGCGAAGTTGTTGTTGTTCAGGATGATGGGCAGCTGCGTACCGCCGTTGCGGCGCTGCCAGCGCAGCGAACTCATCCACGCGCCGCTGCGCTTGCCGGCGCGGGCGAAGTTGTCCTGCAGGAATACACCCACCGGCTCGCCGGCGGCATCGCGCACCTCGTAAGCCTTCACGTCGGGGTGGTAGACGGGCACGTCGTCGCGCGGCGTGAAGCTCAGGCCGAACAGGCGTGACGCACAGTCGAAGGCCGCGCCCACCATGCGCTCGAGCTGAAAGTAGGGCTTGATCTCGGCGTCATCCAGGGCGTAGCGCTGGCGGCGCACCTTTTCGGCCCAGTAGCGCCAGTCCCAGGGCTCGATGGATGCCTGCACGCCTTCGGTCTGCATCACCTCTTGCAGCGCCTGGCGTTCGCGCTCGACCGCGGCCAGCGCGCGCGGCCAGACATCGCCCAGCAGCCCCTGCACCGCCGTGTGCGTGCCGGCCATGGTGTCGGTCAGCGCGTAGTCGGCGTAGCAGGCATGCCCGTGCAGTCGGGCCTGCTCGTTGCGCAGGCGCAGGATCTGGCGCGCCACCTCGCGGTTGTCGTGATCACCCGGATGCTCGCCCCGGCCGACCCAGGCACGCCAGGCGGTCTCGCGCAGGTCGCGCCGCTGCGAGAACGTGAGGAAGGGCACCACCAACGAGCGCGACAGGGTGATCACATGGCCGGGCAGACCGCGCTCGCTGGCCGCCTGCTGCGCCGAGGCGCGGACGAAATCGGGCAGACCGGCCAGGTCGTCATCGCCCGCCAGCACCAGCTGCCAGGCGGACTCGTCGTGCAGCACGTTCTGCGCGAACTGCGTCGTCAGCGCCGCCAGTTGTTCCATCACCTGGGCGTAGCGCGTCCGCTCGGCCGGCGCCATGCGCGCGCCAGAGCGCACGAAGTCCAGGTGCACGCGCTCGAGCAAGCGCAGGGCTTCGGGCGCCAGGCCCAGTTCTGCGCGGCGGGCATGCAGCGCATCGACCCGGGCAAACAGCGCCTGGTCCATGTAGACCGCGCTGCCGTGGGCGGCCATGGGCGCCGCCATCGTGCGCTGCACGGCCTGCAGCGCCGCGCTGGTGGCAGACGAGGTGAGGTTGTAGAACACGGCCGACACGCGCTGCAACAACCCACCCGTGCGGTCGAATGCGGCCAGGGTGTTGTCGAAGGTGGGCGCCGCGGCCTGCATCGCAATGGCCTGCAACTCTTCGCGTTGCGTGCGCATGCCTTCGCGCAAGGCGGGCTCGAAGTGTTCGGGTTGCAGCGCCGCAAACGGCGGCAGACCAAACGGGGCGCTCCAGGTCGGCAGCAGCGGGTTGCCCACCGCCATGTCGGTGGCGCCCATCACTTCTCCTTCCTGATGGCGGTCTCGTCGTCTTCGCGGTAGCGTTTGTCAGAGCAGCTGCTGACCCAGGTTTTGCGGTCGGACTCAGCCGAGCTGCTGCGGTCGGCCCATTTGGCGTTGCGCTCGTTCCAGTCGGTGACCCGTGCCTCCAACGCACCCACCTTGGCGTTGTAGGCGCGGATGATGTCTTCGCTCTGGGTGGACAGACGCTGCCGCTCGGCCTCGAGCGTGGCGCGCTCGGCGACCAACGCGGCTTGCTCGGTGTTCATCTCGACGCGCTGGCGTTCGGCGGCGGTTCCACTGCGGGTGGTGGAATTGAACTCGGCCACGCGGGCGTTCAAGGCGTCCACGCGCGCACTGTAGGCCTTGAAGCGCACGCCCAATTCGTCGGCGACCTTGCGGAACTCGTCGATCTTGGCGCGCTCGTCGCGCACGGCTTGCTGGTCGACACCGATCGAGGCCTTTTCAGCCGCCAGGGGCTCACGCTGCGTTTCCAGTTCGGTGATGCGGTTGCGGATCGACTCTTCCTGCTTGAGGCAGGCGCGCAACTCGTCGCGTGTCAGCAGCGGCCCGCCCGCCACGCCACTGCCCAAGGCGTTGGGCTTGGCAGCCGTGGCCGCTGGCGCTGGGGCTGCCGCAGGCTTGGCCGCGGCAGGCCTGGCTGCAGCGGGTTTGGCGGCTGCCGGCGCGGACCCCGCCGCCGGCTTGGGCGCGGTCTGGGCCCACACGCCCAACGGCAAACTGGCCAACAGGGCGATCAACACGCCGGCGGTGGATGCAGCAGGGGTTCGTTTCATCATCTCGGCCTCGGTCCCAAGCGGCCAGCGACGCCAGCCCCGTTCGAGAATTTTGCCACCCTTGCCTTGGCAGGCGCATCGGTCCAGACTCACGCACGCAAAAACAGGATGGAAGGGCATCTTCATGAAAGTCGTCAAGTGGATTCTTGGGCTGGTGCTGGCACTGGCTGCCGTGCTGGTGGTGGGCGGCATGGTCTTGTCACCCAAGTTCACCGTGGCACGCAGCGTGGCCATCAATGCACCAGTTGACAAGGTGTACGCCCTGGTCGCCGACCCACGTGCATGGAAGGCCTGGTCGGTGTGGAACCAGCGCGATCCGGCCATGGAAATCACCTACACCGGCCCGCCGTCGGGCGCGGGGGCTGCCTGGGCCTGGAAGAGCAAGACCGAGGGCGATGGCAAGATGACCTTCACCGCCGCCGACCCGGGCAAGCGCGTGGCTTACGACCTCTACTTTCCCGATTTCGGCACCACGTCCCAGGGCGACCTGACCTTCACCGCAGACAGCAACAGCACCCAGGTCCGCTGGACCATGAACGGCGACATGGGCAGCAACCCGCTGTTCCGCTGGATCGCACTCTTTGCCGACAAGATGGTGGGCAAGGATTTCGAAGGGGGCCTGGCCGGACTGAAGGCCGTGGCAGAGAAGGGCTGACCGGCCTGCCGCTGTGGCACAGTGCGCAGCCCTGTCTGCCGCACCGCTGCCCCATGCCCCCTGTCCCGCTTGTACGCCCGACCCTGTCCACGCCGGGCACGCCAGCATGGCCCTGAAGTCCACCATCTTCAAGGCCGCGCTGCAGATCGCCGACATGGACCGCGCGCTCTACGCCGATCACCAGCTCACGTTGGCGCGCCACCCGTCAGAAACCGACGAACGCCTGATGGCCCGCGTGCTGGCCTTCGCCTTGAACGTGCCCGCCGACGACCACGGTGGCGCCCTGGTGTTCGCGCGCGGCCTGGGCGACGGCGACGAGCCCGACCTGTGGCAGCACACCCTGGCCGGCGTGCTGCTGCACTGGGTCGAGGTTGGCCAGCCGGCCGATGACCGCCGCCTGGCCAAGGCCTGCAGCCGCGCAGAACGCGTCACGCTGTACTGCTACAGCCAGGCCGCGCCCATCTGGTGGGCCGGCATCGCGCCCAAGGTGTCGCGGCTGCGCAACCTGCAGGTCTGGCAGATTCCGGCAGAAGAAGTCCAGGCCCTGGCCAAGCTGGTCACACGGTCCATGCAACTGCAGGTGACGGTGCAAGAGGGCCAGATCTGGGTCGGCAACACCGACGACAGCGTGGAGATCCATTTGAAGTCATTGCAGGCGCCGAAGCCATGAAAGACACCGACGACCCCTACCTGTGGCTTGAAGAGGTCGATGGCGAACGTGCCCTGGCCTGGGTGCGCGAGCGCAATGCGCACAGCCAGGGCGTGCTCGAACGTGCGCCCGGCTTCGAGGCTCGGCGCGCCGAGATCCTGGAGGTGCTGGATTCCACCGACCAGATCCCCCACGTGCAACGCCGCGGCGACTGGCTCTACAACCTGTGGAAGGACGCCACCCACCCGCGCGGCTTGTGGCGCCGCACCACGCTCGCGCAATACCGGCTTGCCGCGCCAGACTGGCACACCGTGCTGGACCTGGACGCCCTGGCCGCCGCTGAAGGCGAAAACTGGGTCTGGTCCGGCGCCACCTGGCTGGGGCCGGCGTACCAGCGCTGCTTGATTTCGCTGTCGCGCGGCGGGGCGGATGCCCATGTCCTGCGCGAATTCGACGCCCAGGCGCTGGCCTTTGTGGACGGCGGCTTCAGCCTGCCCGAGGCCAAGTCCAGCGTTGAATGGATAGACATCGACCACGTCTTCGTGGGCACCGATTTCGGCAAGGGTTCGCTGACAACGTCGGGCTACCCGCGCGTCATCAAGCGCTGGCAGCGCGGCCTGCCGCTGGCCACCGCGCGCACGGTGTTCGAGGTCGAGGCCACCGATGTCTACGCGGCCGTGCAGGTCGACGCCACCCCGGGCTTTGAGCGCACCGTGTTCACCTGCGTGCCGGCCTTTTTCCAGTCGCGCCTGACCTTGCTGCAAGGCACGCGCCTGGTACCGGTCGAAAAGCCCATAGACGCCGAACTGCACTTCTGGCGCGAACACGCACTGGTGGAACTGCGCAGCGACTGGAACCTGGGCCAGACGCATTGGCCGCAGGGCTCTCTGCTGCTGTGCGACGCGGCCGCCTACCTGAAGGGCCAGCGCCAATTCAAGGCCCTGTTCACGCCCACTCCGCACAGCGCGCTGTCGGCCTTCACGGCCACGCGCAACGGCCTGCTGCTGACGGTGTCGGACAACGTCAGCAGCCGCCTGGTGGCCTGGCAGCTGGACCGCGGCCAATGGCAACGGCACGACGTGCCGGCGCCGCTGCTAACCACGCTCAGCGCCAGTTCGCTGCACGACCCGCTGCTGCCCAGTGACGCGCTGGCCGAGTCCTACCAACTGGGCGTGACGGCCTTCCTGGAGCCCGATTCGCTGCACCTGGGCCAGTTGCGCAGCGACACGCTGGAGCCTCTGAAGACCCGTCCTGCACTGTTCGACGCCACCGGCATGCGTGTCGAACAATGCTGGGCGGCCAGCCGTGACGGCACGCAGGTGCCCTACTTCGTGGTCTGGCCGGCGAACGCCACGGCCGATGGCGACAACCCCACGCTGCTGGGCGGTTATGGCGGCTTCGAGATACCGCTGCTGCCCAGCTACAACAGCACCCGAGGTCGCTGTTGGCTTGCCCAGGGCGGTGTTTTCGTGCTGGCCAATCTGCGGGGCGGTGGCGAATTCGGTCCGGGCTGGCACAACGCCGCCATCCTGCAGCACAAGCAGCGCAGCTACGACGACTTCGCGGCCGTGGCCGAAGACCTGATCGCCCGCAAGATCACGCGGCCGCGCCGGCTGGGCATCCAGGGCGGCAGCAACGGCGGCCTGCTGGTGGGCGCGGTGATGACCCAGCGGCCCGAGCTCTTCCACGCCGTGGTCTGCCAGGTGCCGCTGCTGGACATGAAGCGCTACCACCGCCTGCTGGCCGGGGCCTCTTGGATGGCCGAGTACGGCAACCCCGACAGGGCCGATGAATGGGCCTGGATCGCCAAGTACAGCCCCTACCACCGGGTCCGTCCCGCCGGCGACGGCGTGCGCTACCCCAAGGTGCTGTTCACCACCAGCACGCGCGACGACCGCGTGCACCCGGGCCACGCGCGCAAGATGGCGGCGCGCATGCAAGCCTTCGGGCATGACCTGCTGTACTGGGAAAACCTGGAAGGCGGCCACGGCGGCGCTGCCAACAACGCGCAGCGCGCCCACATGAGCGCGCTGGAGTACAGCTTCCTCTGGCAGCAGCTGGGACG
>JANNWL010000220.1:0-2678 GCA_031414735.1 Burkholderiales bacterium | reverse complement strand
CCGGGTGGCTTGCCGGTCAGCGGGTCGAAGTCCCAGCCGTGCCAGGGGCAGCGTATCCAGCACTGGCCGTCGACGCCGCGCTCGATCGAGCCTTCGCCCAGCGGCCCGCCTTGGTGCGGGCAGCGGTTGTCCATGGCCGCCCATTGGCCGTCGAAGTGCGACAGGCAGACGGATCGGCTGCCGGGCGTGACGGTCTTGACGCGGCCCTCGGGCAGGTCGCCGACCGCTGCGACACGGTGCCAATCCAGTGCGGGTGCGTTCATTTCAGGGCTCCCGGCGCCACGATGGATGGGGACGGGCGCATCACGCCATGCCGCCGTAAGTCACGCCCGACAGGTCGGCCATCTCGCGCTTCCAGGTCGTCAGGTCGTCCACAGTGAACTGGGACAAGTGTTCGTGCCCGCAGGCGCGCGCCATGACCTGCATCAGGTGCACCGACGCCTCGAAGAAGTTGGCCAGTTGCCGCGCCGACTTGTCCACGGCCAGGCGCGCCACCAGGTGCGGCTTCTGCGTGGCGATGCCCACAGGACAGTTGTTGGTGTGGCAGGCCCGCATGGCAATGCAGCCGATGGCCTGGAGCGCGGCGTTCGAAAGCGCAATGGCGTCAGCGCCCAGGGCCAGCGCCTTGACGAAGTCGGCCGGCGTGCGCAGGCCGCCAGTGATGATCAGCGTCACGTCGCTTCGGCCACAACGGTTCAGGTGGCGCCGCGCACGCGCCAGGGCCGGGATGGTGGGCACCGAGATGTTGTCGCGGAAGATGACGGGCGATGCCCCCGTGGCGCCGCCGCGGCCGTCCAGGATGATGTAGTCCACCCCCACTTCGAGTGCGGCGTCGATGTCTTTCTCGATGTGTTGCGCCGACAGCTTGTAGCCCACCGGGATGCCGCCGGTGCGTTCGCGCACCTCGGCCGCAAACTCGCGCATCTGGCGCGGCTCGGTCCAGTCGGGAAAGCGTGCTGGCGAGATCGCCGGCTGGCCCACTTGCAAGCCGCGCACCGCCGCAATCTGCGCGCTGACCTTGGGGCCGGGCAAATGCCCGCCGGTGCCGGTCTTGGCGCCTTGGCCGCCCTTGAAGTGGAAGGCCTGCGAGGCCGCCACCTTGTCCCAGCCGAAGCCAAAGCGTGCCGATGCCAACTGGTAGAAGTAGCGTGAGTTGGCCTGCTGTTCGTCGGGCAGCACGCCGCCTTCGCCCGAACAGATGCCGGTGCCCGCCAATTCAGCGCCCTGCGCCAGCGCCACCTTGGCCGAGGCCGACAGCGCGCCGAAGCTCATGTCTGACACGATCAGCGGAATGGCCAGCCGCAGCGGTTTCTTCGCCCCGGGGCCGACGAGCACATCCGTCCCCACCGGGTGCTCGTCGAGCAACGGCGGGCGGTGCAGTTGGGCGGGAAGGATCTGGATGTCGTCCCAGCTTGGAAGCTGATCGCGCGGCACGCCCATGGCTTCCACCGCGCCATGGTGGCCGGTCTGGGACAAGCCTTCACGCGCATAACGCTGGATCAGCGCGTTGTGCGGTTCTTCAGCGCTGCCGTGGCCGGTGTCGGCGTACTGGCCCAGGTAGATGGTGCGCTTGAAGGGCTGCGGATGGGCCTGCGCCCAGGCCGCAATCTCGTCGGCATCGACCCAGACCTGGCCGTCTTCGACCCAGGATGCAAACTTCTGCAAGGCCTCGGCGTTGTTGTAGGCCGAGACGCCGCTGTCGAGCCGGTAGTCCCAGTCGTGCACGCCGCAGAACAGGGTGTCGCCCTCGACACGGCCATCGGCCATCAAGGCACCGCGGTGCAGGCAACGGCCGTAGAGCACCGACACGGCGGCGTCAAAACGCACCACCACCAGATCCACTTCGCCCACCAACGCGTGTGCAGGTTGGCGGTCCGCGAGCTCGCCAAATCGGGCGACGGCGGTCTTCTTCATGGGTTCTCCTCAACCAAGCCTGGGCTGGCGCTGCAACATCGACACTTCAGCCGCGGTTCGGCGGCGGCGGGATGCTGCCGACCAGGCTGGACAAGCCCTCGGCGTAACGCTGGCGCAGCTCCATCCAATAGGGGTCGTCCTTCTCCAGCGTGGCCAGATTGCTGGCCGTGAAGCTGTCTGTGGCATAGCGCATCAAATCGATGGGTGCGTCGACCGACAGGTTGCTGCGCATGGTGGCGTCAAACGACAGCAGCGACAACTTGGCGGCTTCGTTCAGGCTGGTGTCATTGTTCAAGGCGCGGTCAAGGATGGGCTTGCCGTACTTGGTTTCACCCAGCTGCAAGAAGCGCGAGCGGTCCGAGGCTTCGACAAAGTTGCCGGCCGAGTAGATGTGGAACAGCCGCGGCGGCTCTCCCGCGATCTGCCCTCCCACGAGGAAGGTGCCGTTGGGGTCGCCATAGGGCTGCACGAAGTTGCCGTCGCGGGCGATGACCTCACGCAGCTTGTTGCCCACCATCTGGGCCACGTCGAACATGCTGCGCGCGTCGTGGATGTCCAGCCGGAAAGCACCACTGCCAGCGCTTTCGCGCAAGCCTGTCACCACCGCCTGCGTGGTGGCCAGGTTGCCGGCCGACAAGACCACCACCACACGCTGGCCCGGCACCTCGAACACCGCCAGCTTCTTCACCAGCGCCACCTGGTCCACCCCCGCGTTGGAGCGCGAGTCAGAGGCCAGCACCAAGCCTTGCGGGAGCAGAATTCCT
>JANNWL010000219.1:0-4138 GCA_031414735.1 Burkholderiales bacterium | reverse complement strand
TGCTGGCCTACCGCAGCGAGTACCGCGCCCGCGGACCGGCCAGCACGGGGGCGGCCACCGGCATCGAGGCGCTGCGCCGGCATGCCGACTTCATGCAGCGGCTGGAGCAGGCCCTGGCCCAGCAGGCCCTGAGCCTGGAGGGCGCCGAACTCAACGCGGCACGCCTGCGCACCGAGCTGGTGGCCCAGGAGATGCGCGTGGCCTCGTCGCGCAAGTTGCTGGAACGCCGATCGGCGGAGCAGCAGCGCGCGCAGGCGCGGCTCGAGCAGCGACGCACCGATGAGGCCGCCCTGCAGCAGCTGTGGCGCCGCCATGCCGACCACGCACCGACAGGGCACGGAGGCCACTGAGAACACCATGCTCTCAAGCACCTTGATCAGCCCCGCCGTCGGCTCGCCGGCAGCCATCGTGGGCACACCGCCGACCGCGCAGCGCAGCACTGGCGACGGCAGCTTTGCGCCCGAGAGCTTTGCCAGGGCCTTGAACCAGGCCGGCAGCCCGCCACCTTCGCCCGCGCCGTCACCGCCGCCATCCGAACGCGAAGCAACCCGTTCCGACCTGGCATCCGCCGACACCGCGAGCGCCGACAACCGCGCCTCAATGGCAGCCGACAGCGCCACCGCTGCCCGTGCCGCAGCGCAGCGCAAGACCGCCGCCGTGGCGGCCAACGCGGTGGACGAGAAGTCCGGGGCCTCGGGTTCGTCAACGGCCCCCGCAACTGCAGAGACTGGCGCTGGCGGGTTGGCGACGCCAGCCCAGGACGACCCCGGCACCGACCACGCTGGCCACCCGGGTGACGCCGCGCCCGACGCCAGCAGCCTGCTCGCGGCTCTGGTCGCCGGCACACCGGCGGCCGCGGCCAGGGCGGCCGGCAAGTCTGGCTTGCAGTCTGCTGGCGCTGCCGGCGTGGCCGCCGCGCCCGGCCCATCACGCAGCGCCGCGGCACCGGCGGTGGACGCCGCCGCAGCAGTCGCTGCCGGTGCGTCGCGCCGCGGCGAGGCCGCAACCGATGCATTGGCCGTGGCCGGTGAGCGCGACGCCACATCGCGATCTGCCGCTGCGGCGGCCAGCGCAGCGCCCACCACCACCGCACTGCCGGCAGCGGCCACCCCGCTTCACGCCCCGCCGCCGGGGCTGTCGGCAGTTGCAGCGGGCACGGGCGCGCCCACGGTGGCCGAAGCGCGTCTGCAAGCCAGCCCCGGCAGTGCCGAATTCGCCCCCGCGCTGGGCGCCCAGCTGAATGTCTTCTTGCGTGACGGTGTGCAGCACGCCCGGCTGCATCTGCACCCGGTGGAGTTGGGGCCGTTGACGGTGCAGATCCAGCTCGACGGCGCCAGCGCCCAGGTGCGCCTGGCGGCAGAGCACCCGCTGACACGCCAGGCCCTGGAGCAGGCCATGCCCACGCTGGCGGGCACCTTGCGCGAAGCGGGCCTGACGCTGACCGGCGGCGGCGTCTTCGAGCAGCCGGCCAACCCGCAAGCGCAGCAAGACGGTCGTACACCCGCAGGCAGGCGCGACACGCGCGACGCCCCCGCCCCGGCGGAAACCGTGCCCTTGCGCGCGGCCATTGCACGCCGTGGCGTGGTCGATCTGGTGGCCTGAACCAGACTGCGCTGGTAGCCCGGTTTCACCGCGCTTTTCAGGGCTTGGGCGGCCCGGGCCGCTCTCAATAATGGCTTCGACGTGCCGACCCGTGCCACCCCGGCGCGTGGCCTGCCCCGACCCCGCCTGAAGGAGAGCCCATGTCCACCGCCACGGCCGCCGATGCCGCCGCAGCCCCCAAAGGCAAGAAGAAACTCATCGTCATCATTGCCGTGGTCGCCCTGGTGCTGGCGGGCGGCGGTGGCGCCGCGCTGATGATGATGAAGAAAAAGGCTGCCGACGCCGAAGCGGACGGCGAAGGCCCGGCGCCCGCGGCCAAGATGGCCAAGCACGACCCCAAGGCGGTGCCCACGTTCTCGCCGCTCGAGCCCTTCACCGTGAACCTGGCCGACCGTGACACCGAGCGCTTCGCGCAGGTCGGCATCACGCTGGAGCTGGAAGACGCCGCCGTGGCCGACCAGATCAAGGTCTACATGCCGGTCATCCGCAACAACATCCTGCTGGCCATCGCCGACCGCACCGCGGCCGAGCTGCAGGGCCGCGAAGGCAAGCAGCTGCTGGCCGAAAAGATCCGGCGCGAGACCGCCCGCGCGCTGGGCATCGAAGTCGAGGACGAGGAGGAGGCTGCCGACGCGGCCGCGGACAAGAAGCCCGCCAAGAAAAAGAAGAGACGCGCGCCGCAAGTCCTGCCGGTGCGTTCGGTCCATTTCTCCAATTTCATCATCCAGTAGGTCTGCTCCGCCGCGCCCATGAACCAGCAGATCCTTTCGCAGGACGAAGTCGATGCCTTGTTGCAGGGCATCACGGGCGAGAGCCAGAAGGCCGAGCCGGTTGCGCAGGCGGCCAAGGGTGGGCTGCGCGAGTACGACCTGTCCAGCCAGGAACGCATCGTGCGCGGGCGCATGCCCACGATGGAGGTCATCAACGAGCGCTTCGCACGCAACATCCGGCTGGGGCTGTTCAACTTCATCCGCAAGACGCCCGAGGTCGCCATTGGCGGCGTGAAGGTGCAGAAGTTCAACAACTTCCTGCGCGAGATCGTCGTGCCGACCAACTTCAACGTGGTCAACGTGGCGCCGCTGCGCGGCTCCGGGCTGATCGTGTGCGACCCCACCCTGGTGCTGGCCGTGATCGATGCGCTGTTCGGCGGCATCGGCAAGTACCACACCCGCATCGAGGGCCGCGACTTCAGCGCCACCGAGATGCGTGTCATCACGCGGCTGGTCGAGATCATCATCTTCGAGTACGGCAAGTCCTGGGAAGGCATCTATCCGCTGACGCTGGAATACATGCGTTCGGAGATGCAGCCGCAGTTCGCCAACATCGCCACGCCAGGCGAAATCGTGGTGTCGACCCACTTCACGCTGGAGATCGGCGAGAGCTCGGGCTCGGTGCACTTCTGCATTCCTTACTCCACGCTGGAACCCATTCGCGACGTGCTCTACGGCACCAACCTGGGCGACGCCGCCGGCCCCGACCGGCGCTGGGTGAACCTGCTGACCAACCAGCTGCAATCGGCCGAGGTCACGCTGGTAGCCGAGCTGGCCCACGCCCCGGCCAGCGTCGAGCAACTTCTGTCCTTCAAGCCCGGTGATTTCATCGAACTCGAACTCGACCCCGTGATCCAGGCCAAGGTGTCGGGCGTGCCCGTGTTCGACTGCCACTACGGCACGTCCAGCAAGCGCTACGCCATCAAGATCGACCAGATGGTCACTGGCACCAATCTCAACTGGTTGGAAAGTGGACCGCCCTCTTAGCGGCTGCGCCGGCCCGACACCCTGAAATCTGACTTGGAGTCAATGCATGTCCGCTGCTGAACAAGAACCCGCCATGTCCGAAGAAGACCGCATGGCGGCCGAGTGGGCGTCTGCGTTGTCGGAGAGCAAGAGCGAGGTCGCTGTCGAAGTCTCGCCGGCGCAGGAATCGGTGGCACCCGCCACCTTCGCCAACTTCAACACGCCGCAGGTGCAGGCCACGGGCCTGGGCCCGGCCGTGAACGACATCAACATGATCCTGGACATCCCCGTCCAGCTGACCGTGGAGTTGGGTCGCACGCGGATTCCCATCAAGAACATCCTGCAGCTGGCGCAGGGCTCGGTGGTGGAACTGGAAACCATGGCTGGCGAGCCGATGGACGTGCTGGTCAACGGCTACTTGATTGCCCAGGGCGAGGTGGTGGTGGTGAACGACAAGTTCGGCATCCGGCTGACCGACATCGTCACGCCCAGCGAGCGCATGCGCCGGCTGTCCAAGCTCTGATCCTGCAAGCGCCCATGACCAGCCCGGACCTGACCTCGTTGTGGTGGTTCATCGCCGTCGTGGCGCTGATCCCGCTGACACTGTGGTTGCTCAAGCGCACGCCGCTGGGCGGCGGCGGTTCGGGCGCCGGCGTGCCGCGCACCGTGAGCGTGCTGCCCCTGTCGGCATCGCAGAAGCTGGTGACCATCGAAGTCGGCCAGGGCGATGAGCGCCTGTGGCTGGTGCTGGGCGTCACGCCGCAGAGCATCCGCACGCTGCACACGATGTCGCCGCAACA
>JANNWL010000218.1:0-7161 GCA_031414735.1 Burkholderiales bacterium | reverse complement strand
CCCTTCGACACCTGCCGCGTGGTGCGGCGCAACGCGGGCTACATCCGCATCGACCGCCTCGCCCGCGCCAGCCTGCTTGCTGCCAGCGCCGACCGCGCCTGATGCCCTGAAGGCGACAACCGGCATCGCCAACAAAACTTTCGTTACAGAATTGAGCGGAAGAATGGCCTCAATTCCCGCGATCACGCGCCGAAAACCTGGGCATGTCGATCCATGCCCTCCTGTCGAGACTGCCCATGAGTAGCCTCGGCGCTGCGCTTGTTTGCGCGCTGCTGTCGTCGTGTGGTGGGGGGGGCGGCGGTGGCGGTGAAGCAGAGCCCGCAGGCGCCAGCAGCGCGGCGACGGCCGCCACGCCCTTGGGCAGCACGCGCACACTGCCTGACGGATCGGCGCCGCCTGCTTCAAGCATCCCGGCGGCTCCAGGTTTTTATGTCGATGCGCGACTGGGTGACGACGGCGGCCCAGGCTCGGTCGACCGCCCTTGGCGCACGCTGGCTCGCGCCGGGGCTGTCAGCTTGCAGGCGGGCCAAGGGCTTTACCTGCGATGCGGTCAAGTCTGGCGCGAACGGCTGGTGCTGGGGCCGAATCAGCTGACCGACGGCAGCATCCTGGCCGGCTATGGCGACGACTGCTCAAGGCAACGGGCTGTGATCAGTGGCGCCGACGACTTCTCCAGCGGCTGGAGCTTGAGCAACGGCGTCTGGTCGCGCAACCTGCCGGCCGCCACGCCAAAGGTCACGCAGCTGTTCGTCAACGGGCAGCCCCTGCGCACCGCACATTGGCCCGACGCCAGCGCCACGGGCACGGGCATGAAGATGGCGCAGTTGGCCACCACGACGAGTTCCACAGCCGCGAAGAACACCAGCCTGAACCTGCGCACAACCGACGCCAGCGCCGTGCCGACAGGCGATATCGTCGGCGCCACCATCCAGATCCAAACCCAGGCCTGGGCCATAGAGACTCGGCAGGTCAGCGCTGTCAACGGCGCCACGCTGGCCCTGAACTACGCCACCTACTGGGACCTGACGGCCGGCCAGGGCTACCTGCTGCAGGACAAGCTGTGGATGATGAACACGCCTGGCGAGTTCTTCCACGACCTGGCGGCACAGCGCCTGTACCTCATCGCCCCGGCCACGGGCGTGCCGGCCGATCTCAACAACGCCACCATCGAGGGCAGCGTGCGCGACAACGCCCTGACCATCGGTGAGCGAAGCGGCCTGACCGTTCGCCAAGTTGCCACGCTGGCCGCACGCAGCGTCGGTACCCTGGTCATCGATGCGCCTGGGGCGCAAATTTCGCAGCTTGAGTCATCGGCCAACGGCAGCGTTGGGCTGCAGTTCCGCAACTCGACGCCGGCCTCCGTCACCCGGCCTACAGCCACGGTGGCCGACAGCGTGTTCGCGGGCAACGCGGAAATCGGCATCGACGCCAGCGACGTCAACAGCGTCGCCATCCTGCGCAACACGGTGACCGACACGGGCAACGGCGCCCATCACAGCGCCAGCGTGTTGGCGGCGATCTGGTCCGGGCCCGCCGGCCGGGCAGAAGACAACACGGTCAGCGGCTCGGGCTACATCGGGATACGGTTCTCGTCGTTCCAGGGTTCCATCGTTGCCCGCAACTCGGTCAGCAGGCACTGCAGCAGGCTGGCCGACTGCGCAGGTATCTATACCTGGGTGGGGCCGAATCTTCGACAGGGCGGGCACACGTCCACCGTGCAGGGCAACAAGGTGGGCGGAGCCGAACCCGCGGCGAACAGCTCGACCTCGGGTGGCAGCGACGTGGCGGCCGGCATCTACATCGACGACTTCGCTGATGGCGTGACCGTGGCCGACAACCTCTTGCTCAACCCCTCGACAGGCGTCTTCGTGCACAACGCCTCGCGCGTCACGGTGAAGAACAACCGCATCTGGCTGGCCACCAGTGCCGGGTTGTGGGCCAGCATGGACAGAACGGACCTCGATGCGATGACGGGCAACCTGTTCCAGGCAAACCAGATCGTGCCGATGCTTCAGGCCAGCGCAGCGGCTGCCGGGTTGCCCCGTTTCAGCAGAACACATGCAGTTCGCTTCTGGCACGCCATTGCAGGCGCAGCCGGGCTGGCACCGAGCCGCAACAGCTTCAAGGACAACACTTACGTCCAGTTGCAAGGCGCCCTGGAATCGCATGCCTGGGTGGCCGGTCCTGGCGCACCCGGGATGGTCAACGCGCTGCAATGGCAACAGCTGACTGCCGGCGACACCCTGCCGACCCGACCGGCTCACTTCCGTCCGTTTGCGCTGACCCTGGGCGCCGAGCACGTGGTCGACACCGGCTTCGACGCCGGACTGGCCCATTGGCAGACCTGGCACGCACCCAGCACCATCGCATTCAGCGTCCAGGCCGATGCAACTCGGTCGGGCTGCGTCGGCACATGCATCAGCCTGACCTCGGGCACCCAGGGCGACTTGCTGGCCAGCCGACCCTTTCAGCTGAAGCCCGCCGTGCCCTACCTCTACCGCTGGACGGCTGCGCTGCCGCCAGCCTCAGGCGGCGGGCTCGGCCCCCCGTACATCAGCCGTGACGGCACGCCCTGGGACAGCATGGCCGACGCCCAGGACTTCGTCAGCATCACGGCACGCGAGGGCACGGCCGGCGAACGTCTGGAATATGAAGCCTTCTTCATGCCCAAGTCATCCGACCCGGCGCGCGTCAATCTGCAGCTGAGCTCACTGGGCGTCAGTGTCGGCATCGATTCGGCTTCGGTGCGCGAAGTGCTGGGGTACACCGTGGCCAGGCCGAGCGACTGGATAGCCATCGCCTCGGCGCCTGCCAGCACCAGCCTCTCCGTCGGGTGTGCAGAACTCCAATGGCCGGCCGGTTGCACGGCCATCGGGATCGACGGGCAACCCGTGGCACTGCCCTTGGTACTGGCCGCCGGCAGCGACAGGGTGCTGATGCGGGCCGACTCGGTGTTTCGTCGTTGAGCCCACACAAGCGCTGGTGCCCGGTCATGTGGGGCCGTTACGATCTACAGGCTGCCGGCAGATGGCCCAGCGCTGTTGAGATTGCTCCCCTTGCCCCACCCCACCGATCCCACGCCGCCCGCCTCACTGGCCGCACCACGCACCACCTTGCCGGTGCTCGGTGTGCCCATAGACGTGTTGGCCCCGGGCGAGGCGGTTCAACGCATCCTGGCATGGGCACAGCAGCGTCAGAGTCGGGTCGTCTACCTCTGCAACGTTCACTCGGTGGTCACGGCGCGTCAACGGCCTTCCTTCATGTCCGTCTTGGCGGGCGCAGACATGGCGACGCCCGACGGTGCGCCCGTCGCCTGGATGCTGCGCAAGCTGGGCGCGCGGCGTCAGCAGCGTGTGAGCGGCCCCGACTTGATGATTGACTTCTGCGATGCGGCAAGCGCTGCAGGCGAACCGATCTTTCTCTTCGGCAGCACAGAGCAGACGCTGATGCAACTGCGTGCGCGACTGCAACAGCGCTACCCGAAACTGTCGATCGCGGGAACCCTGTCGCCGCCTTTCCGGCCCCTCAGCCCCGAGGAGGACGAAGACATCGTCCGGACGCTCAACAGCAGTGGCGCCAGTTCGATCTGGGTCAGCCTGGGCTGCCCCAAGCAGGAAGAGTGGATGGCGGCGCACCGCGGCCGTGTGAATGCCGTGATGGTGGGGGTGGGTGCGGCATTCGACTTTCACGCCGGTTCGGTGGCCCGGGCACCGGCCTGGATGCGCAACAACGGGCTGGAGTGGTTGCACCGGCTGGCCAGCGACCCACAGCGCCTGTGGCGGCGCTACCTGGTCACGAACACCCTCTTCCTGGCCAGCGCGGCGCGGCAGTTGATCATCGGCCGCTAGTTCCGCCGCTGGCGTTCCTGCTGGGCCTGCCGGTAGACATCGAGCAGCTGCGTGTAGTTCGACTCTGGCGTGTAGTGGGCGAGATAGGTCTGCCGCGCGCGGCGTCCCATGTCTGCCATTTCCACCGGATGCGACAAGGCCCAAGCCAGCTTGGACCGCAGGTCGGCGGCATCGCCCGGCTCGACCAGCAAGCCGTTGTGGCCATCGATCACCAGGTCGAGTGCAGCGCCCAGGCGACTGGCAATGACGGGCGTGCCGACCGAAAACGCCTCGATGATGACCAGGCCGAAGGTCTCGTACGAGATGCTGGGAAACACCAGCGCGGCGCTGCTCGCCATCTGCGCAAACACGTTCTCCGCGGTCTGTTGCCCAAGCATGTGCACCGCACCGCACTGCTCGAGCTGGCCGGCCGCCGGGCCGCTGCCGATCACGCGGACAGTGCCCGCCGGCAGCGTGGCCGCGGCTTCGGCAAGCACCTGCAAGCCTTTCTCCGGTGAGAGCCGGCCGACAAACAGCAGGCCCGCACGGTCGCCAGTCGGCAGGTCGCGGTTTGCCGCGAAGTTCGGTTTGACCACGATCTTCCCGGCAGGCAGGCCGCCTTGAACGAACTTCGTGCGGCAGAACTCGTTCAGCGCAATGTAGCGGTCCACCTTGTTCCGCCAGGTGCCCAGGCTGCGGTGCAGCATCAGCATGCCGGCCAACACACTGGTCGCCGCGCGCGACCCGCGGTAGCAGGCGTGCTGCACAGCGGCGAGAGGCACGCGGCCGACGCACTGCTCGCAGATGCGCCCCTCGCGCAGCAGCATGGCCTGCGGGCAGATCAGGCGGAAGTTGTGCAGCGTCTGCACGACAGGCAGGCCGAACTCGTCCGCAGCCCAGAAGACCGACGGCGATATCAGCGGGAAGGTGTTGTGGGCGTGCAGCACATCGGGCTTCACGTCGCCCACCAGCCCGCGCAGCTCGTCACGCGCCTGCCTTGACCACAAGGCCTGGGCGGCGGCCGACATCGGCCGCAACTCGCTGAGCTGCTCGAATCGGCGCCGCATCTCGACCACTTGATGGCCGCGCGAGCGAAGCAGCTCAGTCTCGGCCTCGACCACCGAATCTTCCCCGCCGCGGTACTGGTAGGTGTTGTGAACCTGAAGGATTTTCACAATCGATCAACGCCCACCCAGCAGCGGCTTCACGGAATCTTCATCTGTTGCAACCAAGGCAACAAATCCGTCGGCACCGGCGCCGAGTAGCCGCCCATGACGGCCTTGGATGCAAACCGCTGCGCTCTTGCCCACAGATGCAAGGGCGCACGCGGCCATCTGGCCAGGGCAGGTGCTTCACGCTGCCGCAACAACTCGTCCTCGCGCATGCCGATCGGTTTCAGCGCGCGGGTCTTCTGCTCGGGGTAGTAGCGCAAGCAGGACAGGTAGCGTGCCATGTGACGGGGCTTCGCGATGCGTGCAAAACGCAGCCACAGGTCAGAGTCCATTGCGAGATTGAAACTGCTGTCCAGCCCCCCCGCGGCGTCGTAAAGCCGGCGGCGCCAGAACACCGAAGGCTGCGCGAGGTAGTTGTGGTCGAACAGAAAGACGTGGCGGTTCCACCCCATTTCGCGTTTGGTGCGAATCGGCTCCCCGGTGCCGCTGATCCAGATAGCGTCCCCGTAAACCCAATCGGCCTCGGGATTCTCTGCAAACCACCGGCCGACCGCGTGCAACGCGCCGGGAAGCAGCAGGTCGTCGGAACACAGCCACCCCATCACCTCGCCGCTGCTGCGCGCAAACCCTTTGGCCAGTGCCTCGGTTTGCCCACCATCGGGCTCCGACACCCAATAAGCCAGTTGCGCGGCATGGGACTCGATGGTCTGCGCCGAACCGTCGGTTGAGCCACCGTCGACCACGATGTACTCCAGGCCGGGGTACTGCTGGGTCAGCACCGATGCCAGCGTCGCGCCAATGAACTTGCCTTGTTGAAAGGAGCAGGTAACCAGGGAAAAGGACGGCAAGGGCATCGTCACTGCGGTGCACCTTGCTGCAGCAACGAAAACCGGGTCAACTTCACCGGCAAGGGCGGGGCGACGATGTCCTGGTAAAGCGCCCACATCACACCCGCGCTGCCCCACATCCAGAACGCGTAGACAGGACTGATCATGATGGGATTGAAAGCGGATGTGATTACCGCGCCGATCTGCATGATCGCGAGCATGGCCAGCCAGCGGTGGCGCGTAAGGTCCACGCCATTGGGGCGCGCAGCAAGTTCGCGACCGGCAAACCAGGCGATGACAAACTGGCGCTTGACGACCAGCAACCAGAGCGCGGCGGCAATCAAACCGCCGTGGGCCAGCAGGTCCAGCGGATCGCTGTGGGTGGGCAGGTACTGCGTTGCCTGTTCCACCTTGAAGAGTTGAAAGTAGATGACTGACGGGTCCGTGAAGCCGCTGCCCCAGACCGGGGACGCGAGAAACTTATTCCAGGCAATCTCGTACATCTCCAGACGGTAGGGCACGTTGCCTGACGGCAGCGTATCGCGATGACGAGTCCAGGCCACAGAGGCAATGAAAAATCCCACCAACGACACCGGGACCACAAAGAGTGCGCCAACTACGACGGCCAGGCGGTTCTTGATCCGCGTGATCCGCGCCAGCCACACACCGATGCACACAAACAGGCTCAGCAGCACGAGCAGAAACGTGGTGTTCTTGAAAGAGAGCAGGCACACGCCAATGAGCGTCAACCCAAGCACCATGCGCCAGCCACTGAATCGCGGCGCCAGGATGAGGTAGGTCCCAATTGGCGCAAACAGGAACATCAGTTCATGGTAGATGCGCACCCCTGACACCAGTATTGGTAGCGCGGTCAGAGCCATCAAGATGAACATGGCCGCAAGCCACTTCATAAAAGCAAGGGGTTGGTCGGACGACCGTACCGACAGCGCAAACAGGGGTAGAAAGAGCATGCCCAACCCCACATTCAGAAAGCTCTCCTGGATGTCGTCGACAGCACGTGCATAAACGCTGCCGACAATCACGAAGATGCTCAGAAGGACCAGCGGCCACCAGGCGGCCCAGACCTCCCGCCATGCCGCCCAGAAGCGCTCTGGCGAAATCGCCGCCCGCGCCAGGCAGTGAAATCCCAATGTGCCAAAGCCGAATGCATAGACCACGGCCTTGGCGAACGTTGCCTTGGTCAAGCCACCCGCATAGAACGGGTCGGCCAGCAGCAGGCCAGCGATAAAGGTTGCAAAGACGATCAGGCCTTCTGTCATGGGTGGTTCCTAAGCTAGGCCGGTAGGTGCGTGAACACGATATTCACGCAGCGGC
>JANNWL010000217.1:0-11379 GCA_031414735.1 Burkholderiales bacterium | reverse complement strand
AAGCCGCAAACGAAGCCGCAAGCCCCAGACGCCTCATGGTGGGCTGCGGACCGGTTGCGGAGTTCGCGCTGACGCAGCATCACCCGTGTCGACCGAAACGACCACGGAAACGCCTGGACGCAGCCGATCGGCGCCTGGCTGACCGGGCGTCACGTCGATCCGCACTGCAATGCGTTGCGGCACCTTGACGAAGTTTCCGGTCGCGTTCTCGGGCTTGATCACCGCAAACTCGCTGCCTGCGGCCGGTGAAAGCTCACGCACGATGCCTTCCAGCTTGGCATCGCCCAAGGCATCGACGGTGAAGGTGGCCCGTTGCCCAGGCCTCATCTTCGCGGTCTGGGCCTCCTTGAAATTGGCAACGACCCACACGTCGTTGGGCACGAGCCCGAACAACTGGGAGCCGGCCGAAACGAACTGCCCCAGCCTGACGCCGAGCTCGCCCACGCGCCCGTCCTGCGGCGCACGGATCACCGTGTTGGACAGCTCGATTTCCGCGAGTTGCAAGCTGGCACGGGCGCTCTGGACGGAGGCTTCGAGTGCCCTGCGTCCCACTGTGACGGCCCGCACCTGTTCCTGGGAAATCGTGCGTTGCGCCCGGGCCTGGGCCACGGCGGCCTCGGACTGCCGCAGGGCCGCCACGGTCTGGTCCCGCTCGCGCTCGGACAGTGAGCCCTCCGCGGTGAGTTCGCTGACCCGGCGCATGTCTGCCTGCGCGCGCTGCAGTTGGGCCTGAGCGTTGCCGAGTGCCGCCTCTTGCGCCGCCACGGTCGCCAGACTGGAGCGCTGACTTTGCTGGGAGTTGTCGAGGTTGGCGGTCTGGGCAGCGACGTTTGCACGGGCCTGCTCCACGCGCTGGCGATAGACCCGGTCATCGACCTTGACCAGCGGCTGCCCCTTCTTGGCCACCGCAAAGTCCTGGATCAAGACCTCGGTGACGTAGCCACTGAGCTGCGGCGAGATCGTGGTGGTTTGCCCACGCACGTAGGCGTTGTCGGTGGTCTGCACGTCGCGCCGGAAAGGCGGCAGGTCCCATGCGTAGAGAGCGAGCAGAACGCCACCCAGCAGGATGCCGATGAACAGCAGCGTGCGCCGCCGCCCGTGGGTGGGTGGCGCCCAGCCGCGTCGTGGCGGCTGCTGCTGCGCCGGCAGGTTCTCGGGGGGATCTTCAGCGCGTGGGTTGGCTGCTTCGTCAGACTGGCTATTCATCACTTCCTGCCTGCGACCAGTTTCTGGATGACCGCCATGGGTTCGGCCAGCGGATCGATGCCCCTGCGTTTGTGGTTCAGCCAGGTGCCACCGATCACCACCAGGGCCACGGTGGCGAGCACACCAATGAGGAAGAACACGTCGTTGAAGGCCGCCACATTGGACTCGCGCGTGAGCTGCTGACCCAGCAGGCGCACGCCCAGGGCCTGTCGCTGGGCCGGATCGGCCACGACACCCGCGTAGGCACCGCCCAACTGCTGGACCCGCAACGCCACGTGGGGGTCGGTCAGCACGACCCCGTTCACCAGATCCTGGAAATGAACCCGCTGCCGCAGGATCTGGTAGGTGCCGAGGAAGGCCGGTCCGAGCAGTCCGCCGATGGTCTGGGACATGCTGAAGATCGCCGAGAACGTCACCAGGTGGGCCGGCCCCTTGGCGATCGCATGGACCAGCCCGGTCAGCAGTGTCGGGCCGAGAAACAGCGCCGCCGCAAACGCGATCGCGCCCTGGGTCAGGAACAGGTTGGCCGGACGCGTGAGATTGCTGGCGCTGGCGTCGGCGAATGCGGCCACCGCGATGATCGCGACTGCGATGACGACAGGCCGGTTCAGGTCACCACTCTTCAGCAGGACCAGACTGGCCAGCACCCCGGCCAGCGTGCAAGCGGTCAGGACGCCGTGGTAAGCGAAAAGCTGGTCCGCGCCCATGCCGACCGCAGCCATCAGGCCGGTGGCACCGAACGCCTGTTCGGACAGCAGCACGCGCATGGTCATGGCCGCGATCACGACCCGCAGGATGTCACGCGTACCCAACCAGCGCGTGTTCAGCAGCGGGCTGGCCCGGTAGTGCTCGATCAGCAGTGCGGTGCCCGTGAACAGGACCGCGCCTGCCGTGGCGTAGCCCAGCCACCCGGTGGTCCACCAGACGATCCGCCCCTGCGCAAGGACCATGCACAGCAGCGTGAGCCCCGCGGTCAGCAGGCCGAAGGTGAGGAAGTCCAGGCGCTCGAACACGTCCTGGGTGGTTCCAGGCGGAAGCCGGAGCACGGCGACGCTGCCCAGGGACATCAGCGCGAGGCCGAACTCGAACGCGTAGAGGTTCTGGATGTCGCCATTGAACAGCAGCGCGGGGGAAATCCATCGGGCCAGGGGCAGCGCCACCTGGGTCAGGCCGATGTAGATCACGACGCCTGAGATTCGAAGCTTCGCAGGCAGGCCCTGCATCACGTAAAACATGCCCAGCGGCCCGAAGCCGGCGGCGATCACGCCCCCCACCGTGCGCAGAGCGAGTTCGGACGCGTACGAATGCGACAGCAGCTGCAGCCCCGCCAGCAAGACGAAGCCGAGCAGGAAGAACCGGCTCGTGCGCTGCATGCCCAGCTGCTGCCGCGACTTCACCACGAGCATGGCCATGCTGGCGTTGCCGACGGCGTAGGCGGTGACCAGCCACGATCCCTGCACGCTGGTGAGGCCCAGTGCCCCCTGGATCTGCGGCAGGTTCGCCAGCAGCAGGCCGTTGCTCAGGCCGCCGGTGATCGACAGCAGGATGCCGATCAGTACATAGGCGGCGGCTCGGCGCCGCGGATGCGCCGGCGTCGCTGGCGAGCCCGCCATCAGCGGCTGCTCGTGCGGCAGAAACTCGTACGGGGCGGCGCCGGTTTTCAAGGCGGAAACATCGCTTCCAACCGGATCATGAGGGTTGCCGCATCACCTGACTCGGGAGCAACGAGGGGGTTGTCTTGAAGCCAACGACGTTCTCGACATAGGGAACGGAAAACGCGACATGTGAAAACGATCTGGGGCAGTCGCGGCCAGATCGCAGCGTCATGTCGCTGGTTCGAACAAGCCTGACTCCGCCCTATTGCGACGTCGGTGCGCTGACGAACACTGCGGCCAATGCCGATGCCGCCCCCTCTGTTCGAAATCGCGCCCGCCATGCCGCAGCCTTCGTGTACCTCGTGGTTCACACGCCTGCGAACCTCAAAGTCTCATCCAGCGGTGCTGCAGGGCCAAGGCGGGTCTGGTCACCGACGCCGGTCACCCGTGCTTCAGTGCCACTCGCCCAGGCGCACGATGTCGTCGGCTTGCCTGCCGGTGCGCTTGTTGGTGTACGCGACGAACTGTTCGAAGCTGATCCAGCCGCGCTTGTCGACGTCGACCGTCTTGAAGTTGTTGTAGGTGAAGGGCAGGTGGCCCTTGGCCTCGGCGCGGGTCAGCTGGCCGTCCTGGTTGAAGTCTGCGAAAGCAAACATCGACCGCACGGTCCTCTGGCCCTGGGGCGCAGAGCCCGTGCTGCTTTGTGCGGTGGCCAGACCCGGGGCGGCGACCGCCAGGGCCAACACCATGGGAGCAAGTTTCGTAAGAACTGAGGTCATGTTTACTCCTGTTGAGCCGGCCGCGGCTGCGCTGTGTGCGACAGCGGCGGGGCCAGCACAGCAAGGCTGCGCCGGGCGCTGGCCGTGGTCTGTGCGGAGGCGTACACAGCGACGCCGTTCCAGCAACCAAGGGCGCCGGCGCGCAGTGTTGCCAAACTTACAGGCCGCGCTGCGGTGCATCGCTGCGGCGCGTCTGTCACCACTGCAAGAGGCGTTGCACCATGCAGTTGGCCTCGGGGTCCACCTCCAGGCCGTCGCGCGCGGCTCCGCTTTCCCGAAGGCGTCTGCATGACGCGCCAGCACGGCACCTGCGTGCAGGTGACAGGCTGCAGCCGCAGGGGCTGTGACCGTGGCAGCGGCAAGCGCCTGCCCGCGGTCGCATGAAGCGAGCGCGGCTTCGCTCATCTACGGGACCAGCGCCGCATGCTGCGCCGACCTGAGCCTTGCCGCCCCGTCGGCGGCTGGATCAAACCGCCATCTTGCGGCACGCTGCGGCGCACTGGAGGCAAGCCTCGGCGCAGCGCTTGCAGTGATCCATGTCGTGTGCACCACACTCCTTTGCGCACCAGTCGCAAATGTCCGCGCACAAGGTGCAAAGCTGTTTGGCAAATGGGCTGTTTCGCGCGGTCGCGTCAGCGCACAAGCGGCAGATTGCTGCGCATTCAATACAGCAGGCCGGACAGGCATTGACGCTTTCCTTGCCCACCATGTGCGCAAAACAGTTGCCGCAGGCAGTGGCGCAGAGGTTGCAGACGTCGATGCAGTCTTGGGCGTTTTGGTCCAGGTGATGACTCATGGTGAAACTCCTTGATCCGGTGGGTTGCGTGAGAACCACGGTTGATGCCACGAGACCGTGAAGCACATGATCTCCATGATCGAACGACCTAACGGTTCGTTAGCGTACAGAGACGACTCAGGGCAGCTGCAACCAGGGCTCGCTGCGGCGCAAGAACCGGGGCGTCCATGAGCCGTTGTAGCGCGCCACCGCCGGCTCACCGGACCAACTGAGCTTGGCGCTGCGCAGTGCGGCCGTGAGTTGCCGCCGTTATCGCAGCGACTTCATTGGTAGCCGATGCCCATCACGTAGTTGCGCAGCAGCGCCTCTTCGTGGTTGCCGGCCGCCAGCAGCGCGCGCAGCCCGTCGCGGGCGTTCAGCACACCCAGCGCGTGCCTGTCAGCGTCCAGCACCAGCACGTGGACGAGGCCCCGCGTGTGCATCATCGCGAGCACGTCCGAGAGCAGGTCTTCCGGCGCGCAGGCAGTGAACTCGGTCGTCATCACGTCGCGGGCCTGCGTGGCGAAGAAGGCGGCCTGCCCCAGGCCCAGGCGGCGGACGAGCGTGGTTTCGGTGACGATGCCTGAAGCGGCGCCGGCGGCATTGCAAACGACCACAACGCTGATCTGAGCACCCGACAAGAGTGCAGCCACTTCGACCAGCAAGGCGCCGGGTGCCACCGTCAGCAGCCGCGAACGGGCGATGGCTTCGACGCCTGACACCAACAAGGGGGCCACGGCGCGCGCCTCGGCGGCGGCCACCGGCGGGCTTTCGGGCACCGGGTCGCCGGGCATGACGGGGGCTGGGGTGTTCATGGCGTCAGGGCCGCTTCGAGCTGCGCCTTGTTCATCGTGGATCGCTCCGGACCGTGTGCGGCATGACGGATCCTTCGCGGTCAGTGGTGGCTGCAGCAGAACGCGGTGTGCGGTGCTGCACGGTGCCTGGATCGCGCGTCATCTTCAGCGCGACATGCACGGCCTCATCCAGATTCTCGAAGCCGAACGAGGCGTCCACGGCCTTGCCATTCAGAAAGAACGCCGGCGTGGCGCGCACGCCATTGCGAACGCCCGCGCGGCGATGTTCCTGAATCCGTTGCGTGTAGATGTGGTCAATCATCTCGGCGTTGAAGCGGTTCATGTCCAGCCCGAGGGACAGCGCATAGCTCGTCAGGGCCGCTGGCGTGAGGTGATGGGCTTGTGCGAAAAGCAAGTGGTGCATCGGCCAAAATTGGCCTTGCGCAGCAGCCGCCTCGGCCGCCTCGGCCGCCATTTCCGCGTTCGGATGAACTTCCATCAACGGGAAGTGCCGGTACACAAACCGCAGCCGGCCGCGGTGGGTTTCCACGAGGTGCTGCATCAGCGGCTCAGCCTGAATGCACGCCGGGCACCCGTAGTCGCCGTACTCCAGCAACGTGAGCTTGGCATGCGCGTCGCCCAGCACATGGTCGGCCGCCGCCAGCGCGGCTTCGGGGATATCGATGGTCATGGTGGAACCTTTCGAGACAAACTTGCTCAGGCCACGCGGATGAGCTTGCGATTGACGAATTCCAGAATGCCCGCCGCCGAAAGTTCGCGGCCATAGCCAGAATTCTTGACGCCGCCGAAAGGCAACTCGGGCGACGACACCGCGGCGCTGTTGACGAACACCATGCCGGTGTCGATGGCGCGCGCCACCCGCTGGCCGCGCTCGGTGTCCTTGGTGAAAACCGATCCGCCCAGGCCGAAGGGCGAGTCGTTGGCCAGTGCCACCGCCGCCGCCTCGTCGGCGACGCGGAAGAACAGCGCCACGGGGCCGAAGAACTCCTGCCGGTAGGCCGGATTGGCCGCGTCGATGTCGGTCAGCACGGTCGGCTGCATGAAGGCACCGGCCTGCCCGGGGACGCGCTGGCCGCCTATCAGCAGGCGCGCGCCATGGGCCACAGCCGAATCGATCTGTTCGATGATCCCGTCCAGCGCAGCGCGGCTCGACAGCGGCGCCAGCGTCGTGGCCGGGTCCATCGGGTCGCCGGGCACAAAGGCCGAGAGCGCGGTCTGGAACCTGTCAAGGAAGGCGTCGGCCACGGCTTCGACGACGATGAAACGCTTGGACGCCGTGCAAGCCTGGCCCGAGTTGCCCATGCGGCCTGCCGCGGCATGCTTCAGCGCCAGCGCCATGTCGGCATCTTCGAGCACGATGAAGGCGTCGCTGCCGCCGAGCTCCAGCGTCGACTTCTTCAAGTTCTTGCCAGCGCGCGCAGCGACGGCGGCACCCGCGCCTTCACTGCCCGTCAGCGCCACGCCACGCACACGCGGGTCGTCGATGAGCCGGCCCACCTGGTCGGTGCTGATGAAGAGGTTGGTGTAGGCCGCCTCCGGCAGGCCCGCGTCGCGCAGCAGCTGCGCGAAGGCCAGCGCGCACTGCGGCACGTTGGACGCATGTTTGACCATCACGACGTTTCCGGCCATCAGGTTGGGCGCAGCAAAGCGGGCGACCTGGTAGTAGGGGTAGTTCCAGGGCTCGACACCCAACAGCACGCCCAGCGGGCTGCTTTCGACCACGGCCCGGCCTCTTGGCGTGACCAGGGATTCGGCGGCCAGGAAGGCCTCGGCGTGCTCGGCGTAGTAGTCCAGGATGGCCGCGCTCAGCGCCACCTCGCCCTGGCTCTGCGCGATCAGCTTGCCCATTTCCAGCGTGATCAGTTCTGCCAGCTGCGGCGCGCGTTCGCGCATCAGTGCCGCAGCACGCGCCAGGACCGCCCGGCGCTGCGGGAAACCGCTGTCTCGCCACACCGTGCTGAAGCAGGTCTGGGCGGCCTGCAGCAGGGTATCGAGCGCCGGGTCGTCGATCTCGCCAAAGCCCTGCAGGACCTGGCCGGTGTAGGGGTTGGTGCTGGCGTAGGCCATGGCGTGTTCTCCGGCGAGTGTGAACTGGTCAGCCGCTCAGCGGCCTTGGATGCGGGCCAGCAGCGCGTGTGCAGCCGGGGCCGATGACGCCGGGTTCTGGCCTGTGATCAGCCGGCCATCCGTCACCACATGCGGCTGCCAGTCCCGGACGCCGCTGTAGCGGCCGCCCAGCTCGACCAGCATGTCCTGCACCAGGAAGGGCACGACATCGGTCAGCCCCGCGGCGCGCTCTTCGCCGTTGCTGAAGCCCGTCACCGCCTTGCCGTTGACCAGCGGTGAGCCGTCGGGCGACTTGGCATGGCGCAGCACGGCTGGCGCATGGCAAACCGCGGCCACCGGCTTGCCGGCGGCGAAGAGGGTTTCGATCAGGGCGATCGATGACTTGTCCTCGGCCAGGTCCCACAGCGGGCCATGGCCGCCGGGGTAGAAGACGGCATCGAAGTCGCTCGCCTCGATCGTCGACAGCAGCACCGTGCTGGCCAGCGCCGCCTGCGCAGCGGGGTCGGCCTTGAAGCGCGCGGTGTCGGCGGTCTGCGCGCCGGGGGCGTCGCTGCTCGGGTCCAGCGGCGGCTGTCCGCCCAGCGGGGAGGCCAATGTCAACGTCGCGCCAGCATCTTTGAAGACGTAGTAGGGCGCGGCGAATTCCTCGAGCCAGAAGCCGGTCTTCTTGCCCGTGTCGCCAAGCCTGTCGTGCGAAGTCAGGACCATCAGGATATTCACTTCGTTTCCGATCATGGGTGTTGAGCCTGACCCTAGTCCGCGACCAGCAGCCGCCGTGGCAGCGCCGAGCGCGTCCCGGTGTAGGAGAAGGCCGCAATCGAGCAACACGACCTTGAGGCATGGGCGAGGTGCGGTCTGTGCGGTGTCGTGCACCGTGCGCTTTCGAACAGACGATGTCGCCGCACAGGTCCAAGCTCGGCTGGATGAACAAGTACCTCGCCGGATACCTGGCTGCCGTCTTCGTCATCGTCACCCTGGACATGCTGTGGCTGGGGCTCATTGCCAAGTCGATGGAACAGCAAGCGATCGGGCAGCTGATGGCCGAGCAACCCCGGCTTGCCGCTGCGGCGGCTGGCAAGGCCGCTTTGAACTGGGCGGCAAAGGCTTGATCGCCCCGGCCGAACACCGTCACTCGATGAAGGACTGGTGGCCATTGGTCAAGGGCGCCACCACAGCCTGGGTGGCTGACTACGCGCCCAGCATGGGCGCTGCACTGTCCTACTACTGCGTCTTCTCGCTGGCGCCCTTGCTGCTGATCGTGATCTCCATCGCGGGCCTGGTGTTCGGCCAGGAGGCCGTGCGCGGCGAGGTCTTCATGCAATTGCAGGGCCTGCTGGGCAGCGAGGCTTCCAGCGCGGTCGAAGGCCTGCTGGCCAGCGTGTCCCAACCCGCCGAGGGCGTGGCCTCCACGGTCATCGGCGTGGTGCTGCTGCTGCTGGGCGCGACCAGCGTTTTCGGTGAACTGCAGGACGCCCTGGACCGCATCTGGCGCGCCCCCGCACGCAACCGATCCGGCGGCCTGTGGGGCTTGGTGCGCGCCCGCTTGCTGTCGTTCGGATTGATCCTGGGCGTCGCGTTCTTGCTCGTGGTGTCGCTAGTGTTCAGCGCGGTGGTGGCCGCCCTGGGGAAGTGGTGGTCGGGCGCGTTGGGTGATTGGGCGCTGCTGGCCCAGTTCTTCGACCTGGTCGCCGGCTTCGCACTGACGACCACCGTGTTTGCGATGATCTACAAGACCATGCCGCGCGTGTCGGTCAAGTGGCGCGATGTCTGGCTGGGCGCGGTCGTGACGTCGGTGCTCTTCACCGCGGGGCGTTTCCTGATCGGCATGTACATCGGCCGCAGCAACCTGGCTTCAGGCTTCGGCGCTGCCGGCTCGCTGATCGTCGTCTTCGTGTGGGTCTACTACTCGGCACAGATCTTCTTGCTGGGCGCCGAGTTCACCTGGATCTATGCCAAGACCTTTGGCTCGATGCGCGACCTGCAGCCGGAGCTCCTGGCCAAGACGGCCGCACCCGCCCCAGGCTTCGCCACCGACAGGGCCTTGTCGCCATGAAGCTCAGGCGCGGCGCCGCGCTGTTGCTGCTGCTGATGCTGGGTGCCGTGGCGCTCGGCGAGGCGCTCGGTTGGCCGTTCCTGGCCGGGCCGGTGGAGCGCGCGCTGTCGAAGGTGCTCGACCGACGCGTGAGCCTGTCGGCGTCTGCCGGGGCCGGAGCGGGCCCAGCGAACACGGCCGCCAACGCATTCCGTGTCAGGTTCATCGGCAGCGTGCGGGTTCGCGCACCGTCGCTCGAGATCGCCGCGCCGCGCTGGAGCGCCGCCGCCTACACGTTGCAGGCCAGTGATGTCACCCTGGGCCTGAGGTACGGCGACCTGTGGCGGGCCTACCGCGGCGCGCCGCTGCGCATCGACAGCCTGCAGGCAGCCATGCTCGACGGCACGCTGGAGCGGCTGGCCGACGGCCGCGCATCCTGGCAGTTCCGGCCCGCGCCGGCAGCGGGCGCCGCCGCGCTGCCACTGGCGCTGCCGGCTTTCGGCCGGCTGCAGATCACGGCGGGCACGCTGCGCTTGCAAGACGCGCTGCTGGACATCGACGTGCAGGCGCGCATGTCGCTGCGTGAGGGTCCGCCGCTTGCCACGCCGAGGCAGCCGGCCGCTGCCGCATCGGCCGCATCAGCCTCGTCAACCGCCGACCCAGGCGCCACCGCCGAGCCGCCGCCGGGCTTCCAGCTCCAGGCCACGGGCCGCTACCGCAAGCTGCCGCTGAAGCTGGCACTGAACGCCGCCGGTCTGCTGCCCTGGGTCATGGACGACGCCTCGGCGGCATCCAAGGCGCTGACGCTGGACGCCACCGTCGGCCGCGCCAGCCTGAGCTTCCAGGGCCAGGCGCTGGACGCGATGCAGCTCAGCGGCATCAGCGGGCGCTTCACGCTCACCGGCCCGTCGCTGGCGGCAGTGGGCGACCCGGCGGGCGTGACGTTGCCGACCACTGGCGCCTTCCGTGCGCAAGGCCAGGTCTCCAAGCAGGGCCCGCTGTGGGAGGTGTTGATCGCCGACGCCACCGTGGGCAGCAGCCGCCTGCACGGCCAGTTCAGCTACGACGCGGGCCGCGCCGTGCCGCTGCTGAGCGGGAAGCTAACCGGCACGCGGCTGATGCTGGTGGACCTGGGGCCTGTGGTGGGCACCACGCCGGTGGCCTCAGCGCCGCGCCCGCCCTCTTCCACCACCTCCGGCCGGGTGCTGCCCGACCGTGCGTTCGACCTGCCTTCGCTGCGTGCGATGGACGCCGATGTGCGCATCGACATCAATGAGGTCGACCTGAACAGTAGCTATCTGGAGCCGCTGCGCCCGCTGCGCGCCCTCCTGCAACTGGCCGGTGGCGTGCTGCGCCTGACCGAGTTCGAGGCCCGCACGGGCCAGGGGCGGCTGTTCGGCGAGTTGTCGCTGGACGGGCGCGGCGACCAGGCGCTGTGGCGCGCCGACCTGCGCTGGGACGGCGTGCAGCTTGAGCGCTGGGTGCGCCAGGTGCGGGCCGCAGGCGCGTCGCCCTACGTGTCGGGCACCCTGCTGGGCCGCGCCAGCGTGCAAGGCCAGGGCCGCTCTACCGCCGCCATTCTGGCCACCCTGAAGGGCGATGTACGCACCGAATTGCGTGGCGGCCGCGTGTCGCACCTGGTTGTGGAGGCGGCGGGTATCGACCTGGCTGAAAGCATCGGCCTGCTGATCAAGGGCGACGACGCATTGACCGTGCAATGTGCCGTGGCCGACCTGCGGGCCGATGGCGGTGTGTTGCGGCCGCGCGTGATGGTCATCGACACCCAGGACTCGTCGTTGTGGGTCGACGGCTCGCTGTCGCTGGCCAGCGAGGCGATCGACCTGCGCCTGGTCGTCGTGCCCAAGGACTTCAGCCCGCTGACCCTGCGCGTGCCGCTGCGGGTCGGCGGCAGCTTCAGCACGCCAAGTGTGTCCATCGACAAGGCGCCGCTGGCGCGCAAGCTGGGCGCTGCGCTGCTGCTGGCGCTCGTCAACCCGTTCGCGGCCCTGTTGCCCCTGATTGATCCGGGTGACACCACCGAGGCCACGCGCGGTGCCGCCGGGTGCTACGGTTTGAAGGCGCGCCTGCCGCCGCCGGTGAAAGCGCCCGT
>JANNWL010000216.1:0-7298 GCA_031414735.1 Burkholderiales bacterium | reverse complement strand
ACGCGCAGTTCGTACAGACAGTCCTGAAAACCCATGATGCCCAGGCCGACAGGACGGTGGCGCATGTTGGAGTCGCGTGCGTTCTTGACGGCGTAGTAGTTGATGTCGATCACGTTGTCCAGCATGCGCATGGCCGTAGTGATGGTTTTCTTCAGTTTTTCGTGGTCAACCGCACCGTCTTTCAGGTGCTGAACCAGATTGATCGAACCAAGGTTGCAGACCGCAGTTTCGGTGTCGCTGGTATTGAGCGTGATCTCGGTGCACAGGTTTGAGGAATGGACTACACCGACATGCTGCTGGGGCGAACGAATATTGCAGGCATCCTTGAAGGTGATCCACGGGTGGCCGGTTTCAAACAGCATCGACAGCATCTTGCGCCACATGTCGCTGGCCTGCAGGGTGCGCGAAGGCTTCAGTTCGCCGCGGGCGGCCTTGGCTTCATAGGCGGTGTAAATTTTCTCGAACTCTTTGCCGAACCTGTCGTGCAGGTCCGGGGTGTCGTTGGGCGAGAACAGCGTCCAAGTGCCCTTTTCCATCACGCGGCGCATGAAGAGGTCGGGAATCCAGTTGGCGGTGTTCATGTCGTGCGTGCGCCGACGGTCGTCACCGGTGTTCTTGCGCAGCTCCAGGAACTCTTCCAGGTCCAGGTGCCATGACTCCAGATAGGCACAGACCGCGCCTTTGCGCTTGCCGCCCTGGTTGACAGCAACCGCCGTGTCGTTGACCACCTTGAGGAAGGGCACCACGCCCTGGCTCTTGCCGTTGGTGCCCTTGATGTAGCTGCCCAGGGCCCGCACACGCGTCCAGTCGTTGCCCAGGCCGCCGGCAAACTTGCTCAGCAGCGCGTGTTCCTTCAGCGCTTCGTAAATGCCGTCCAGGTCGTCGGCCACGGTGGTGAGGAAGCAGCTGGACAGCTGCGAACGCCGCGTGCCGGCGTTGAAGAGCGTGGGCGTGCTGGACATGAAGTCGAAGCTGGACAGCACGTTGTAGAACTCGATGGCGCGCGCCTCGCGGTCGATCTCGCCCAGCGCCAGGCCCATGGCCACGCGCATGAAGAAGGCCTGCGGCATCTCGATGCGGGCTTCTTCGATGTGCAGGAAGTAGCGGTCGTACAGGGTCTGCAGGCCGAGGTAGTCGAACTGCAGGTCACGGCTGGCGTCGAGCGCGGCGCCCAGGCGGACCAGGTCGAACTGCTGCAGCTTGTCGTCGAGCAGTTCGGCCTGCACGCCCTTCTTGATGAACTGGGGAAAGTACTCGGCGTACCGCGTGGTCATGTCGCCCTGCGTCACCTCGCCGCCCAGGACCTCGCGGCGGATGGTGTGCAACAGCAGGCGCGCCGTGGCACGGGTGTAGCTGGGGTCTTTCTCGATCAGCGTGCGCGCGGCCAGGATGGCGGCCTTGTAGACCTCGTCGATGGGCACGCCGTCGTACAGGTTGCGGCGGGTCTCGGCCATGATGGGCTCGGCTGTCACTTCGCTGCCCAGGTTGGCACAGGCCGACGCGATCAGGCCATGCAGGGCGTCGATGTCCAGCGGCACGCGCTGCCCGGCGTCGATCACGTGCAACTCGGCGGGCCGGCTTTCGGCCGGCTTGATCTGGCGCGCCCGCTCCTGTGTGCGGCGCTCGCGGTACAGCACGTACGCGCGCGCCACCTCGTGGTGGCCACTGCGCATCAGGCCGAGCTCGACGTGGTCCTGCACGTCCTCGATGTGGAAGGTGCCGCCACCCGGGCGCGACCGCAGCAGGGCGCGCACGACGCTCTCGGTCAGGCGGTCGACGGTTTCGCGGACGCTGGCCGACGCTGCGCCTTGCGTGCCATGCACGGCCAGGAAGGCCTTCATCAGCGCCACGGCGATCTTGTTCGGCTCGAAACCCACGACGGCGCCATTGCGCCGGATGATCTGGTAGCCGGCGTAGGCGGCCGGTGCCGCGGCGACGCTGCCCGGTACAAACTGCGGACGGGTGGCGGTGGCGCCTTCGGGCGCGGTGGTCACGGCTGCTTGCATGAGGTTCCCTTTGGTATGTTGGGCGTTGGGCCCGGCACGTTGCGGCAGGCCCTCGACGGGGGCTTGAAGGCCAGCGAACTGCGATCGGTGATTATGGCCCCTTGCCACTATATCTGGGGGTTCTGGGGGGTACAAGACGCTACGGCTAGTGTGTGGGGCAGGGCAAGCCCCAATGCGGGCCGAGGCTGTTTCGTGGCTTCGGTCTCGGCGTGATGCCAGCCCCGTGGCGAGAAGCCGCGTGCGCACTGATCCGGACTTCAAACACCCTCGTCAATGCTTGCGTTTCGGATCGAATCAGCCCGCAAGCCTTGCGGAACAAGCCCGGCGCCAGCGGTCACCTTGCGCCGCCCTGCGCGGCGGGACACATCGTCGGCTCAGCCCTTGCGGCTTGCGCCGCGGCGGTTCAGTCAGCCGGGTCTCCGGGCTCGCCAGCGGCATCTGCCGCACCCACGCCCAGGCGCGCCATCCGGTAGCGCATCTGCCTCAAGGTCAGGCCCAGGCTGGCCCCCGCGGCAGTGCGGTTGTAGCGGAAGCGGTCGAGCGCGCGTTCTAGAATGTCGCGCTCCACACCGTCCAGAAATGTCGCCAGATCCGCAGGCAGGGACACCGCTGCAGGTGTGTCGACCGGCGGCGGCGGCGCCGGATCGGCACCGCGGGCCTCGGCACCGTCGAGCAAGGTTTCGGGCAGTTCGAGGTCAGCGCGCTCAATGGTCGGACCGCCCGACAAGGCCACGGCCCGGTGCAGCAGGTTCTCGAGCTCGCGCACGTTGCCTGGAAAGGCGTAGCGCCGCAGGTGTTCCAGCGCACCCGCACCGAGCAGGGGCCGGGGCGAGACACCGGCATCCCGCGAGATGCGCTCCAGCACGATGTCGCAGATCTCGGCCAGGTCGCCGGTGCGTTCGCGCAGCGCGGGCACGGCGATGCGGATGACGTTCAGCCGGTAGTAGAGATCCTGGCGGAACCTGCCGGCCTGCACCTCGCCACCCAGGTCCTTGTGGGTGGCGCTGACCAGGCGGACATCGACCGACACCTCGGCCACGCCGCCGACCTGACGCACCATACGCTCCTGGATCACCCGCAGCAGCTTGGTCTGCATCAGCAGGGGCAGGTCGCCGATCTCGTCCAGGAACAACGTGCCACCTTGCGCGGCCTGGAAGAAGCCGTCGCGGTCTTCGTGGGCACCGGTGAACGCGCCCTTGCGCACGCCGAAAAACTCGGACTCGAGAAGTGCCTCGGGGATGGCGCCGCAATTCACGGCGACGAAGGGGCGCGCGCTGCGCGGCGACACATCGTGGATGGCGCGCGCCACCAGTTCCTTGCCCGTGCCCGATTCACCTTGCACCAGCACGGGTGCCATGCTGCGCGCCACCTTTTCGACCATGCGGCGCACCTGGTTCATGGCTTCGGACGAACCGGCCATGCGCTGCACCGCCTTGCCAGCGGACGCAGGCGCAAGCTCGACCAGGCGCGCATCGACCCGTCGATCGCGCGGCACTTGCGCGCTGGCCACTGCCGGGCACCCCAGCGCCGAGGCCACGGCGGCGCGAAACTGGCGCAGGTCAACCGGCTTGGTCAGGTAGTCGTAGGCGCCGGCCTTGAGCGCCTCCACCGCGTTCTCTGCCGACCCGTAGGCAGTGATGACGATGCCCTTCTCGCGCCGGCCGGCGTCGTCCATGCGGCGCAACAGGTCCAGGCCGTTGCCGTCGGGCAGCCGCATGTCGGTGATGACGAGCTGGTAGCCGTCGGGGCCACGCGCCGTCAGCATCGACCAGGCCTCTTCGACGCTGCCGGCACACTCCACGTCATAGCCTTCGCGCACCAGCGTCAATTCGTACAACGTGCGCAGGTCGGGTTCGTCGTCGACGACGAGCAGACGGGGGCTGGGGGCGGTGCTCACGGGGTTGGATTCGCTGGCGGTGGCAGGTCGGTCGGCGGGGCCCGGCGCATGCGGACCACAAACTCGTTGCGCAAGGCCTCGGTGGCTGGTCGCAAGCGGTATTCGATGTGGGCCCCGTAGCGCTCGCAAAGTTCGCGGCAAATGTACAGGCCCAACCCGGTACCTCGGCTGCGCGTGGAGAAGAAGGGCTCGAACAGGTAGCGCTCGACCTCGGGTGCGATCGGCGGGCCGTCGCTCAGCACCGACAGGTCCGCGCCGCCGCTGTCACGGGCCACCGTGCGCACCCGCAGCGACGCCGGCCCGCCGCTGGCGTGGCGCAGCGCGTTGTCAAGCAGGTTTACCAGCACGCGGCGCAGGTGCTCGGCATCGAAGTTCACCGGCAGTGGCACCGCCGCAAGTTCGCATCGCAGCGGCGCGGCCTCACCCACCGACAATTGCACGGTGACGGCCCAGTCGGCCACGGCGTCGGCCACCACGGCCGCGGCGTCGATGCCTTGCCCGGCGGGTGCGCCTCCCGGGGCCAGCTCCATCACGTCGTCCACCAGGCGCTTGAGCCGCGCCACGTTGTCAGCCACCATCTGCAACAAACGCTGCTGCGGCGGCGCCATGCCGTCTTCGAGCAACAAGGCATTGGCCTGCGAAATGGCTGCCAGCGGATTGCGGATTTCGTGCGCAATGCCTGCCGACACGCGCCCCATGGCGGCAAGTTTTTCCTGTCGCAGGCGGGCTTGCGCGGTGCGCACGTCCTCCAGCAGCAACACGCCCAGCGGCGCACCCGATGCGCCCGCCACGCCGCCATCCGCCTCAGCTTCATCACCTTGCAGCTCGAGCGCATGGGCCTGCATGAAGCGCACGCGCATGCGAACGCTGCGGACATGGCCGTGCCCGAAGTGCAGCTCGACCTCGCGCCCGGCCTCGGGCCAGTCACCGTCCATCAACGCGCGCTCCACGGCCTGGCGCAAGGCCGACCAGGCCGGGCGGTCGAGCAGACGGAAGGGCGCAGGCGGGCTCAGGCCCTCGGCCACCAGCAGCCCGCGCGCCGCCGGGTTGGCGGCGTGCACGCGCAGTTGCTTGTCGATCACAAGCACGCCATCGGCCATCTCTTCGATCACCAGCCGGTTCAGCTGCGCCTGCATGCGCGCCAGCTCGAAACTGCCGCGCGCGGCGCGCTCTTGCGTCGCCAGCCTGCCGGCCAACTCACCCGACACCAGCGCGATCACGAAGAGCCCCAGCCCGCCCAGGCCGGACTGCAGCAGCACGGCGGCCGCGTCGGCTCCGGCCAGCGAGGCGGGCCAGGCCGCCGCCAGCAGCATCAAGACCACGCCCGCCGCCGTGCCCAGGGCCAGCAAGCGAGAAGTCAGCACACCGGCCATCAACACCGGCAAGACCAGCAGCGCCGCGTAACTGAAACTGGCCCCCACGGCCAACAAATGCATGGAAGAAAAGACCAGCAGGTCGACGCCAATCGTCAACAGCCACTGGCGCCGCCGCTGCACCCGCGCAGTCTGTGGCAGCGCCAGCGAGCCGAAGCGCGGCAGCAACCACAAGGTGACGGCCTGCACGCCATAGGCTATGCACAACAGCGTGATCAATCCGGCATGGCCCGGCGCCAGCAGGTTGCCGGCGGCCTGCGCTGCCACCAGGCCCACGCCAATGGCGGCACGCGCCGCGGTGTAGGTGCGAAAGACTCGCGCCGCGGCGCTGCCCTCGGCCAAGGCCCGTTGATCGGCGTGGCGGCCCGTGCTGGGGCTGTCGACGGGCACATCGCCGGCGGCCAGCCAGCCCGGGTCGAACAGCGAGTCGACATCGGTGTCGTCTTCCGCGACAGCCACCGAGTCGGAGCTTCGCCGACCCGGTGTGGTCGGTCGGTCGCTGCGCCGGCGGCCGCCGGCGCGGCGCTCGCCGAGGGGGTCGTTCACTGCGCCGCGCAAGCTGTCATCAGCGCGGTCCGGCGATTCGGTGTTCGGCGCTGCAATACGGCCTGCCGGCCACATCAAACTGCGCGTCGTCCTGAGGCAGGTGCACCTGGCAATGGGCGCAGGCCAGCATGGCTGTGGTGGCCGGCGGTGCATCGCCCTCGGCAGGACGCACAGGCGCGGGGGGCTCGGACGGCGGGCCTTTCTTGCCGCGCCGAGACCGCGTCAACAACCAGCCCACGGCCAAGGCCAGCACCACGACGAGCAGCAGGAACTTCAGGCCCATGGGGTGGTCCCGGTCAATCCGGCGCGCGGCCGAGAAGCACTTCGAACACGAAGCGCGAACCGACATAGGCCAGCAGCAGCAATGCCGCGCCCACGTACAGCCAACGGGTCGCCCGCCGCCCGCGCCAGCCACGGCGGTAGCGGCCGGCCAGCAGGCCGCCGAGGACCATCCAGGCGAGCACCGAGAACACCGCCTTGTGGTCGCCCCAGCGCCACTGCGTCATGGTGGCCATGCCCAGCGCCAGCGTGGCCGTCAAGGCCACGAAACCGGCTTCGACAAAACGAAAGGTCAACCGTTCAAGCTGCAGCAGCGGCATGCCCACGGCCTGACCGCGCGCCGTGCCGAGCCCACCCGCGCGCAATCGGCGCTCGGCGGCATCGAGCATGGTGGCGTGCAGCACCGCCGCGCCGACAAGCCCATAGCAGCCGACACCCAGAACGAAATGCAGTGGCGCCAGCGCTGAGGTGTAAAGCCGGGGCTCACCCGGGAAGGCCGCAGCCAACAACACCGCCACGCCGCCCGCCACCGCCAGCAACTGACGCACTGCGGGCACAGGTACCAGCCGGCTTTCCACCGTGTGGACGGCGATAACGAGCCAGACCGTCATCGACAACACCGGCCCGAAACCCAGCCGGGCTCCGGGCACGGTCTGGCCCGCACCGCTGATGTCGATGACCAGCAGCACGAGGTGCAGCGCCCAGCCCCCGATCAGCGCCGCCGCCGAGAAGCGTGCAAGCGCCGCCAGTGGCAGCATGGCCAGCGAATACATCAGCACCGACACTGTGGCCAGCATCAGCGCGCCACCCGGGGCGAGCAGGGGCGAGGCGGTCGATAGAATCATCTCGACAGTGTAATGACCAGGGCCGCCCCGCTGCGGCCCCCACAGCCCGCCATGGCCTCAGCCCTATCCGACCGCCTGACCCGGCTGGTCAAGACGATGCGCGGCCAGGCCCGCATCACCGAAAGCAACGTCGCCGACATGCTGCGCGAGGTCCGCATGGCGCTGCTCGAAGCCGACGTGGCGCTGCCGGTGGTGCGCGAGTTCGTCGCGCGTGTGAAGGACAAGGCGCTGGGCGCCGACGTCACCGGCTCGCTCAACCCCGGGCAGGCGCTGGTCGGCATCGTGCACAAGGAACTCGCGCTGACGATGGGCGGCGGCATCTCGGACATCGACCTGGCGACGCAGCCGCCGG
>JANNWL010000215.1:0-3751 GCA_031414735.1 Burkholderiales bacterium | reverse complement strand
CGCTGGGCGCGGGTGTGGAAGACGACAACACCGCCATGGGCGCGGCCGTGAACATCGCCGCGCGCATGGAGCAGCACGCACCACCCGGCGGCCTGCGCATCAGCCACGAGACCTGGAGCCAGGTGCGCGGGCTGTTCGAGTTGGAAGCGCAGCCGCCGTTGCAGGTGAAGGGCATCGACACGCCGATGCAGACCTACCTGGTGCGCGCGGCGTTGGAGCGCGGCGCGGCCAGCGTCGAGCGAGGGCTGCAAGGCCTGGCCACGCCGATGGTCGGCCGCGACACTGAGTTGCAGCGCCTGCTGCAAACCGTGGCGCAAGCCCGCCAGACCAAGCAGCTGCAAGCCGTGACCCTGATCGGCGACGCCGGCCTGGGCAAGAGCCGGCTGCTGCGCGAGTTCACCCACGCGCTGGTGGCGAACGAGACCGACTGCCGCGTGCTGACGCTGCGCTCGCAGCCCGACGGCCAGCTGCGCCTGTTCGGCCTGCTGCGTGCGTTGCTGGCCACCCAGTGCGGCATGGCCGACACCGACAGCGCCGAGGTCGCCCGCGGCAAGGTGGTCGACGGCCTGAGCCCGTGGTTTGACGAACGTGGCGAGCGCCAGGCCCAGCTCATCGGTCAGCTCGCCGGCCTGGACTACGCCGACAGCCCCACCGTGAAGGGCCTGGACCCGCGCAGCCTGCGCGACCAGGCCTTCGCAGCAGCGCGCGCCTACCTGCAAGCCCTGGCCGCCCAGGGCGCACTGCCGGTGCTGCTGGTGGAAGACCTGCACTGGGCCGATGACGGCTCGCTTGACCTGCTGCAGAACCTGCTGGCCCACGCCGCCGAGCTGCCGCTGGCGCTGGTGATGACGGCCCGCCCCACGCTGCTGGCGCGCCGGCCCGACTGGGCTGCGCCCGAGACGACAGTGCAGCTCAGCCCACTGCCCAGCGCCGACAGCGACACGCTGGCCGCCGCGCTGCTGCAGCGCATCGAGCCCCTGCCGCCGAAGCTGAGCGAGCTGATCGTTGGCCGCGCCGAGGGCAACCCGTACTACATGGAAGAGTTGGTGCGTCGGCTCATCGACGACGGTGTCATCGTCGTCGGTGATCCGCACTGGACGGTGCATGCCGACCGGCTCGGCACCTTGCGCCTGCCCACCACGCTGGTCGGCCTGCTGCAGGCGCGGCTGGACGCGTTGCCTGCGGGCGAACGCGAAGCTGCCCGCCAGGCCAGCATCGTCGGCCATGTCTTTTGGGACGACGCGTTGCAGGCACTGGATGCCAACGCACCACAGGCATTACCGGCGCTGCAGCGTGCGGCCTTCGTCAAGGCCCGTGACACCAGCGACATCGAAGGCACGGCTGAACACCAGTTCGACCACCACCTGCTGCACCAGGTGACCTACGACACGCTGCTGAAGGCCGAACGCAAGCTGGGCCATGGTGCCGCAGCACGGTGGTTGGCCGAACGCACGAAGGGCCGCGACGCGGAGTTCCTGGCCATGACCGGGGAGCACGCGGAGAAAGCCGGCGAAACGGCGCTGGCCATTGACTGCTTCGAGCGGGCGGGTCTGCGAGCCCAGGAGCGCTTTGCCAATGAGACGGCGGTGTCCTGGCTGCGCCGGGCGCTCACCTTGTTGGGGGAGACCGAACCCATGCAGCGCGCCGACCTGCTGTTCGAGCTCGTACAAATCGCCGATGTGCTTGGCGATCGGTCGACTCAGGCTGCAGTGCAGCTGGAAATCGCCGAGCTGCTCAGGCAGCACCCGGACGACCATCGCAGCGCCCGGAACTTGTTCGACCGAGCTTCGCTGGCGGACCGCCTTGGCGACCGCGCAGCTTCAGAAGACCTGGCCGGGCGTTGTTTCACGCTGGCCGAAGCCAGCGGGACCATGGCCATGGGCGTGGCTGCCTTGGCGCAGGGTCAACTGGCCTGGCTGCAGCTGCAGAAGCAGGACTATGCCGGCGCCGCCGCACACATCGAGACCGGGCTGGCGTGGGCCAGCCGGTGGCCTGACGAGCAGAAGCGGCCTTCGCTGCAAGCCCAGTTTCTGACGATGTCGGGCATTGTTTCGACCAAGTTGGCGCACTACGGCGCGGCTCGCGAGGCCTTCACGGCCGTGCTGGTGCGAGGTGAAGCGCTGGGCGAACCGCGCCTGCAGTTGGGCGCATTGGACTACCTGGCCACAAACGCGGGCGAGCTTGGGCACTGGGATGAAGTGGTGACACTGGGCGAGCGAATGGGCGTGCTGGCAGAGGCCATGGGTTCGCTGTACGGGATTGCCGGAAGCCGGGGTCTGCAGGCTTGTGCTGCCGAGGGTCGCGGCGACTTCGCGGCGGCAATCCGCTTGCGCGAAGAAAATCTGTCTGCCTTCCAACGCACTCGCAACCCCTTTATGGAGGCCCAGACGTGTAGTCAGCTTGCGGGCCTGCACCTTGCGCGCGGTGATGCACAGACCGGGTTGCAGTGGTGCGAGCAGTCGGAACAGACATACCGGTTGCTGAGCCTGCCGCTCGAATCCTGCAAACTGAGTGCCCTGAAAGCCCTGTGCGAGATGCGCCTGGGCCGGGCAGAGGCGGCACGGTCGACCGTGAACCAGACGCTGGCGCAGCTGGACAGCGAACTCGGCCATTGCGCCGCCCGCGAGACGGTCACCCTGCGCTGGCGCTGCCAGCAAGTAATGCAAGGGCTGGGTGATGAACGCGCCGCGCCTGCCCTGGAGCAGTTGTTTGCCGACGTGCAGGCGTGCGCCGCCGAGAGCACCGACGCCGCCGACCGCGAGCGGCTGATCCAAGCCCTGCCCGACTTCCGCGACGTCGTGGCCGCGTGGTCGGCAGCAGCGGCTACGCGTTCAGCGTGACGATCTGGTTCAGCACCGCGCAGGCCTGGGCGAACAGATCGTCGTCCAACAGCCCCTTGGGATGTGGCTTTGCGCCCCTGGCCCGCCAGTCGAAGGACTTGGGCTGATGGCACAGCACGTAGCTGGTCTTGCTGCGATGGGCGCCGCCGGCCGCACCCACTGCCAGCGCGAAGGGGTTGGTGGCGTTGTAGGCCGCGGTCGTCATCGGCAGGCCGATGACCAGGCCCGTGCGTTCGTTGAAGACACCGGGCGACAGCACCAGCATCGGGTGCAGGTCGCGCATCTCGGTGCCCGCCTGCGGGTTGCAGTCAATCCAGATGACCTGCTGGCGCTGCGGCACCCAGCCGGCCGGCGCTTTGCGGGCCATGGCCGTCACCCGACCTCGCGGCCCACGGGCCGCACAGCCATCGCCTCGCCGCCATGCACGGCGGGGTCGAACAAGGTCAGGCGCTCGGCCAGGGTGGCGGGCTGGTCCAATTGCGGGGTGATGATCACGCGGCCGTCTTCCACGGTGATGCGCACCCGCTGGTTGGCGCGCAGGTGTGCTGCCCGGGCCACCGCGGCCGGCAGGCGCACGCCCAGGTTGTTGCCCCAGGGCTTGATGTCTAGCGTGGCTTCGTTCATTGTTTTCCCTTGCCGTTTAAACGTGTTTATACATCAAACTCATGACGACTGAAAAGCAACAACTTGAAGCCGCCCTCGCCGCGCTGGAAAGCCAACGCGCCATGCTGGGCGACCAGGTGCTGGAACTCGCCACCGCCCCGCTGCGTGCCCGCCTGGCCGCCTTGCTGCGTCCGGCCGGCCTGAAGCACCGCCTGGTGACGGTGCTGTTTGCCGACGTGGTCGGCTCCACCGCCCTGGCCAACGGCATGGACGCCGAGGACACGCTGGGCCTGCTGAGTGCAGCATTG
>JANNWL010000214.1:0-1505 GCA_031414735.1 Burkholderiales bacterium | reverse complement strand
ATGCCCAGCACCGCCGCCCCGGCGCGCGCCAGGTCGGGCAGCCCGGGCTGGGCCAGCAACATGCCGATGAGCGCGCAGAACACGATGAGCTGCACCACCCGCGGTTTGGTCAGCGAATAGAACTGCGCCCAGCGGCTGGGCTGGGCAGGGACGGGGGCGGCGAGCGACTGGGACATTGGCAGCGATTCTAGGCAGCGGCCGCCACTGGCCCGGACACGGTGGCGCGCGAGGGTGCGCTTCGCGCGCTGCGCGCCAGCAGCAGCGACAGCACCAGCACGAGTCCGGCCGCGCCAGCCGAGTGGCCGAGTGCCGCGACCAGCGGCCAGCCCAGCACCACGTTCGACAGGCCGCTGACCACCTGCGCCAACAACAAACCGGCCAAGGCCAGTCCAAAACGCCGCGCGCTGGCCGCGTCGGCATCGGCGCCCGGCTGGCGCCACAGGCGCCAGGCCAGCCCACCCAGCGCAATCACCAGCACCACGGCAAACAGCCGGTGCGCCATGTGGATGGCCACCAGCGCCGGCAGCCCGATGGCGCCTTGCGCGCCGACCTCGCCCAGACCGCGCAGCAGCGTGAAGCCGCCGGCCCAGTCCATCTCGGGCCACCAATCACCCCGGCAGGTGGGGAAGCCCGTGCAGGCCAGCACGGCGTAGTTGGTGCTGACCCAGCCGCCCAGCGCGATCTGGCAGGCCAGAAGCACGGCGCCGACCTGCGCGCCACGCCGCAGCGCCGGCGGCAGCGCCAGCGGCCGCTGCGAGAACGCCGCGTGCTGGCGCGCCAGCAACGCCAGCAGCAGCATGCCGCCGAGCAGGTGCAGGGTGACGATGGCCGGGAAGAGCTTGAGCGTGACCGTGTACTTGCCGAACAGGCCCTGCACCAGCACCCACACCAGGGTCAGCGTGGGCCACCAGGGCGAGAACGGCAGGCGCTTGCGCTCAACCCAGGCGACGCCTGCCATGACCAGGATCAGCACCCCCACCGTCATGGCCAGGTAGCGGTGGATCATCTCGATCCAGGCCTTGGAGAAGGTCACCGGGCCCGAGGGCGCTGCCGTCTGCGCGGCGTGGATGTCCTGGTGCGCGCCCAGCGGGCTGGCCGCGCCGTAGCAGCCGGGCCAGTCCGGGCAGCCCAGGCCGGAATCGGACAACCGCGTGAAGGCGCCGAAGACGATGAGGTCGAAGGTGAGGAACAGCGTCAGCGCGGTCAGCGCCGCCAGCCGGGCGCGCGTGTCGGCACCGCGCCGGCGCAGCCAGACCCAGCTCAGCGGCAACGCGGCCAGCACGACGGCCAGCAGTAGCAGGCGCGCGGTGGGCGCGAAGTCGACGAGCGGGGTGGTGGCGTCCATGCAGCAAGCGTCAGCGGCCGGCCGTGTCCCAGAACGAGGACGCGCGCAGCAGCTTGTCGAGGTCGCGCTTGACGCGTGCCGGCTCGGCCTGGGCAGGCACACGCATCATCCATTCGCCCATCGGGTCGACGACGTACATGTGGTCCTGCAACTCGCGGCC
>JANNWL010000213.1:0-2224 GCA_031414735.1 Burkholderiales bacterium | reverse complement strand
GACTTCATGGCCCAGCTCGAACGCCTGGGCGAGTTGCGAAAACTCACTCAACCGGTGTCTCCACGGCTGGAAATGACGGCAATCGGCGACAAGTTGCTGCGTGCCGGCGGTCCGGCGGTGTTGTGTGAACAGGTCGTCGGTTACAAGATTCCTTGTTTGATCAATCTTTTCGGCACCCCGCGCCGGGTGGCTTTGGGCATGGGCGCCGACTCGCTGGCCGACCTGCGCGACGTGGGTCGGATGCTGGCCAGCCTGAAAGAGCCCGAGCCGCCCAAGGGCCTGAAGGACGCCGGCAAGCTCTTCCACATGGCCAAGGCGGTGTGGGACATGAAACCGGCGGTGCTGCGCCGCGCGCCCTGCCAGGACGTGGTGGTCGAGGGCGATGACATCGACCTCGCGGCGGTGCCGGTGCAGACCTGCTGGCCGGGCGACGCCGGGCCGCTCATCACCTGGGGCCTGGTCATCACGCGCGGGCCGCAGACCGTGGCGCAACCGCGGCTGCGCCAGAACCTGGGCATCTACCGCCAGCAGGTGATCGGCCCGCGCGAAGTCATCATGCGCTGGCTGGCGCACCGCGGTGGCGCGCTCGACTTTCGCGAGTTCGCGCGGTCCAACCCCGGCCAGCCGTTCCCGATGGCCGTGGCGCTGGGGGCCGACCCCGCCACCATCCTCGGCGCGGTGACGCCGGTGCCGGACACGCTGTCTGAATACCAGTTCGCCGGCCTGCTGCGCGGCAGCCGCACCGAGTTGGTGGACAGCGGCGTGGGCGAGGGTGCGCTCAAGCTGCAGGTGCCGGCCAGCGCCGAGATCGTGCTGGAGGGCCACCTCCCGCCGGCCGAGCCGGGCTTCGAGGGCCTGTCCGCCCACGGCGTGCGCGTGAAGGAGCGTGGCGGCTACCTGCACGCGCTGGAGGGCCCGTTCGGCGACCACACCGGCTACTACAACGAACAGGACTGGTTCCCGGTGTTCCGCCTCACCCGGCTGACCCACCGGCGCGACCCGATCTACCACTCCACTTACACCGGCAAGCCGCCGGACGAGCCGGCCGTGCTGGGTGTGGCGTTGAACGAAGTCTTCGTGCCCATCCTGCAAAAGCAGTTTCCCGAGATCGTCGACTTCTACCTGCCGCCTGAGGGCTGCAGCTACCGCATGGCGCTGGTCTCGATCAAGAAGGCCTACCCGGGCCACGCCAAGCGGGTGATGTTCGGCGTGTGGAGTTTTTTGCGCCAATTCATGTACACCAAGTTCATCGTCATCACCGACGACGACGTGGACGTGCGCGACTGGAAAGAGGTGGTCTGGGCCATCACCACGCGCATGGACCCGGTGCGCGACACGACGCTGGTCGAGCACACGCCGATCGACTACCTGGACTTTGCGTCGCCCGTCAGCGGCCTGGGCGGCAAGATGGGGCTGGACGCCACCAACAAGTGGCCCGGCGAAACGGCGCGTGAATGGGGCCGCACGATCCGCATGGACGCCGATATCGAGGCGCGGGTCGAGGCGATCGTGGCGCAGTTGCAGGCACCCGCCTGATCCGCGCTTCGTTCGTGCGCCTTGGAACCTGAGGTCCCGCATGTAAAGCACCTTGTGCCCGACTGGGCACGGGCCTATGCTGAGGGCGTCTGCACTGCAGACAACACCGATGGCGCAGTCACTGCGCGTCAGGGGCCCTGGACCTCATATCTCCAGAGCCCCACAGGCGGCCCAGGCCGTCAGCCCCTCTCCCGGCAACGTGAGAGGGGCTACTCGTTTATGGGGGCGCTCACGGGCCCATCGGGTGCCGCCGCAGCGCCCAGCCGCACCCGGGTGCCGGCGACAGCCACCACCTGGCCCGGGCGCAGTTTGCAGCCGCGGCGGGTTTCCATCTGGCCGTCGACCTGCACCTTGCCCGTGGTGACCATGCCTTTGGCGCCGCCGCCGCTGGGTGCCAGGCCGGTGGCCTTGAGCAAGGCGTCGAGCGTGATGTGCTCGCCGCGGATGTCAAAATCGATTTCGCGCATCGTTGCGTCCTTTTCAGCCTGCCGCACGAATCATGTCGGCGGCCTTCTCGGCAATCATGATCGTCGGCGCCGTCGTGTTGCCCGAAACGATGCTCGGCATGATCGACGCATCCACCACGCGCAGCCCCTGCAGGCCGTGCACGCGCAATTCGGCGTCGACCACGTCGTCGGCGCCGGGCCCCATGCGGCAACTGCCCACCGGGTGGTAGATGGTGTCGGCG
>JANNWL010000212.1:0-14372 GCA_031414735.1 Burkholderiales bacterium | reverse complement strand
TTTTCCAACACCCGGGCGCGGTACACCGACACCGTCTTGGGGCTCAGCGTCAGCGCCTCGGCGATGTCGGCCAGGCGCTTGCCTGAAGCAATCATCACCAGCGTCTGCAGTTCGCGGTCGCTGAGCTTGCTGTGCAGACTTTCATTGGCCGGCGCGGTCAGGCTTTCGACGAGCATCTGCGCGATTTCGGGGGTGACGTACTTGCGCCCCTGGGCCACTGTGCGAACAGCGTGCACCAGCAGTTGCGGGTCGCCGCCCTTGTTGACGTAGCCGTAGGCGCCGGCACGCAGGGCGCGTATGGCGTACTGGTCTTCCGGGTACATGCTGACCACCAGCACCTTGACTGGCGAGCCTTCGTCCTTCAGCGCCTGCAGTGCGTCCAGCCCGCTACGGCCCGGCAGGTTGATGTCCAGCACCAACACGTCACAAGGCGTGGCGCGCAGCGGCTCCAACCCGCTGCTGCCCAGCGCGCGCAGCAGGCCGCGCAGCTCGCTGTAGTCACCAGCCTCGCCGACGACGCGGATGTCGCTGGCGTCGGACAGCGTGTCACGGATGCCGCGGCGGATCAGCGCGTGGTCGTCGCAGAGGATGACGTCGATCATTGCGTCGCAGGAACCAGCAGGTGATTCAAAGTGGACTCCAGGCCGACGATTCGTCGTCGAGATTGTCGCCGGCCTCGGTCACCGGCCCGCTGGCAACGTCCAGGGGCACCGACAGGATCAGCGTCGTCCCCGCCGGGCTGCTGCTCAGGTCGACCCAGCCGCCCACGGTGGAGGCGCGTTCGTGCAAGCCGCGGATGCCGAAGCTGCCGCTCTTTTCCAGCTCGCTCGCATCCAGGCCGCGGCCGTTGTCAGTCACCTCGAGCGACAGCACACCGGCCGAGAACGACAGGTCCACCACCACCTTGCTGGCCTGGGCGTGCTTGCTGGCGTTGGTGAGTGCTTCTTGCGCCGTGCGGTAGGCCACCAGCGGCACGCCGGGTGGCAGGCGCAGGCGCTGCTGCGGGTTGAGCCGTTCGTGCTGTGCATCACGCTCGCGGCCGGTGCGGAATTCGCAGGCGATGCCGGTGCGCCGCGCGAAGCTGCTGGTCATCCACTGCAGCGCCGCCACGAGGCCCTGTTCAAGGATGGCCGGGCGCAAGTTCTGCATGATGCGCTGGCTGGAATCGATGGCGTGGGTGACGAGTTCCAGCGCCGACCCCAGGTGCATCTGCAGTTCGCTGGCATCGTCAGCGCGGGCATGGCGGCGCACCCAGTCCAGCTCGAACTTCAGTGCGGTGAGCGAGCCGCCCACGTCGTCGTGGATCTCGCGGGCGATTGCCGAGCGTTCGGCCTCGACGCTGGTTTGCAGGTGCCGCGCCAGCTCGGACAGGCGCTGGCGTGACAGCGCCAGTTCACGGTCGGCCGCCAACCGCGCGCGGCGGCCCTCGCCGGCGGCGATGGCATTTTCCAGCGCCGGGCCCAGGCGCGACAGGTTTTCCTTGAGCAGGTAATCGCTGGCGCCGTTGCGCATGGCCTCGACCGCCGTCAGCTCGCCAATCTGGCCCGACACCAGGATGAAGGGCAGCGCCAGACCGCTGTCGCGCAGCAGCTGCAGCGCCTCCAGGCCGGTGAAACCGGGCAGGTAGTAGTCGGACAGCACGGCGTCCCAGGGCTCGGCCAGGGCGCTGATGAAGGCGGCGCGGGACTCGACCCGGCGCGCGTGAACCAGCATGCCGTCACGTTCCAGGTAGGCCAGGGCCAGGATGTGGTCGGGCTCGGAGTCCTCGACGTGGAGCAGGCGAATCTGCGGGCGGGCATCGTTCATGCGCGTCAGTATGTCAAAGCATCTGCAAGATTCCCTCAATGTCCGGGTCCGGCGTGCCGACAACCTCATGACGACAGACCCGCGTCCACCGGACGGGGCGAAGCCGCCCACACCACCCCGAGGAGACCCGATGCAGGCCCAGGATGCCGCCGCGATGCCAGCCCCCACCGCAATGACGCTGCTGGCTGCTGCCGACCTGCAGGACCACCTGATGGTGGCCAGCAACGACCTCGAACGTCTGCAGCGCCTGCTCGACGACGCCAGCAGCGCCCTCATCGGCCACTTTGCCGGCGCCACACGCCACCTTGACGCCGTGCACGAAGCCGGCTCCGCTGCCGAACCCGCCGCGATGCGCGACCTGCGCAGCACCTTGGGCAGCGCCATCACCGCGCTGCAGTTCCAGGACCTGGCGACCCAGCTCATCGCCCACACCAGCCAGCGCCTGCGCAGTTGCGTCGACCGGCTGGGCCGCGACGTGTTTGCCGGCGACGACGACGACGACGACCCCGGCCTGCTCGAAGAAGCCCCCCTGCGCCCCAACCCGGTGACGCAGGACGAAATGGACGCCGGCTCTGTTGAACTGTTCTGAGCTGACCCGCCCCCCGCACCGCATTCCGACCCCAGAAAGACCCTCATCATGCATTCCATCCTTGCCGTAGACGACAGCGCCTCGATGCGCCAGATGGTGTCCTTCACCCTGAAGAACGCCGGCTTCAACGTGGTCGAGGCCGTCGACGGGCAAGACGCCTACGAGAAGGCCAACAGCCGCGACTTCAACCTCGTGCTGACCGACCAGAACATGCCACGGCTGGACGGCATCGGCCTGACCAAGAAGCTGCGCGAGAACCCGAAGTTCAAGACCACGCCAATCCTCATCCTCACCACCGAGAGCAGCGACCAGATGAAACAGGCCGGCCGCGCCGCGGGTGCCACGGGTTGGCTGGTGAAGCCCTTCGACCCGGCCAAGCTGGTCGAAGTCATCGGCAAAGTCATTCGCTGAATTCAGCTGCTGAATCGCGTCAACCCCCCGTCCAGGAGTACCCCCATGGGTGAAATGAGCAGCGCCAGCGAAAACGCCGGTATCGACCTGAGCCAGTTCTACCAAGTCTTCTTCGAGGAAGCCGGCGAGAACCTGGAAACCATGGAGCAGATGCTGCTCAACCTGGACCTGGAGACCGCCGACGACGAAGAGCTGAACGCCATCTTCCGTTGTGCGCATTCGGTCAAGGGCGGCGCGGCGACCTTCGGCTTCGCCGACGTGGCCGAGCTGACGCACCAAATGGAAACGCTGCTGGACAAACTGCGCCGCCACGAGCTGACGCCCACCGCGGCCATGGTCGACGTGCTGCTGCAGTCGGGCGACGCGCTGAAAGCCCAGCTCGCGCGCCACCAGGGCAACGGTGCCGGCGCGGTCGACACCAGCGCGCTGCTGGCCACCATACGCGGCCAGCTCGGCGGGCCGGGTGCGGCACCTGCAGCGCCTGCGCCCGTGGTCGTTGCAGCACCTGCGCCGACGCCCGCACCGGCTGCGGTCACCGCGGCACCGGCTGCAGCGCCGGGTCTGCGTTCCCTGGAACTGACGGTGGGTCCGCTGGACGACCCGGCCACGGCGGACAACCTGGTGGAGCTGTTCAAGGAAATCACCGACCTGGGCACCATCGAGCCGCTGGACGCCGGGCGCGACGCCGACGGCATGCGCCGCTTCAAGGTGGTGACGGCGTCTGAGGACAGTGAACTGCTGGATCTCTTCAGCTTCCACGTGGCGCGCGAGCAGGTCAAGCTGCTGCCGCTGACGGCGGGCTATGGCTTCCACGAAGGCGCACCCGGCGCACCCGCGCCCGAGCAGGTCGCCGCGCCCGACCCGAGCTACGGCTTCTTCGACGACGCGCCCGGCGCGCCCGCCAGCGTCAGCGCGCCCGCGGCAGCGCCGGTGGCGGCCCCGACGCCATCGCCCCACGCCGCGGCTGCCGCCAGGGTCGACAAGGTCGCCACTGCTGCGGCCGCACCGGCGGAATCGAGCACGCTGCGCGTGTCGGTGGAAAAGGTTGATCAGCTCATCAACCTGGTCGGCGAACTCGTCATCACCCAGGCCATGCTGGCGCAGAACGGCAAGGCCATCGACACGGGGCTGTACCAGCAACTGGCCAAAGGCCTGGCCGACCTGGAACGCAACACGCGCGACCTGCAAGAAGCGGTGATGTCGATCCGCATGATCCCGATGAGCCTGGTCTTCAACCGCTTCCCGCGCATGCTGCGCGACCTCGCGGCCAAGCTGAACAAAAAGGTCGAGATGGTGCAGATCGGCGAGTCGACCGAGCTCGACAAAGGCCTGGTGGAAAAGATCACCGACCCACTGACCCACCTGGTGCGCAACAGCTGCGACCACGGCATCGAGCTGCCCGCCGAACGCCTGGCCAAGGGCAAGCCCGAGCACGGCACGATCAGCCTGCGCGCCAGCCACCAGGGCGGCAGCATCGTCATCGAGGTGCGCGACGACGGCAAGGGCCTGAACCGCGGCAAGCTCATCGCCAAGGCGCGAGAAAGGGGCATCGACGCGCCCGACACCATGGCCGACGCCGACGTGTGGAGCCTGATCTTCGCACCGGGCTTCTCCACGGCCGAGGTCGTCACCGACGTGTCCGGCCGCGGCGTGGGCATGGACGTGGTTAAGAAGAACATCACCGCGCTGGGCGGCACGGTCGAGATCGACAGCGCCGAGGGCTACGGCATGACGGTGCGCGTGCGTCTGCCGCTCACCCTGGCCATCATGGACGGCATGAGCGTGGGTGTCGGCGAAGAGGTCTACATCCTGCCGCTGAACAGCGTGGTCGAGTCCTTCCAGGTGCAGCCCGGGCTGATCAAGACGATAGGCGGCAGCGGCCGCGTGGTGGAGGTGCGCGACGACTACATGCCGGTGCTGGACCTGGAACGCCTGTTCAACGTGCCGCGCTTCGACCACGGGCAGACGAGCAACATCATGGTTGTCGTCGAAGCCGAGGGCGGCCGCGTCGCCCTGCTGGTGGACTCCCTGCTGGGTCAGCAACAGGTCGTGGTGAAGAACCTGGAGAGCAACTACCGCAAGGTCGACGACATGTCGGGCGCGACCATCATGGGCGACGGCCGCGTGGCGCTGATCCTCGATGTCGGCGCGCTGGTACGGCGTTCACGGCATTAGGCCGCCAGTCACCCTTGACCTCACCTCAAAAGCATCCACGATGACACTGCACTCCAGACTGCTGCTGAACTTCGGCGGCGCCATCGCACTGCTCGCCCTGGGCGTGGCTGCCTACTTGGCTCTTGCGCCCGGCAGCCAAGTCGCGATGCCTGCCAGCCCGGGCTGGGCTGCCTTGATTGGTGGCGCGGCCCTGGGGGCCTGCCTGGTGCTGCTGTGGCGCACGGCCACCACGCTGGCCGAGCAACTGCAAGTCGCCGAACGCAAGGCCCTGGCACTGGCTGCAGGCGACCTCACCGGAACGCCGGAAACCGCAGGCGGCGGCGAATTTGCGACGCTGCAGGCTGCGCTGGCCAGCCTGCAACAGTCGCTCGGTGACACGATGGGTCGCGTGCGATCGGCCACCGACAGCATCGGTACTGCCAGCGGCGAAATCGCCAGCGGCAACGCCGACCTGAGCCACCGCACCGAGCAGACGGCGGCCAGCCTGCAGCAGGTGGCGTCGTCGATGGAGCAGCTCACCGGCACCGTCAGGCAAAGCGCCGACTCGGCGCGCCAGGCCAACCAGCTGGCCTCTTCCGCCGCTGGCGTGGCCGGGCGCGGCGGCGAGGTGGTGGCGCAGGTCGTCACCACCATGGACGGCATCCACCACGCCAGCAAGAAGATCGCCGACATCATCGGCACCATCGACGGCATCGCCTTCCAGACCAACATCCTGGCGCTCAACGCGGCGGTGGAAGCGGCGCGTGCCGGCGAACAGGGCCGCGGCTTTGCCGTCGTGGCCAGCGAGGTGCGCAACCTGGCGCAGCGCTCGGCCGAAGCGGCACGCGAAATCAAGGCGCTGATCGGCGCCAGCGTCGAGAAAGTGGACACCGGCTCGCGCCTGGTCGCCGATGCAGGCGCGACCATGCAGGAAATCGTGGCCAGCGTGCAGCGCGTGGCCGACATCGTGGGCGAGATCAGCGCGGCCACCGCCGAGCAGAGCCAGGGCATCGCCCAGGTCAACCAGTCGGTGTCGCAACTCGACCAGGCCACGCAGCAGAACGCCGCGCTGGTGGAAGAGTCGGCCGCCGCGGCCGAGTCGCTGCGCGAGCAGTCACGCCACCTGTCCGCCGTGGTCGGCGCGTTCCGCGTCGCCGCCACTGAAGGCAGCGTCACCGCCCGGGTCACGCCTTCGAGTCCTCCTGCCCGACCGGCGCCCACCCACGGCCCCAGGCCACCCGCAGCCATGCCGGCCAAGGCCGTGGCCGCACAAGCCCTGGCCAAGGCACGCAAGGACAGCAGCGCGCCCCGCCCTGCGCCCAAGTTCGCCCCGGCCCCCGCCGTCGCCGCCAAGGCGCCGGTGCTCACGTCGGTGGTGGCCGAGGGCGACTGGGAATCTTTCTGAATCTCACGGACCCAGGCACTCAAGCCTGGACAGCCGTCGCCGATATCCAAGTAGCCACACCCCAGCCGCCTGAGGAATCCCCATGGAAATGATCGCTGAAGCTCCCGCCTCTTCCCAAGTCCACAACCGCGCCGAAGCCGCCCGTCACTCCTCCGCACCCGGTGCGGCGCGCGGCGACGGCTCCAGCCCAGGGCGCACTGCCGCGGGCGGCGAGTTCCTGACCTTCCGCCTGGGCGAAGAGGAATACGGCATCGACATCCTGCGCGTGCAGGAAATTCGCTCCTACGAACAACCCACGCGCATTGCCAACGCACCGGCCTTCATCAAGGGCGTGGTCAACCTGCGCGGCGTCATCGTGCCCATCATCGACCTGCGCGTGAAGCTGGGCTGCGAGAGCGTCGAATACAACGGCTTCACCGTCGTGGTGGTGCTCAACGTGCGCGGCCGAGTTGTCGGCGCGGTGGTGGATTCGGTCTCCGACGTGCTGCAACTCGGCAGCGACGGCATCAAGCCCGCGCCTGAGCTGGCCTCGTCGGTCGACTCGGCCTACATCACCGGCATCGGCACCATCAAGACCGGCCAGGGCGACGACAAGAGCGAACGCATGCTGATCCTGATGGACATCGAAGCGCTGATGAGCAGTGCCGACATGGGTCTGATAGACGCGTGATGACGGCCTGAACGCCGCGCCCCTGGACGCGGCAGTGTTACACCGCCCCGACGCGCCGCAATGTCTCGATGACCGGCCGGCGCAGCACCTCGCGCAGGCCCCACCAACCGGCACCCAGGGCCAGCACGGCGCCCGCAGCGGCACCCGCCAGCGGCACCCACCACACGGGCTGCCAGGCGAACTCGAACACGAAGCGCGCCAGCAACCAGCCCACGGCCATGGCGGCCACCGAGGCCAACAGGCCGGCCAGCGCGCCGACACCCAGCAACTCGGCACGCTGCACCTGGGCCAGCAGGCGCCCCCCCGCACCCAGCGCCCGCATGATGGCGAACTCGCGCGAGCGCGCCTCGCGCGTGGCCGTGACGGCCGCAAACAACACCACCAGCCCGGCCACGAGCGTGAAGCCGAAGAGGAACTCCACCGCCCGGATCACTTGGTCCAGCACGCGCTGCACCTGCGCGATGCTCGCCGACACGTCGACGTTGGTGATGTTCGGGAAGTCGCGGCTCAGGCGGTTGTCGAAGCCGGCCACGGCCGGGGCCTTGAAGGCGCTGATGTAGGTGACGGGCACGTCAGTCATGTCGGCCACCGGGAAGATGACGAAGAAGTTGACGCGCATCGAGCCCCAGTCCACCTTGCGCAGGCTGGTGATGCGGGCCTCCTTCAGCTGCCCGCCGATGTCGAAGCGCAGCGTGTCGCCCAGCTTCAGGCCCAACTGCAGGGCCAGGCCGTCTTCGACCGACAGGCCGTCGGCCTCATTCGCCGTCCAGCGCCCGGCCACGACCTCGTTGTGCGCGGGGTTGTTGGCGCTGTGACTGAGGTTGAACTCGCGTTCCACCAGCCGTGCGGCGCGCTCGTCGCCAAAGTCCTTGGGCTGCACCACCTGCCCGTTCACCGCCACCAGCCGGCCGCGGATCATGGGGAACCAGTCGTACTTGGCCACGCCGGCCTCGGCCAGCACCGCTTTGAACGGCGCTTCCTGGTCGGGCTGCAGGTTGATGACGAAGCGGTTGGGCGCGTCGGCCGGCGTGGCCTGGCGCCAGCTGCTGATGAGGTCGGTGCGCAGCAGCACCAGCAGCACCAGGGCCAGCAGGCCCACGGCGAGGGCCGAGACCTGGAGCACGGCGAAGGCCGGGCGGGCAGCAATCTGTCGCGTGGCCAAGACCAGCCAACGCGGCGCGCTGGCGCCGGGCACGGCGCGTTTTAGCAACGACACCGCCGCCCACGCCGCCAGCGCGAACACCGCCACGGCGGCGGCAAAACCGCCCACGGCGATCGCGCCCAGCTTGACGTCTGACGACACCGCCAGCAGCAGCGCGACAAAGCCCAGGGTGCCGGCCGCCAGCACGCCCACCGACGCGGCCTTCATGCCGCCCACGTCACGCCGTATGACGCGCAGCGGCGGCACCCGCGCCAGCTGCAGCACGGGCGGCAGGCCGAAGCCCAGCAGCAGCGTCATGCCCACACCCAGGCCAAAGGCCGCCGGCCACAGTGAAGGCGCGGGCAGCGAGCCCTGCACCAGCCCGGCCAGCAGCAGCACAAACACGTGATGGATGGCCCAGCCGATGAGCACCCCGCCCAGGCTGGCCAGCAGGCCCACCAACGCGAACTCCAGCGTGTAGGCGCCGGCAATGCGCCGCTGCGACAGGCCCAGCACACGCAGCATGGCGCAGTCGTCGAGGTGGCGCGATGCGAAGTCGCGCGCCGCAATGCCCACCGCCACGGCGGCCAGCAGGGCCGACAGCAACGCCACCAGATTCAGGAATTTCTCGGCGCGGTCCAGCGTCTGCTTCATCTCGGGGCGGCCGCTTTCCAGCGACTCCACGCGCACGCCGCGCAGGGGAGTCGACTTGATCGTTTCCCGTGCCGCGGCCGTGAACCCGCGCACCATCGCATCGCCCCGGCTGGCCGCCACGCCATCGGGCGCGGCCACCACCAACCGGTAGCTCAGGCGGCTGGCGGGCTGCACCAGGCCGGTGGCGGCCAGGTCGGCCTCGTTGAGCATCACGCGCGGCGAGAAACTGGAGAAGCCCGCACCGCGGTCGGGCTCGATGACGATGAGGCGGGCGATCGTCAGCGCCGCGTCGCCCAACAGCAGCGTGCCGCCGGGTGCGAGCTGCAGGGCGTCGAGCAAGGCCACGTCGACCCACACCGTGCCGGGCTCGGGCGCGGCGGCCACGGTGAGGGACGGGCCGTCACTGCGTTCCTTCAGCTCCAGCCGACCGCGCAAGGGGTAGCTGCTGCTGACCGACTTCACCGCCACCAGCCGCGTGGCACCGCCCTGTGCTTCCGGGGCGCGGGCCATGCTGGGGAAGGACACCGTCTCCGCCGTGCGCAGACCCATGGCCCGGGCCTGGGCGACCAGTTCCGGTGGCGTGGCGCGGTCGCTGCCGACCACCGCATCGCCGCCCAGCAGCTGGCGCGCGTCACGTTGCAGGCCGCCGCTGAGCCGGTCGGCGAAAAAGCCCACCGCCGTCAGCGCGGCCACGGCCAGCAGCACAGCCAGGGCCAGCAGGCGCAGTTCACCGGCACGGAAGTCACGCAAGGTCTGGCGCCAGGCCAGCGCGGCGATGGAGGGGGGGCGGATGTCAGGCATGCGTGGACGGTACCCCAAGCCACAGGCGCCAGCCGCCACGTACTGAATTGACCGTGCAAGCCGGCTGAACCCACGGGCGCGGCGCCGGTGCTTCAATTGCGGCATGCACACCACCCTGCCCCCGCTCTTCATTTCGCATGGCTCGCCGATGACGGCACTCGAGCCGCGCGAGGCCGGCGCGTTCATGCAACGCCTGGGTGCGGACATGACCGCGCACGGCGGCGCACCGCTTGCCATCCTGGCCGTCAGTGCGCACAGCCTGGCGCGCCAGCCCGTGCTGCTGGCCGCAAGGCAGCACGAGGCGGTCTACGACTTCGGTGGCTTCGACCCCAAGCTACACACCTTGCGCTACGACGCGCCCGGTGCGCCGGAGCTGGCCGCACGCGTCGACGCGCTGTTGCAGGCCCGCAGCATCCGCGTCCACCAAGTTGACGAGGGCGGGCTGGACCACGGCATCTGGACCCCGCTGCGGTACCTGTTCCCGCAGGCCGACGTCCCGGTGCTGCCGATGGCCTGGCCGGCTGACTGGTCGCCGGCCAAGCTGTTCGAGCTGGGCGCCGCACTGGCACCCCTGGCCGACGAAGGCGTGCTGGTGATGGGCAGCGGCAGCATCACGCACAACCTGCGGCGCGTATTCGGCAGCGCAGGCGCGCCCCCGCCAGTGGACGCGCCGGCCACGCCCGAGAGCACGGCATTCCGCGACTGGTGGGCGGCGCGTGCCGCAGCGGGCGACTGGGCGGCGTTGTTCGACTACCGGGCACAGGCGCCTTTCGCCGAGCTGATGCACCCGAGCGACGAACACCTGCTGCCCTGGTTCGTGGCCGCGGGCGCGGCGGGGCCGGGCGCACGTGGGGTGCGCATCCACGACAGCCTGACCTACGGCGACCTGGGGATGGACGCCTACGCCTTCTACGCCGGCCCGGGCGCGGGCGCCTTCGTCTCCTGAGGCGCCGGCCTCAGGCGGCGCGGGCGAAGGCCTCGTCCAGCGCCGCCAGCCAGCGCGCCTTGTCCGCCGCGGGGGCGAAGCTGGCCTCAAAACTGTTGGCAGCCAGCGCGTAAGCGTGCTGCGCGGTCAACTGCGGCAGCGCGGCAAAGGTCTGCACGAAGTTGTCGTTGATGTAGCCACCAAAGTAAGCCGGGTCGTCGCTGTTGATCGTCACGCACAAGCCCGCCTCCAGCAGCGCCGGCAGGTTGTGCTCGGCCATCGTCTTGAACACACACAGCTTCACGTTGGACAGCGGACACACCGTGAGCGGCATGCGCTCTGCCGCCAAACGCTGCACCAGCGCGGCGTCTTCCAGGCAACGCACGCCGTGGTCGATGCGCTGGACCTTCAGCACGTCCAGCGCGTTCCAGATGTACTCGGGCGGACCCTCTTCACCGGCATGGGCCACGACGTGCAGCCCCAGCTCGCGGGCGCGTGCGAAGGCTCGGGCGAACTTCTCGGGCGGGTGGCCACGCTCACTGCTGTCCAGCCCCACGCCGATGAACTGCGCGCGGTGCGGCAAGGCTTGCTCCAGCGTGGCCAGCGCCGCGTCTTCGCTCAGGTGGCGCAGGAAACACAGGATCAAGTCCGCGCTGATACCCAGCTCAGCCTGCGCCAATCGGCAAGCGCGCGACAGGCCGTTGATGACGGTGACTATCTCCACACCGCGGTCGGTGTGCGTCTGCGGGTCGAAGAACAACTCGGCGCGAACCACGTGGTCGACTGCGGCGCGTTCAAAGTACGCCCAAGCCATGTCGAAGAAGTCCTGCTCCTTCAGCAGCACGCTGGCCCCGGCGTAGTAGATGTCCAGAAAGCTCTGCAGGTCGGTGAAGGCATAGGCCGCACGCAGGGCCTCGACGCTGGCATAAGGCAGCGCCACACCATTGCGCTGGGCCAGCTTGAAGATCAACTCGGGTTCGAGCGAGCCTTCGATGTGGATGTGCAGCTCGGCCTTGGGCATGGCGCGGAGCAAGGCGGGAAGGTCTGGTCGGGTGGTCATGGACGGGTGACATCAGCAGCGGTGCCACGACTTTAGCCAACTCGCCGCCGCCTGCAACGGGCTGAGGCCGGGCGCCCTGCCTCGGCCATGCGCGGATCAGGCCGCGGCCAGCGCGCCGATCTTGGCGTTGTCGCGCGCGGCTTCTTCGCGCTGGCTGATGCGCCTGAACCAGACCGTCACCACGCTGCTGGTGAGCACGATGAACAGCGAATACAGCACAGGGATCAGCAGCACTTCCTGCTGGCGCGTGCCCTCGAAAGTCAGCAGCACGATGAGTACGCCCAGCGGGCCGTTCTGGATGCCGGTCTCCAGCGCAATGGTGCGGCTGCGGCGCTTGTCCTGGCGCACCAGGCGGGCGAAGGTGTAGCCGACGAGAAAGCCGACCAGCCCCAGGCCGATGGCGCCGATGTAGACCTCGGCAGGCGTGGTGGCCAGCAGGCCGATGTTGCGGGGGATCCAGCTCACGACCAGGAACAGGATCACGACGATGCCCAGCGCGCCGCCAACCATCTCGATCACCGCGCCCACGTTGGCATTCCACTTGCGCAGCAGCATGCCGATGACGGTGGGCACCAAGAGCACCACCAGCACCTGGGCCACGTTGCCCGGCGGAATCTGCCACTCGCCTTCGATGCCGGCCGAGAAAATGCCCAGCGCCAGGGGCACCAGCACCACCGCGAACAGCGTCGAGACGATGGTCATCAGGATAGACAAGCTGAGCACGCCCTTACTGAAGTAGTTGAAGATGTTGCTGGTGGTGCCGCCCGGCAGGCAGGCCATGAGGATCAGGCCCACCGCGTAGGCCGGCGGCAGCTTCAGCAGCGTGGCCAGCGCATAGCCCACGAAAGGCGTCAGCACATAGGTGGTGACCAGGCCGATGCCCACCCCCGCGGGCTTGCGCAGCGCGATGGCGAAGTCCTTGAAGGTGAGGCTGGCGCCCATGCCCAGCATGATGACCATCATCATCACGCCCAGCAATTTGGTTTCGGTATCGGACAACATGGTGGCGGGCTCCGCTTTAGGCTGCAGGCGTGGTGGTCTTGGCGGGGGCCGCCGGGCGCAGTTCGCGGCGCAGGATCTTGCCCACCGCGGTCTTGGGCAGCTCGTCGCGAAAGTGCACGCGGGCCGGCAGCTTGTAGCCGGTCAGCAAGGTGCGGCAGTGGGCCAGCAGTTCCTCGCTGGTCAGGCTGGCATCGCGCTTGACGACGTGCGCATGCACGGCTTCGCCGGTCTTGGCATCGGGCAGGCCCACCACCGCGGCTTCCAGCACCTTGGGGTGGCGTGACAGCACATCTTCGATCTCGTTCGGGTAGACGTTGAAACCGCTGACCAGGATCATGTCCTTCTTGCGGTCGACGATGCGGAAAGTGCCGTGTTCGTCCATCACCGCCACGTCACCGGTGTACAGCCAGCCGTCCTTCAGCACCTGGGCCGTGTCCGCGGGGCGCTGCCAGTAGCCCTGCATGACCTGCGGGCCGCGCGCCAACAGTTCGCCGGGCTGGCCCAGCGGCACATCGAAGCCGCGGTCGTCGACCAGGCGCACCTCCGTCATGGGCGCGGGGATGCCGATGCTGTCGCGCTGGCGCTTGGCGTTGAGCGGCTGGAAGCAGACCACGGGGCTGGACTCGGTGAGGCCGTAGCCCTCGACCAGCGGCGCGCCGGTGACGGCCTCGAAGCGTTCGACCACCGCGTGGTGCATGGCGGCACCGCCGCCGCCAGCGGCCTTCAGGTGCTTGGGCGGGAAGGCAGTGAACCACTCTTCACACAGCAGTGCGTTGTAAAGCGTGTTGACGCCCGTGACCCAGGTGATGGGGTAGTTCTCGAAAGCGCGCTGCAGGTTCTGGATGGGCCGCGGGTTGGGCACCAGAATGTTGCGCGCGCCGGCGTCGAACATGCACAGGAAGTTCACGGTGAAGGCGAACACGTGGTACAGCGGCAAGGCGGTCAGCACCACCTCGCGGCCGTCGGCGATGTGGCTGGCCGACATGGCGCGCATCTGCGACAGGTTCCACAGCAGGTTGCCGTGGCTGAGCATCGCGCCCTTGGCCACGCCGGTGGTGCCGCCGGTGTACTGCAGCAGGGCCAGGCTGTCGTGGGTCAGGTCGCGGCTGTAGCTGGCGACCTTTGACGCCGAATGTGGGTCATGAGTGCGGCCCTGGGCCAAGGCGTCGGGCAGCGAAGTGAAGGTCAAACCGTGCTTGGGGATGAGCTTGTTCCAGTGCTTCATCACACCGCGCACGATGGGGCCCACGACCGCCGGGAAGAACTCGCTCACCCGCGTCAACACCACGTGCTTGACGCCCGTGTTCGGCAACGCTTGTTCGAGCTTGTCGGCGAACATGTCGACCACGACAACGGCCTTGGCGCCGCTGTCGTTGAACTGGTGCACCATCTCGGCCGCCGTGTACAGCGGGTTGGTGTTGACGGCCACGCAGCCGGCCTTCAGCACGCCCAGCAGCACGACAGGGTAAGCCAGGCAGTTGGGCATCTGCAGCGCCACGCGGTCGCCGGCTTGCAGCTTGAGGTCCTCGCGCAGGTAGGCCGCGAAGGCGTTGCTCATCTCGCCGACCTGGGCGTAGCTGAGGCTGCCGTACATGCCATTGGGCATGACGGTGGTGAACGCCGTTTGCGCCGCAAAGCGCTGCACCGCTGCGTCGGCCATGGCCGGCAGGTTGCCGTGCACGGGCGTGCCCAGCCTGTGGGCGATGTGCGTGCCGTATTGGCCCATCCAAGGGCGCAGCGGGTAAGGGGATGGG
>JANNWL010000211.1:0-18210 GCA_031414735.1 Burkholderiales bacterium | reverse complement strand
CTGTTGAGTGTGCCGGTCAAAATCAACTGGTTGCTGGCATTGCTGCGTGCCGTGGCCAGCACGGGGAAGTTCTGCAGGTTGTTGGCGCCTGCATCGGCATCGCCAACGTCATTGGCAGTCACACCGGCAGTGCCCAGGTTGATGCCGATGAGGCTATTGGAATGAACCGCATTGCCCAGCACAGCGTCAGCGCTGCCGTTGACGACATTGATGCCACTGCCGGCGTTATAGGCGACCAGGTTACCGGCCCCGGCCGCCGTGCCGCCAATGGCGTTGTTGGTTGAACTGCCCTGCACCTGCACGCCGTCGCCCAAACGGTTGCCACGGTTCAAGCTGCCGCCGGCGTCGGTGCCGATGTAGTTGCCCTGCACCAGGTTGTTCGAGGTGTTGATCTCGATGCCTTCCCAGTTCATTGAGATCACATTGCGTGCCGCAACCGACGTGCCGCCAATCGTATTGCCGGTGCCAGAAATGATGGCCAGGCCGACGTCGGTGTTGCCACCGCCACTCGCGCCGTCGGGGTCCAGACCAATGGTGTTGCCCTGGATGAGGTGGTTGGTCACGCCCGAACCAACGATGGTGATACCTTCGTCGCCGCTGTTGGTGATGACGTTGCGCAAAATCAATGCGTCTGAGCCAGCGATGTCGATGCCGTCGTCGCTGTTGCCAACCCCGGCATTGCCGATGCCGCTGGTGCCGGTGCCGGCGGTGCCGATCCAGTTGTCAGCAATGGTCACGTTGTTGGCACCCGAAGCGACATTGATGCCGTCGACCGTGAAGCCAGTGATCATCAGCCCCTGCACCGTGCTGCCGCCACCGCTGGCGCCGATGCTGATGCCGCTGAAGCCGGCCGCAGCGCCGTCGATTCGCACCACGGGTGTGCCGGCGTAGTCAGGTTCGCTCAAGCCGTCGATGTTCAAAGCTTGAGAAATAGTGGGTAAAGCGCTGGTCAGGTTGATGACGTGGGGCCCAGCGCCACTGATGCTGAAGGCGATTTTGTCTGCTGCGCTGCCATTGGCGGTGTTGTTGGCGGCGGTGATGGCTTCACGCAGGCTGATGAAACCGTCCGCGCCCTTGTTGGCCTGCAGGGTGCTCAAGCTGGTGGTGTCGCCGTCGCTCGCTTCGCTGGTGGTGTCGACCGTGATCGTGGCTTGTGTGGTCGATACCGCAGCAATATTGCGTGCTAATTCCGAGGTGTCAGTGAACGTGGTGTAGGTGACATTGCTCTTGGTGGCGGTGGCGCTGATGAAGCTGCCCAACGCCACGTTCACCGCCAGCGTGGTGCTGATCGTGCCGTTGCCCGCACCATCGGTGGGCACATTGGCAAAACCGAGATAGGTCTGGCCTTCGCCGTAGCCTGTGCCGTCTTGGCTGGTGTTGGCGAAGAACTCGATGCGGAAGTAGCTGCTGGCCGTGCTGTTCAGCGTGCCGCTGAGGATCAACGCTCCGGCGCCATCGGTGCGCGCGGTGGCCAGCACCGGGAAGTTCTGCAGGTTGTTGGCGCCGCTGTCGCCGTCGCCGGCGTCGTTGGCGGTCACGCCGCTGGTGCCCAGGTCGATGCCCAGGCCAGCGTTTCCATAGATCGTGTTTCGAAGAATCGAGTTGCTCGAACCGGTCCCTGTCAGTGCAATTCCAGCCGTGTTCACTGCTCCCGTGCCGGAAGCGACAATCGTATTTTGCTGGGTTGAGGTCGTGCCACCGATGGTGTTGCTTGATCCAGTACTGGAGATTTCAATTCCGTACCCGGTATTGCCCGTCGCGACGGTGCCAGTCGAATCGCGGCCGATGAAATTGCCTTGAATTACGGTTCCCGTGGTGGCACCGTTGATCGTAATCCCATTGCCGGCATTGCCGATCAAAACATTGTCGATGACGCTCGAGTCATCCGGCCCGATTGATATTCGCAGGCCGTCTCCGTTGGCGCCCAGCACGGTCAACCCGTCGGCACCCAGGCCAATCCAGTTGCCGCGGACGATATTGCCATCGCTTGTTTCGCCAGTAACCTCAATCCCATCACCTGCAGTACTCGCTGCTATTACGTTCCGGTATGCGGCGGTTGATCCACCAAGCGTATTGAGCGTCGCCCCACCAGCAATTCGAACCCCAGTCGTGGTGTTTCCCAGCGCCGAATTGCCCGATGCGGATGTTCCAATGTAGTTGCCGAACACGAGGTTGTTGGTGGCTGAAGCGCCGGTGATTTGCACCCCATACTGGTTGCCGCCCATCAGGTTGCGATCAGCCGTCGTGGTGCCGCCGATCGTATTGGCGTTGCCCGCTACGCGCACACCGGCACCAGTGTTGCCTTCCCCTGCGGCAGCGGCGCCCGTGGCGTCGAAGCTGCCGAGATAGTTGCCCACGATCGCATTGCTGCTGGAGCCGGCTTGAATCTCGATGCCGTCGCCGGTGAAATCGCGGATCACCAAGCCGCGGATGGTGCTTCCGCCGACCGTTCCGCTCAGCACCAGGCCGCTGCCGGTGAAGGCGTTGTTACCGTCCAGGATGATGGCCGGCCGGTTGCCGTTAGCGGCAAAGCTATCGTCGGTGCTGGCGTCCAGGTTCACCGGATCGCTGATCGCCGGCAGCACGGCGGTCGGTGCAATGGTGTGGATGCCAGTGCCCGCAATGTTGAAGCTGATGTTGTCCAGCCCCGGGCTGTTGTTGGCGTCGGTGATGGCCTGGCGCAGCGAACCCGCACCGCTGTCGTTGGTGTTGGTGACGACGAAGCTGCCCGGGCCAGAGTTGAAGCGCTGGAAGAACACACCGTCGCTGTCGGTCTGGCCCGCCACGGTGCCATTGCCGTACCAAGCCACCACGGCCTTGGTGCCGGCAAAGGCCACCGAAGGGTAGGTTTGATCGCTCGTGGTCGATGTCGCGACCCTTGTTTCAGCGCCTTGCGCCACCCCGCTGGCGTTGAACTCCTGCGCGTAAACACCGGCGTTGCTGCCGTCTTGCAGGTTGCTGCCCCAGCTGACGATGAACCCGCCCACGGCGTTCATTGCGACGGCGGGGATGGTCTGATCGTTTGCTGTGCTGGTGTTGACCCGGAACTCGCTGCCCTGGGCCACGCCGCTGGCGTTGTAGCGTTGGGCATAGATGCCGGAATTGCTGCCGGGGTCTTGGGTGCTTGATTCCCACACGACGATGAAGTTGCCACTGCTGTCCATGGTGACGGCAGTGCTCTGCTGCGTGCCCGCGGTCGTGGTGTTGACAAGGAATTCACTGCCTTGGGCCACGCCGCTGGCGTTGTAGCGTTGTCCGTAGATGTCGAAGCTTCCGGTTTGGTCGCTTTCCCAGGTGATCACGAAGTTGCCTGACGAGTCCATGGCGGCGCTGGAGTAGCCCTGAAACCCGTTGGTGTTGGTGTTGACCTGGAACTGCCCGCCCTGGGCCACGCCGCTGGCGTTGTAGCGTTGTGCAAAAACGCCGGAACCGTTGCCGTCAGCGGCGTCATCCATCCAGCTCACGACAAATGCGCCGCTGGGCGACATGGCCACGGTTGGATTGTTCTGGTTCAGGGCGGTGGTGGTGTTGACGCGGAACTCGCCGCCCTGCGCCACGCCGCTGGCGTTGTAGCGCTGCGCGTAGACACCATCGGTGGCACCGTTGTCCTGGCCGCTGCTGGCCCACACCACCACAAAGTTGCCGCTGCTGTCCATCGCCACCTGGGCCTGAATTTGCAGGTTGGCGGTGGTGGTGTTGGCCAAGCTGTTGACACCCTGCGCCGTGCCGTCGGCGAGGTAGCGCTGGAAGTAGATGTCGCCCGCATTGGTGCGAAAGTCGTTCCAGACGACGACATAGTTTCCGCTGGTGTCCATCGCAGTGCTGCCGCCGCCGTAATTGGAGGTGAACTGCAAACCTGTGGTGTTGCTGTTGACGCGGGTCTCGCCGCCTTGCGGGGTCAGTCCCAAGGTCCCGCTCCAGACAGTTTCCAGCGCGTGCGCTGTGCCTATCGTTGGCGTTTCGATGGTGCCGCTGTGGGCTTCCAGCGCCCAGTCGCCGCCTTGTGCCGCACTGCCCGTGATGTCGGTGCTGGCCGCCACGTCGGCACCCGTCAACACCGCCAGTTGGTTGATAAACGCTTCGCCCACGGCGCCGCTGGCCACATTGCAGCCGTACAGCAGCAGGTCACCGTCGGCAGCCAGGGCCGTTCCCCAGGCCGTTACCTGGGCGCCGTCGCGGGCCAGCTCGCTGGCGTCCAGCAGCGTGTTGCCCAGCCACAGGCTGCCCGCCGCGCCGTGCGAAATGATGTGCACGGCGGCCAGGTTGTGCTCAGACGCCAGGGCCTGGGTGATCTGGCCCAAACCGTCGCTGTCGGCTTGCAGCACCACGATGTCGAACATGCGCCCGTCGGGGCGTTGTCGCATCAGCTCGTCAGCCAGGCGCAGCGCGTCGGGCACGCGGCTGTCGATGAAGACGATCTCGCGTGCATGGCCTGTCTGCTCAGCGGCCGTGCTCGCCTGCCGCACCACGGCCAAAGCCACGGGCGCGGGTTCGAACGCCCGCACATGGGCCGCGCCCGGCCCGCCGTTCAGGCCAAGCAGTGCAGCGGCATCGGCCGAAAAAAGAATGCGCGGCTCAAGCTCCTCCACCTGAAGGCGTGGGCGTTTTGGCAAGGGCAAGAGGGCTCGGGGCACGGTGCGCTGGGCGACGAGTCGACGGCGTTCAATTCAGGTGGGCAACGACGACACCCGGGGTCGGCGCGGGTGTGCGCCTGGCCACTTCGTGCGGGACCCGTGCAGGCAGCGGCGCATCGGCAGTCGGCGGTGCCACAGACTCAGCCGGGCTGACGGCCACCACAGGCGAGGTCCGCGCCCACACGCGCCTGGCCAATTCATGGGGCACACGCGCAGGCACCGCGGCATCGGCCACGGCCGGGCGTGCCGGCGGGTCTGCTGCGGGGGGCGGCGCAGCCCGCTCGGTCTGGCTGACGGCAGTGGCACCGGGCACAGGCATCCGCGTGCGCCTGGCCACTTCATGCGGCACGCGCCCCGACAACTCGGCCGTGGTGGCCGTCTGCGGAGCCTGGGAGGCTGCTGCAGCCACCGCGGCCTCGAACTCCGCCTTGCAGCGCAGGCCGGCCGGCAGGGCGCCGTTGGGGTTGGGCAGCTCCAGGTGCACGCGGAAGGTGTTGCTGGCGGGGTCGATGACGCGGTCGATCATCGTCACCCGGGCCGACACCGGCACAGCGCCAGGCAACTCAGGCACCACCTTGAACTGAGCCCCTGGCTGCACCTGCAGGTACATCGCCACCGGCACCACCAGCTGCACGCGCAGCGGGTCCACCTTGGCGATGCGCAGCAGGGGCTTGTCGTCCACGCGCTCGCCTGCGGACGCGTAGCGCTCGGCCACCACGCCGTCGATCGGGCTGCGGATGACGCGCTGCCACACCTGGGCCTGCGCGACCTCGCGTTCCTGGCGCGACAGCTGGCGCTGTTCCTGCGCGGCGATGAGCTTTTGCTCGGACAGCTCTGACTCGCTGCGCGCCTGGTCCAGCGCCTGTCTGGAAACGAACTGCTGGCGGAACAGGTCATCGGCGCGCGCCAGCCGCTCGCGGTTGAAGCTGGCAGCGGCCATGGCCGCCTGCAGTTCGGCATTGGCGTCGGCGCGTGAACTGGCCACGTTCAGCGACGCGCGCTCGACCGGCGCGCGCAGCACAGCCAGCACCTGGCCCTTGGTGATGCGGTCGCCACGCTCGACCTCGACGCGGTCGATGACACCGATGACCGGGCTGCCGACCTCGGCCACGCGATCGGCCTCGATCAGGCAGCCCAGCGGCAGCGTCGCCGCGGCCGGCAGGGCCAGCGGCAGCGCCATCGAGAGCGCCAGCCACGGCTTCAGCCGGGCCGGGAGGAAAGGGGCGAACCTGCGCGCAGGCTTGGGGTGGTTGGGCATGGCAGTCCTCAGGCCGACCGTGGGGCCGGGTTTCATTCCAACGACCCGCCGAAGCCCAGCTGGCGTTCGGCGCGTTCGTCGCTTTCGATCAGGCGCCGGCGCTGTTCACGCTGGCTGTTTTCTTCGGCCCATTGCGGTGCACGGGCCAGGGCGCGCACGGCCCAGGAGGGCAGGGCCGTGGCGATGCGGCGGGCGCCAGCGCGCCAGCGTGCCGGCCAGGCCCGCGCCAGCAGCGCACTGTCCAGCGAGAGCAGGGTCTCGACCGACCCCGCGTCGCCCTGGCGCGCGGCACGCCCGGCGAGTTGGCGGTCGATGCGGCGCGCGCTGTTGAGCTGGCAGCAGATGACGTGCAGGCCGCCCAGGGCCGGCACGCCGGGGCCGAGTTCGATGTCGGTGCCGCGGCCGGCGATGTTGGTGGTCACGGTGATGGCGCCGCGCTGGCCAGCGCGGGCCACGACCTCGGCCTCGGCCTCGTCGTTGCTGGCGTGCAGCAGCGCGTGCGGCAGGCCGCGGGTATGCAGACGCGCCGACAAGGCCTGTGCATCGGCCACCGAGTCGGTGGCCACCAGCACCGGCCTGTCCTGCGCGTGCACTTGCGCCACACGCTCGGTGACTGCAGTCCACAGCGCGTGGTGGTCGGCGTGCAGGCGCGTGGCGCCCACGCGGCGCTGGCAGCGCCGGCGCAAGGGCACGCGGCGCACCGACAGCCCGTAGGTCGACAGCAGTTCGGAACGTGCCTCGCACAGCGTGCCGCTCACGCCGCCCAGGCGCAGGTAACGCGGGAAGAAACGCTGGAAGGTCAGCTGCGCCAGCGTGGCCATGGCGGGGCTGGGCGCGCAGCCTTCCTTCAGTTCGATGAGTTGCTGCAGCCCGCCGGACCAGACCCGCCCCGCAGCGACGCGGCCGGTGGCCTGGTCGATGATTTGGACCTTGTCGTCACGCACCAGGTAGTCACGGTCGCGCCGGTGCAGGTGCAACGCGGCCAGCGCGGTGCACACGGCGTGTTCGCGGTGCAGGCGGCTGCGCCAGGCGGCAGACGAGGAGGCTTCGGCCAGCGACGCCGCCGCGCGGCCGAGCCGGCTTTGGCCGTCTTCGGTCAGCGTGGCCTTGAGCGTGGCGGCGTCCAGCCGGAAGTCGGTGCCTTCGTGCAGGGTGCGTGCATAACGCAGTGCATGGTGGGCATGGTCTTGTGCGGCGGCCGTGTCGGCCACGCCTGACAGGATCAGCGGCACGCGCGCTTCGTCGATCAGGATCGCGTCGGCCTCGTCGACGATGGCCATGCACAGCCCGCGCAGCAGCGGCGGCGCGGCCGGCCCGGGCTGCAAGCGCGCCAGCGGCGCCGCCAACGCGTCGCGCCGCCGCCGCGCTGCCGTGCCGGACGCGGTGCCCAGCCCGTCGCGCAGGTAGTCGAACACCAGTTCCTGGGCGGTGACGTAGGTGATGTCGCAGGCGTAGGCCCGCGCCCGGGCCGCGGCGTCGTCGGGCTGCACCACGCGGCCCACCACCAGGCCCAGCGCGGCATACAGCGGCTGCAGGCTCTGTGCGTCGCGCGCCACCAGGTAGTCGTTGGCGGTCACCACGTGCACCGGCATGCCCGCCAACGCGCCGGCCGCGGCGGCCAGCGCCACGGCCAGCGTCTTGCCCTCGCCGGTGGCCATTTCGGCAAGCCGGCCTTCGAGCACGGCGCGCGCAGCGATCAACTGCGTGTCAAAGGGCTGCACGCCCAGGTGCCGGTGCGCAGCCTGCGCGGCCAGCGCCAAGGCCTGCACCAGCGCCGCCGGGCACAGGCCGCCACGCAGCAGCGCCGTGCGCACGGTCTGAAGAGCCGCATCGTCGGACTGGGGTGCAAGCGCGGCCTGCGCCGCGCGCACGCGGGCCAGCCAGGCGGCATCGCGCGATTGCATCAGCGCGCCTGCCGCGTCGGCCAGGCGGTCGGTGGCACCACGCAGGGCCGCGGTGCAGCGCTCGGCCAGTTTGCGGGGCGCGACCCGGCGTTCCGGGTAGTCGCCCCACAGCAGGCCGGGAACGGGGATGTCGGCGTGGCTCACGCTAGGCCGCCGGGGAAAAGTGCTGCAGGAAGAGCTGCGCTGCGCGGCGATAGGCCTGCAGCGCCAGCGGCTCCATGCCGTGGTCGAAGCGCACCCAGGCGCGGCCGCCGATGCGCTGCAGTGCGTGGCCGGGCAGGCTCAGGTCCACCAGGAACACCGGCTGCAAGGTGTGCAGGCCGTCTCTTTCGGCCGGGTCGATGGCATAGGGGCCACCACCGCGGTCGGCCAATGCGGCGCTGGGCAGCTGGCGCGTGGCCGACGGCACGTCGCCAATGCGCATGGCCGCGAGCACCTGCCCCGGCGCATCGGCCAGGCGCACCTCGGCGCCACGCGAGCGGTGCCGCACCAGGTGGCCGTCGGCCTCGGCCACGGCGGCGCGCACACGCAGCTCGCCCGGCGCGAGCACATGGCCTATCGTGATGCCATGGCGCACGTAGGCGCCCAGCAGGTCGCCCTGGCGCGGCATGGTCAGCGTGCCGGCCAGCGCAGCGCGCACTTGCAGGCGTTCGATGCGTTCATCGGCGCGCTGTATCTCGGCCTGCACGCGTTCGACGTCCAGGGCCAGGTTCTGCGCCGCATTCGGGTCGCGCAACAGCTGCTGGAACTGCTCGACGCGCAGGCCTTCGAGCCGGCTGGCGAGCTGGTCGCGCTGGGCCAGGAGTTCGGGGTTTTCCAGCCGCACGAGCAGGTCGCCGGGCTGGACCTGGGCGCCGTCGGCCCGCGGCATCTCGACCACGAAACCGGCCACCTCGGGGCGCAACTGGGCCTCGTCAGGCAACCACACCACGGCCGGCACCACGGTGGAAAACGGCAGGGGCACCACGCACAGCGCCAGCACGGTGCCTGCGCCCAGCAGCGCCAGGCGCAGGCGCAGTCGGGCCTGTTCGGCACCGGGATGCGCCGCCGCCAGCGCCCGCCGCGCCCAGCCCTGCAGCGGCTTGAGCAGCACCGTCACCATCCCGTACACCAGCGCGGCCAGGCCCAGCCACAGCCACTGCGCGCCGAGGTAGAGCACCATGAACACCGAAAGTGCGATGCGGTAGGCCAGCGACAGCGGCGCGTAGGCACACAGCCACTTGGACTCACCCGGGGCCTGTATCGGTGGCTCGGCGCGGGTGCCGAGCAGCAGCCGGCCCAGGCGCTGGCTCCACCAGGCGTTGCTGCGCGAAGCCAGGTTGGGCAGGTCGAACAGGTCGCACATCACGTAGTAGGCGTCAAAGCGCAACAGCGGGTTGCCGTTGAACAGCAGCGACGAGACCACACCGATGAGCATCACCGCCAGGGCGATGTCGTGCACCAGGCCCGGCTGCGTGGCCAGCCACACCCACAGGCCCAGGGCGGCCAGGCCAAGCTCGACCATCAGGCCGGCCGCACCCACGGCCGCACGCTGCATGCGGCGCGGGAAGGCCGCCGCCGCCGACGCATCGACGTAGGGCGCTGGCAGCAAGAACAGCAAGCCGATGCCGGCCTCGTGCACTTCACCTCCCCAGCGGCGCACGGCCAGGCCATGGGCCAGTTCATGCAGGCCCTTCATCAGCGGATAGATCAGCGCCATCGTCACCAGGTTGGCGGTACCCAGCCCCTGCTGCACGACATGGCTTTGCAGGGCCGGCCACTCGCTGGCGGCCACCAGGGCGGACACCCCGATCAATAGCACCCAGCACCAGAACACGGCCGGCCTGAACAGCGCATGCGCCAGCGGGTCCAGCCGCGCCAGCCAGGGCGCCGGGTCGCCCAGCGGCAGGCGAAACGAAAAGGGATTGAGCATGCTGCGCCGGCGGCTGCGCTGGCGTTCGTCGCGCCGCTGCAGCAGCGCCTCGCTGCTGGTGGCGCGTTCTGACTGCAGCAGCTCCAGTTCGCTGAGCTGGCCCAGCAGCGCCAGCACCTCGTCCTGCGTGGGGGCTTCGTCGGGCTGCGCCTGCAGCAGGGCGTTCCAGACTTCGTGCACGGTGCGCCGGCCGTCGCAGCGGCCGATGAACTGGTAGCCCGCCTCGTTGATGCGGTGCTGGCGCCCGGCAGCCGCATCGGCCAGCAGGTACCAGCGCTGGCCGCGCCAGTGCTGGCGCTGCACGCGCACCTGCGGCCGCAGCCGGGGCCGCACGCGCGCCACCTGGTACCAGCGCGCGCTGAAGAGCGTCGTGCTCACGTCACGGCGCCCAGGACCACAGCGCCAGGCGCAGCCAGTTGAGCGCGCGGTGGCCCAAGATCCACATCGCCGGCCGTTCGCCCACGGCGATCTTGGCGACACCCTGCAAGCCCGGGCGCAGCAGCGGCGCGGCGGTCAACAGCCGGGCCTCGACCTCGAAGGCGTTGCGCCCGTCGCGCGCGGTGGCCACCGGCGTGACGCGTTCGACGACGAAGCCCAGCGTCTCGGCCGGCAGTGACGCCAGCGCGAGCTGGCCTGTCTGCCCGGGCTTGACGTGGGCGATGTCGCGTTCGTCCACCTCGACGATCAGGCGGTAGCGCTCGGCCGGAGCCAGCGTCATCAGAGCGTCGCCGCGTTGCACCGGCGCACCCAGCGCCTGGCTGAGGTCGCCCTTGATCACCACGCCGTCGATCGGCGCCAGCAGCCGCGTGCGCGCCAGCTGCTGGCGCACCAGTTCGAGCTGCGCCCGCGCCTCGCCTGCCTTGCCCTGGGTGATGACGAACTGCGAACGGTCGGCGCGTGCCAGCGCGGCGGCGTAACCGTTTTCGTGTTGCGTCAGGGCGCTTTGCCAGCGGCGCTGCTCGAGCACCAGGTCCTGGTCGGCCATCTCCACCAGCAGGTCGCCGGCGCGCACGGTGTCACCCGGCCGCACATGGCTCTTGTGTAGAAAGCCGTCCTGCGGCGCGGCAACGACGCGTTGCACGGCCCCTTCGATGCGCGCCGGCGCGCCCACCCGGTAGTCCAGCGGCAGCCAGGCACAGGCCGCCAGCCCGGCGGCCAGCGCCAGGGCCAGCAGCTTGGGCAGCGGGTCGCTGCGCCGTGTCATGCGGGCCCAGCCGGCACGCAGCTGGTCGGCCGCGCGGGCCCGCCACGGGCGTTCGGCGCGCTGGGTCAGCGCCACCAGCGGCCCCACGGCGCAGGCCACGCTGTCGAGCAGGGCCAGCTGCTGTTCGTCGGGCGGCGAGGCCGGGTGCCATTCAGCCAGCAGCGCGCCCACCACCCGCCCCGCCATGACCAGCGGCACGGCGGCCACCGCATGGCCGCTGCGTGCATGCAGTTCGGCATGCGCCAGCACGATGCGCGCCACGCCCATGGGCGCGGCCGGGTAGGCAACCCGGGCGCCCTGGTCGGTGGCCTCCTGCATGGCAGCCTCGACCAAGCGCAGGAGCTCCTGTTCGGGTTTGACTTCGGCACTGTTGGACACGGCCACCAGACCCACCGTGGCGTCATCGACCACGCCCAGCGAGACTCGCTCGCAGCCCAGCAGGGCCGCCAGGTCGCCCACCAGTGCCAGCGTGCCCGCGGCCAGCGTGTCGTGGCGCACCAGCGTGTCTTGCAGCTGCAGCATGCGCGCTGCGCTCTCGCTGGCGGGGTCGCCCCAGGTCGGCAGGCGGATGGCGTCGCCGATGTCGGCGATGGCCAGTTCCAGGTCCTTGAACAGTGCGTCAGCGGCCACGCCGTCCGTGACGTGCACGGCCAGCGCCACGGCGCCCAGCGTGCGGTCGTCGGCGCGCAGCGGCAAGGCGATGATGCGGTTGTGATCGCTGTCGGGTGTGGCCACACTCGGCGTCACCGCAACCGGCCGCGTGCGCTGGGCGGCGGCCTGGGCCGCGGCGGCCAGCGACGGGGTCATGGCCCCGCTGGCCGGCCACTCGGCAATGGTCTGCGCCTGGCCCGGCCCGGCGCCGGTGAGGATGACGAGGCCGCCCGACACCCGACCCGAGCTTTCGCAATGGTCTTGCAGCCAGCGCTGAACGCTGGGCTGGTGCATGGGCCTCATCGGCGCGTCGCGGATCACCTTGTCGAACTCCTCGTGGTGAATTGGCGGCCACGCCGCTGCGGCGGGGCCAGGATCGGCCGGCCGCAGCGACGTCCATGGGGGTCACCTGCCCGCCTTGTCTTCATATCGGCCCTTGCGAACCCAACCTTAGTGACCGCTGCCGATTCGGCGCCGCGAAAAAGCGCTGTCTTTGCGGCACGTTTCCGCGCGCTGCAGGCCACGGCGGGCCGGAAACGCTTCACTTGCGGTGCAGGCCTGCCGATAGGTTGTGGACAAGGAAGCGCCCTGGACGATGACACCCGACGACCCCAAGCCCGAATCTCTGGTTGACGCCGTGCCGGCGCCGGGACCCGCAATGGATCTCGCGTTGGCCCCCGCACAGGCCGGCATCGTGGTTATCGACGACGAGCCTTTGAATTCGACCGCGCTGGTGGAATTCCTGCACGGCGCCGGCTACCACCGCGTGACCAGCCTGTTGGGCCCCGAGGCCACGCTTCGCGCGCTGCGCGACGAGTTGCCCGACCTGTTGCTGCTCGAACTCGGGTCGAGCCAGCCCGACGCCTTCGAGCTGATGCAACAGATGCAGGCCGACAGCCTGCTGCGCCGCGTCCCGGTGATCGTGCTGACGGCGCAGCACGACCGCGCGAGCCGCCTGCGTGCGCTCGAGCTCGGCGCGGCCGACTTCTTGGTCAAGCCGGTCGATGCCGCCGAGCTGGACCTGCGCCTGCGCAATGTGCTGGCGGCCAAGGCCTACCGCGATCAGCTCGCACACACCGACCATCTCACAGGGCTGCCCAACCGCGAGTCGCTTCTGTGGCGGTTGGACTGGGCGCTCAGGCAGGCGCGGCGGCGCGGCACGGTCGGTGCGGTGCTGCAGATCGGACTGGACCGCTTCAAACAGGTCAACGACGCCCTTGGGCCGGCCAAGGGCGACGAATTGCTGCGGGCCGTCTCACAGCGCCTGGTGGCCGGGCTGCGCGACAGCGACACCCTCACACGCGTGCCGGCCGGGCTCAGCTCGACCTTGCTTTCGCGTGGCAGCGGCGACGAGTTCACCGTGCTGCTGTCGGCGGTGGAGCGCGCCGAGGACGCCGCTGTCGTGGCCCGGCGACTGATCGAGCGCATGAGCACGCCCTTCGAGATTGCCGGACATGAAATTTTCGTCTCGTGCCGCATTGGCATGGCCGTGTTCCCCGGCGACGGCACCGATACGAATGCCGTGCTCAGGAACGCGGGCCTGGCCATGCGCCATGCGCGCCATGCGGACGCCATGGCGGGTGCGGACTGTCAGTTCTATGCCGATGAGCTGAACACACAGTCGCTGCACCACCTGAAGCTGGAGCGTGAACTGCACCACGCGCTGGAGCGCAACGAATTCAGGCTGCACTACCAGGCAAAGGTAGACGTGGCGAGCGGGCAACTGTGCGGCGCCGAGGCGCTGGTGCGCTGGCAACACCCGCAGCGGGGCCTGATCGGCCCTGGCGAATTCATCCCGGTGGCCGAGGGTGCGGGCTTGATCGCGCAGCTCGGTGATTGGGTGCTGCGCGAGGCACTGCGCCAGCTGGCGACCTGGCGGCAAGAAGGCCTGCTGCTGCAGCAAGTGGCGGTGAATGTGTCGAGCCGCCAACTGCTGCGCGCAGAACTGTGCGACGAAGTGCGCCAGGCTCTATCCAGCGCTGACGTGGACGCGCCACGCCTGTGCCTGGAGCTCACCGAATCGTCCATCATCGACAGCGGGCCCCAGGTGGCCGAGACGTTGAACCGCATCAAGCAGCTCGGCGTGCAACTGTCGCTCGACGACTTCGGCACCGGCTATTCCTCACTCTCCCATCTGCGCCGGTTTCCGCTGGACGAAATCAAGGTCGACCGGTCCTTTGTGACGGACTGCGACAGCGACCCCAACAATGGGGCCATCACCGCCGCCATCATCGCGATGGCACACAGCCTGGGTCTGCGCGTGGTCGCCGAGGGCGTGGAGACACCGCAGCAACTGGAGTTTCTGCGCGCCCATGGCGCCGATGCGTTCCAGGGCTTCCTGTATGCGCGGCCCCGGCCGGCAGCCGAGTTCGCCGCCTTGCTGGCGTCGGGCGCGCCGCAAGAGTTGGTCGGCATGGCCCGGGCTTGTCTGCAGACCTCAGAGGAAGGTGGCCGCGCAAATCTGACCGGAGCGACAAGTGAAAACTCCGAACGTCAAGCCGGGCTCAGTCGAACGACTGCTCCAGTTCCGTGATCAACCGGCCCACATAGGCTACGGCGTCATGGATGGGCTGTGGCGAGTGCATGTCGATGCCGGCCATCTGCATCAGCGCCAGCGGCTTGTGGGTGCCGCCGGCCTTGAGCACCGCCAGCCAGCGCTGGACAGCGGGCTGCCCTTCTTTCTGCACCTGCAGCGACATTGCGGTCGACGCCACCAGACCGACCGAGTAGGTGTAGGGGTACAGGCCCATGTAGTAATGCGGCTGGCGCATCCAGGTCATGCGCGCGCCGTCGTCGATGTGCACGGTGTCACCCCAGAATTTCGCCAGGATGTTCCCCTTGCGTTCGTTCAATACGGCTGCGGTGATGGACCGACCGCTTTCCGCCAGCGCATACACCTGGCGCTGCAACTCGGCCTCCAGCAGGTGGGTCACGAAGTTGTGGTGGTAGGTGCCCAGCACCTGCATGATCACCGAGCGGCGCATCCGCGTGTCCTGGCTTTGGCCCAGGATGTGCTGCGCCAGCAGCATCTCGTTCATGATCGAAGGCGCTTCGACGAACGGCATGGCGGGGCGCGTGTTCGCGAAGCGCTGGTGCTGCATGGCCAGGCCAAAGTGGCCGCCGTGGCCGAGTTCGTGCGCCAGCGTGAAGACGTTGCGCATGGTGTCCGACCAGGTGATCAGGATGTACGGGTGCACGCCGTAGGGTGACGCGCAAAAGGCACCCGACGACTTGCCGATGTTGTCGGCCCGGTCGACCCAGCGCTGCTCCATGGTCTTGCGTGCGAAGTCGCAGTACGCCGGCCCCATCACGGCCAGCGCCTCCAGGATCAGCTTGCAGCCTTCGTCGTAGGTGATACGGGGGCTGAACTCTGGATCCAGTGGCGCCTTGATGTCGCAGTACAGCAGCTGGTCCAGGCCCAGCACCCTGCGTCGCAGGCGGGCATAACGCTGCATGTGCGGGGCCAGCCCGGTCTGGATGATGTCCAGGATGTGGCTGTACACCGCGTGCGGAATCTTGTGCGGCTGCAACAGAAACTCTTCGGTGCTGCGGTAGTTGCGCAGCCGCGCCATCACGACGTTCTTGCTGACCTCGGTGGCGAAGGTGGCCGAGTAGGTTTGGTTGTAGGCCTTCAGCCCGGCGCTGAACGAGGCCCACGCGCCGCGGCGCACAGTGGTGTCGCTGTGCGTCTCGAAGTTCGACTCGAAACCGTTGACCGAGTTTGCGTACACCGTGCCGGCTGCGTCGGTGAAGGGCGCGAACTGCATGTCGCCGGCCTTGGACCGGCTGTAGACCATGTAGGGCGCGTTCAGCACTTCGCCCAATGCGGCCAGGGTGCGCTCGGTGTCTGGGCCCAGCCGGTGGGGGCGCAGTTCAATCAAGTCGTCCAAGTCAACTCTGAAGTCACCCAGCCCGGGCTCGCGGGCCATGAACTGTTCCAGCAGGCCGTTCGGAAACGCCAGGATTTCAGAATCGACGAAGGTCGTGCTGGCCGCCACACGTGCCTGCAGCGCCGACACACGGGCCATCGCTGCCTGGTACTGCGGGTGGGTGCCGTCCTGTGCGTTGCGCAGGTGCGCAAAGGCACCCACGCGCATCAGGCGCGCCTCCACGGACTCCACCGCGGTCAGGCAGGCCAGCAGCGTGGCCGGACTGGCGCCGAGTTGCCCCTGGAACCCGTGCAGCGCCAGGCGCGCTTCGTCCAGGGCCTGGTACTCGGCCTCCCAGCGGGTCTCGTCGATGAACAAGTCGCTCAGGTCCCAGGTGGACTCGACCGGAACTTCAGGTCGCGTGAGGCGTGTGTGCATGGCGGGTGGGCCCTTCATGGTCGGGTGCCGGGCGGGGTCAGGTGGCCGCATCGCGCTAGACATTACCACCGAGAGCGGCCGGTGGCGCAGGCTGTGGCGCCTGTGGGTCGCGCAGCCGCTCCCGCAGCAACAAGGCACGGCGGCCGCCCTGCGCCACGGGCTGTGTCAAGCCGCTTTGAGCTTGAATCGCGACACCGTGCTCATCAGTACCTGGGCCTGCTGGCTCAGGCTTTCCGCCGCGGCGGCCGACTCTTCGACCAGTGCCGCGTTCTGCTGGGTGGCGCGGTCCATCTCGCCCACCGCCTGGCCGACCTGGGTGATGCCGTGGGTCTGCTCGTGGGTGGCGGTCTTGATCTCGGCCATCAGCTGGTTGACGCGGTCAATGGCGCCGACGATCTCGGCCATGGTCTGGCCGGCGGTTTCGACCAGGCCACTGCCCGCGCTGACCTGTTCCACCGAACTGCCGATCAAGCCCTTGATCTCGCGCGCTGCCGCGGCCGAGCGCTGGGCCAGGCTGCGCACTTCAGACGCCACCACGGCGAAGCCGCGTCCCTGTTCGCCGGCGCGCGCGGCTTCCACCGCGGCGTTGAGCGCCAGGATGTTGGTCTGGAAGGCGATGCCGTCGATGACGCCGATGATGTCGGCGATCTTCTTGGAGCTGTGGTCGATGCCGGTCATGGTGGCCACCACCTGCTGCATCAAGCTGCCACCGTGCGCGGCGATGCTGCCCGCACTGCCGGCCAGGTTCACGGCCTGCACCGTGCTGTCGGTGTTGCCGCGCACGGTGGCGGTGAGCTGGTCCATCGTGGCTGCCGTTTCTTCAAGCGCCGCGGCCTGCTGTTCGGTGCGGCTGGACAGGTCGGCGCTGCCCATGGCGATTTGCTGCGCCGCGCTGGCCACGCCAGCGGCATTGGCGTGCACGGTGGCCACCATGTCGGCCACACTCTCGTGCATGGTCTGCATGGCGGCGATGAGCTGCGAGCTCTCGTCCTTGCCGTCGAAACCGACACCGCGTTCCACGCGCACCGACAGGTCGCCCTGGGCCATGCGCAGTGCGCAGTCGGTGGCATAGGTGATGGGTCGGGTCACCGACAAGGTGATGAAGCGGCCGGCCAAGATGCTGGCCAGCACGGCCGCCAGGGTGGCCGCCCCCATGACCCATTGCGCCAGGGCGTAATGCTCCTCGGCGCTGGCCACGCGCTGCGCGTTCTGTTCCAGCTGGTGGGCGATGTTGGCATCCACCGCATCGAGCCATGCGCCGTTGACCGGGAGGCCCTTTGACATTAGCAGCGCCGTGGCCTCGGCGTCCTGCTCCTTCAGGGCCAGGTCAAGGATGCTGTCGTTCACTGTGCGGGCCTGCATGCGCACGGCATCGATGGCTTCGCGCAGGCCGCGCGCCTTGGTCGTGGGCTCGAAGGCCTGCAGCTGCACCCAGAGCTTGTCGTACTCGGCGCGTGCGGCGGTGATCTTGACCATCTCGCGCGACTTGGTCTCGGTGTCGGACATCAGGATGACGGTTCTCATCACACGCGCCACGATGTGAACCTTCTGCGCCAGCTCGTAGTTGATGCGCATCTTCTCGGTATTGACCTTGGCCACGGCGTCGAGGTCGCTCTTCACGCTCGCCAGGGCCGCTGCGCCCACTGCGGCCACCACCAGCAACAACGCCAGCACGATGGCGAAGCCGCCACCCAGCCTGGTGCCAATCTTCAGGTTGGACATCCGCATGTTGACTACCCCTGCCTTGAAAGCGACAAACAGCGGTCGCGGGCGCAACCCCCCAGCGTTCGGCCAGCGGACAAACCTGTTTTCGGCCGGGTGGCTGGTGGGTCGGAGCGCGACGTATGTGTGTTGTGACACACATAACCCAACTGATCGAGGCAAGTGTCCGTCCCTGGCCGGGACGGTCCCGGCTACATCGGCGCGTCGTCGCCAGCCTGGCCGCCAGCCTTGCGGATGCGCACCGGCGCCTTGCGCGCAGGCTCGGCCACAGCTCTTACGACGGCGTCTGCGGCAACGCCCAAGGGTGCATTCACCGCGGCCGATGCCGCTGCAGACGGCGTCTCGGCTTCCTTCAGCACCCGCGTGTACGGCGCCAGGATCTGCACGAGCTGCCCGTACACCTTCGGGTTGCCGGCGACGACTTCGCGCTGGTACAGGAAGTCGGACTCGCCCGTGAAGTTGCCGATCAGCCCGCCTGCCTCGGTGATGATGAGCGAGCCGGCGGCGATGTCCCAGGGGTTCAGGCCGGTTTCGAAAAAGCCGTCGTAATAGCCGGCAGCCACATAGCACAGGTCCAGCGCGGCGGCACCCGGGCGGCGCAGGCCGGCGCAGCTTTGC
>JANNWL010000210.1:0-2812 GCA_031414735.1 Burkholderiales bacterium | reverse complement strand
CGCAGCGTCTCCTGCAGGTCGGTGCGCACGCTGCAGCACAGGCAGCCGTTGGCCAACAGGCTGACGTTCTCGGACGACATCTTGACGAGGTCGTTGTCGATGCCGACCTCGCCGATCTCGTTGATGACCACGGCCACGCGGTCCATGTCAGGGTGGCGCAGCAACCGGCTGATGAGCGTTGTCTTGCCCGCGCCCAGAAAGCCCGTGATCAGCGTGACCGGGATCTTGCCGGCCAGGGGGTCACGCTCAAACATGCATCTCCAGGATGTACAGGCCACCGCTGAAGCGGTCCATGGTGTAGACCAAGCGGTGCTCGTCGACGTAGACGTCGTTGAGCTGCACGGCGCCGCGTGGCGACAGGGCCGGCGTGGGGGGCACGTAGTACGCGACCTCTTGCACCTGGTACGGGTTGCTCGTGTCGTAGACGCGCACGCCGGCGTTGAAGAAGGTGCCGATGAACAAGGTTTCCGACTGGAAGGAACACGGCAGCGGCAGGTTCTCGTGCAGGTTGTGCGCGCCAAAACGGCCACCGCGCTTGGCGAAGGTGTCGTAGGGCGGCGCGGGGAAGGTGCCGATGGGCACGGGGTTGGCGTCAGAGCGTGCGTCCACCACCCACACCAGCTTGGGCCAGTCGGCGCCGTCGTCCTTGACGCATTCATCGGCCACGATCCACAGGCCGCGTTCGAACAACGGCAGCACGGTGTGCGTGAAGCCGTTGAAGGGCGGCGAGTGGTTCCACTGCGATGCGACGGTGATGTGGGCCGGGTCGGCGATGTCCAGCACCACGGCGCCGCCGTCGATGTAGCCGATGTAGGCGCGGTCAGGCCGCTGCGGAAAGACGTTGGTGTTGTGGGCCCGGAAGCCGGTGTCGAAGATGCCCGGCAGGCGCTTGGGCGGCGGCGCGCTGTCACCCACGCGCGTGCCGGGGTACCACCAGCGGCCCGTCTCGCGCGGCTGGGCGGGGTCGGAGATGTCGACGATGCGGTAGATCTGGTCGTCTTTCGGATCGATCGGCTGGAAGTCGGCTGCGCCCGAGGCCATGTGCACCGTCTTGCCGTCGACGAACCACACCGCATGCACGCCGCGGGACCAGGGGCCGGACGCGTCGAAGTGCGAGACCAGGCGCGGCACTTCCGGCGTGCTGATGTCGTACACATCGAAGCCCGCCGGCTTGGCACCGAGTTCCTTCACCTGGCGCGCCACCACCATCAAGTTGCCCACGACGTCCAGCGAGTTGGAGCGCATCTTCATGTGCGGCAACTCGGTCTGCACGATGACGCGCGGGTTCTTCGGGTCGCTGACGTCGACGCCGGTGAAGTCCTTGGGCGCCGATTCGTGCGCCATCCACAGGATGCGCCGGCCGTCATCGGCCATCTGCATCGCGATGCCCTCGCCCATGCCGCCGAAGCCCTGCAGCTCGTTGTGCGACAGCAGCGTCATGTTCAGCGCCATCGCCTGGTCGGCGCGCGGGCGCGGGGTGGTCAACACGGTGTTCATCAATCTGCCTTGATATTGTTGTCTTTGACGAGCTTGGCGTAACGCGCATATTCCTGCTGCACGTAGAGCGCGAACTCGGCCGGCGTGTTGCCTTCGGGTTGGGCGCCTTCCTTGGCGAAACGCTCGATGGTGTCCGGGCTCTTCAGCGCCTTCACGGTTTCCGCATGCAGCTTGTCGACCACGGCCTGCGGCGTGGCGCTGGGCACGAAGAAGCCGAACCAGGACACGATCTCGAAACCGGCCAAGCCGGCCTCGCTCAGCGTCGGCAGATCTGGCACGGCCGGCGAGCGCTTGGCCGATGTCACGGCCAGCGCCTTCAGTCGGCCCGCCTTGACCTGCGGCAGCACCGCCACCATGGGCGCGAACACGACCTGGATCTGGCCGGCCAGCAGGTCGTTCACGGCCGGGCCGGCGCCCTTGTACGGCACGTGCACCATGTTCACGCCGGCAGAGCCCTTGAACATCTCGCCCGCCAGGTGGCTGGGCGCGCCGTTGCCGGCCGAGCCGAAGTTCAAGAGGTTCGGCTTGGACTTGGCCAGCGCGATCAACTCCTTCACATTGCTGGCAGGCACGCTGGGGTGCACCACCAGGATGTTGGGCACCTCGGCCACCAGCGTCACGGCGCGCAGGTCCTTGAGCGTGTCGTAGCCCAGCTTCTGGTACAGATGCGGCGCGATGGCGATGCTGGTGGACTGGCCCAGCAGCACCGTGTAACCGTCAGGCGCGGCTTTGGCCGTGGCGTCGGCGGCGATGGTGCCCGACGCCCCGGCACGGTTGTCGACCACGAAGGTCTGGCCGGTCTGCTCAGCCAGCTTGGTGCTGACGATGCGCGCCAGAAAGTCAGCACCGCCCCCAGGCGCTGCCGGCACGATCAGGCGCACGGGTTTGTTGGGGTAGGCGGCAGGCTGGGCGCGGGCCGGCAGCGTGGCCAGCAACACGAGGCCGGCGGACAGGGCCGCCACGGCACGCAGGGTGGTGAACATCATGGTCGCCTTCAACGTGCGTGCTCGGCCGACACCGGGCGTGTCTCGCCGGTCTCGGTGACGGTGCGGGTGGCCTGCGTCGACGCGTAGATCCACAGGATCGTCATCGGCTGCGTGGCCGACAGGTTGCGGAAGCGGTGCGGCACGTTGGGCGGGATCCAGGTCGTCTCGAAGGGCTTCACGGGGTATTCCTGGCCGTCGATGTCGAGCATGGCGTCGCCTTCCAGCAGCACCACGCTCTCTTCGCAGTTGTGGCTGTGGAAGGGGATGGCCGCACCCGGCGCAAATTCGGTGATGCCGTTGATGAAGCCCTTCGCGCCGATGGCCGGCGA
>JANNWL010000209.1:0-2641 GCA_031414735.1 Burkholderiales bacterium | reverse complement strand
CGAAGGTACTCACCAGCACCTGGTTGCTCAGCCGGTTGGGCTCGGCCGGCACGCGGGACATGTCGGGCGGGAACTGAAGCAGAGCCGGCACGCCCTCGACCGTCAGAAAGCGCAGCCCCGCCGGCAGCACGGCAGGCGGGTGCCAGGGCCGCCGGCCGGCGCGGATGCACCCCCACTCGCCAAAGCTGGGCACATGCGCGTGGTACGGCGTGGTGCGCAGGCCCACGGCTTCCAGCGTGGTGGCCACCGTCCAGAAGCTCTTGCGCGCGACCAGCGGCGAGGTCGTCTGCACGACCAGGAAGCCGCCTGCCGCCAGGTGCTCGTCAACGCGCTGGTAGAAGCTCGTGCTGTACAGCTTGCCCAACGAAAAGTTGGTGGGGTCGGGGAAGTCGATGACGATGAGGTCGAAGAACTCTGCGTTGGTTTCCAGCCAGGTGTAGGCGTCGGCGTTGACGATGCGCAGCCGCGCATCGGAAAGCGCGCCCGCATTCAGCGCCACCAGCCGCGCATCTTGCGCAAACAGCCGCGTCATGTGGGGGTCCAGCTCCACCAGCGTCACCTGTCGCACGCCGGGGTACTTCAGCACCTCGCGCACGGCCATGCCGTCGCCGCCGCCCAGGACGAGCACACGCCGTGGCGCACCGTGCGCGGCCATGGCCGGGTGCACCAGGGCTTCGTGGTAGCGGTACTCGTCACGCGAATGGAACTGCAGGTTGCCGTTCAGGAACAGGCGCACGCCAGCGCGCCCGGCGGTCACCACCACGCGCTGGTAGTCGCTGCTTTCGCGGATCACGATGTCTTCGCCGTAGAAGCCGTCTTCGGCCCAGGTGGTCAGCCGGTCGGCCCCCAGCATCGTCGCCGCCAGCACCAGCAGCACAGCCGCGCAGGCCATTGCGTGCGCACCGGCGCGGCGCACTTCATGCCGGAAGAGCCACAGCGCCCAGACCGCCACGGCGGTGTTCAACAGGCCGAAAAACACCCCCGTGCGCACCAGCCCCAGGTGCGGCACGAACAGCAGCGGGAATGCAAGCGCCACGAGCAGAGCGCCCAGGTAGTCGAAGGTCAGCACCTGCGAGACCAGGTCCTTGAGCGCATAGCGCTGGCTGAACTGGCGCTTCAAGATGCGCATGACGAGCGGAATCTCCAGCCCCACCAGCACGCCGATCAAGCCCACCAGCGAATACAGCAGCACGCGGAACGACCCGCCGGCGCCTGGCGGCAGGCTGCTGTGCACGACGAACAGCGCGGCCGGCATCAGGCCGCCGACCAGGCCCACCAGCAGCTCGATGCGCAGGAACTGCGCCACCAGCTGGTGTTCGATGTAGCGGCTGAGCCAGGAACCGATGCCCATGGCAAACAGGTACACGCCGATGACGGTGCTGAACTGCAGCACCGAGTCGCCCAGCAGGTAGCTGGCCAGCGCGCCTGCCGCCAGTTCGTAGACCAGCCCGCAGGCCGCGACCACGAACACGCTGGCCAGCAGCGCCACCTCGGCCGGGGCGATGCCCGCGGTCGGCGTGGGCAGGGCCGGGACGGCCGGGGCGGAGGAGTCTGGGGGGGCAGCAACGGCCATGCGCCGAGGGTAACCCGGCACCGTCCCCGCAGCGCCCCGCAACGCCACCAGCCGGCGGCAGACACCGCCCGGCTCCGTTCAGCGGGTCAGCGCGCGGTGCGCACGAAACACTGCTTTTGCTGGCCGTAGACGGGGTCGCGCCCGAAGGCTTCCAGGCTGCAGGGCAGGCCGTTGATGCCGCGCAGCGTCACGAACTTGCCCTGCGCGCCGTAGCGCACGTCGGCCGCGCCACTGAAGTGGCAGGTGCCGCCTTCGCTGGCGCAGTACTCCCAACCGCCCTGGGGCGCCACGGGTCCGGTGAACTGACTCGGCTGGTAGTCGCAGGTCTTGTGCCTGCCATAGGCCGGGTCACCGAAGGTGCTGACGCTGCATCGGATCGCGCTGCTGGCGTTGCGGTACACGTAGCGGTTGTCGGTGCCGTAACGCACCCGGGCGGGCCCGGCAAAGCTGCAGGTCTCGCCCTCGGAAGCGCAGGGCACCCAATCGCCAGTCGCGGCTTCGGCCGGCAAGGGCACAACGCCCGACGAAAACTCGCAGCGCTTCGGGCGCCCGAAGGCCGGATCGCCGAACTCCAGGTGGTCGCAGATGATGCGGCTGCGGGCCACCTTGTAGGCGTACTTGCCGTCGGCACCGTAGCGCACCGTGGCCTGCCCGTCGAAGCGGCAGATTTCATCCTGCGCGGCGCAAAACTGCCAGCTGCCTTGCGCCCGCACCGGGTCGAAGGCGCCCAGGGCCAACCACAGCAGCGCCGGCAGTGCCGTGTGTCGGGCGCGAAAGATCAAGGGGTTGGTGAACATCGCGGCCTCCGCAACGGTGCCGGGTTGGCACCGCCCCCATCATCAGGCCAATCAGCGGGTCGCCGGCGAGACAGGCCGCGCGCCGCGTCCTGGAGACAATTGCCATCATGGGAACCCTGTACCTCGTGCGCCACGGCCAAGCCAGCTTCGGCGCCGCCGACTACGACCAGTTGAGCGAACTGGGCCAGCGCCAATGCCACGCCTTGGGCCAGTGGTTCAGCGACCGCGGCGTGCAGTTCGAAGCCGTGCTGCGCGGCACGCTGCGCCGGCA
>JANNWL010000208.1:0-3374 GCA_031414735.1 Burkholderiales bacterium | reverse complement strand
CCGGTCTTGAACTCGGCAATGGGCACCTGGTGCGACCGCCAGCTGCCTTCAACCGGCTTGCCATCGACCGTCTTCGGCCCGGTCCAGCCCTTGGGTGTGCGCAAGACGATCATCGGCCAGCGTGGGCGTGGCGGCGACTGCCCGGGCTCAAGCGCTCTCGCCTCCTGCTGAAACTGGCGTATCTGGGCCAGCACCTCATCCAGCGCGCCAGCCAGCGCCTGGTGCACCAGCACCGGGTCGTCGCCTTCGACGAAGTGCGGCTCGTGGCCGTAGCCGCGCATCAGGTCGGTCAGTTCTTCCCGGCTGATGCGTGCCAGCACCGTGGGGTTGGCGATCTTGTAGCCGTTCAGATGCAGGATCGGCAGCACCGCGCCGTCGCGGGCGGGGTTGAGGAACTTGTTGGAGTGCCAACTCGCCGCCAGCGCGCCAGTCTCGGCCTCGCCGTCGCCGACGACGCAGGCGACGATGAGATCGGGGTTGTCGAATGCTGCGCCGTAGGCATGGGCCAACGAGTAGCCCAGCTCGCCGCCTTCATGGATCGAGCCAGGCACTTCGGGCGACACATGGCTGGGGATGCCCTGCGGCCACGAGAACTGGCGAAACAGCCGCTGCAGGCCATTGCGGTTGCGTTCTATGGCTGGGTAGTGCTCGGTGTACGACCCTTCCAGATAACTGTGCGCCACGATACCTGGCCCGCCGTGCCCAGGGCCGATGACATACATCAGGTTCAGGTCGTTCTCTTTGATCAACCTGTTCAGGTGAACGTACAGCAGGTTCAAGCCCGGTGTCGTGCCCCAATGACCCAACAGCCGTGGTTTGATGTCGGCGATCGCGAGTGGGCGCTCCAGCAGCGGGTTGTCTCGCAGATAAATCTGCCCGACCGACAGGTAGTTCGCCGCGCGCCAGTAGGCGTCCATCTTCTGCAGGGTGTCGGGGGTCAGGGGCATTGACATGGAGGACCTTCGGATTCAATGACTCTCAAGCGGACGGCGCGGGAAGAATCGCCGCATCGACGATGGTCTGGGCCTGCTGCAGGACGCGCTGCAGGTGCTCCAGACCGCTGAAACTCTCGGCGTAAATCTTGTAGATGTTCTCGGTTCCCGAGGGTCGTGCAGCGAACCAGCCGTTGGTGGTGTTGACCTTGATGCCGCCGATCGGCGCGCCGTTGCCCGGCGCGTGGCTGAGGATGCTCTCGATTCGTTCGCCGGCCAGTTCTGTCGCGGTGATCTGCTGTGGCGTGAGCGCCGCCAGTTGCGCTTTTTGCTGCGCCGTTGCCGGGGCCTCCACCCGACGTGCCACCGGGCTGCCGAACTCTTGGGCCAGTGCTGCGTAACGCTGACCGGGGTCGCGACCCGTGCGCGCGGTGATCTCCGCCGAGAGCAACGCGGCCGCGATGCCGTCCTTGTCGGTAGTCCAGACTGAACCGTTGCGGCGCAGGAATGTGGCCCCGGCACTCTCTTCGCCGGCGAAGCCGAGCGCGCCGATTTGCAGACCTGCGGCGAACCACTTGAAGCCGACCGGCATCTCGACAAGTTCGCGACCGAGCCGAGATGCCAGCCGGTCGATCAGCCGGCTGCTGACCACCGTCTTGCCCACCGCAGCCCGAGTTTTCGAAGACAGCCCCCAATCCGGGCGGTGCTGGAAAAGGAAGTCGATGGCCGCCGCCAGGTAGTGATCGGACGCGAGCAGGCCGGCACTGGTCGTGACGATGCCGTGACGGTCGTGGTCGGTGTCGCAGGCGAAGGCGATGTCGAAACGGCTCTTGATAGCCAGCAACCCTTGCATGGCATGCGGCGACGACGGGTCCATGCGAATCTTGCCGTCCCAGTCGAGGGGCATGAAGGCGAAGGTCGGGTCGACGATCTCGCTGACGACCGTCAGGTCGAGGCCGTAGCGCTCGGCGATTGCCCCCCAGTAGTGGACTCCGGCGCCGCCCAGCGGATCGACAGCCATGCGAACCAACGCGCCGCGGATCACGTCCAAGTCGATCACGCTGCCGAGGTCAGCAACGTAAGAGTTCAGAAAATCATGACGGTGTGTCGTTGCGGCTTGCAGGGCCCTGGCGTGCCCCATGCGCTGCACACCTTCAAGCTGCGCTTCGAGAAACCGATTGGCTTCGGCCTCGATCCAGCTCGTGATCTCCTGCCCTGCCGGGCCGCCGTGCGGCGGGTTGTACTTGAGGCCGCCATCGCGCGGGGGGTTGTGCGAAGGCGTCACGACAATACCGTCGGCGAGGCCGCTGTCATTCGGCTGCAAGCGCACGCGGTTGTAGCCGAGGATGGCGTGTGAAACCGCCGGCGTGGGTGTGAACTCGTCGTTTCCCGCCAGCATCACGTCCACGCCATTGGCCGCCAGCACTTCCAGCGCGCTGGCGCACGCCGGTGCCGAAAGCGCGTGCGTGTCGATGCCCAGGAACAGCGGCCCGCCGATGCCACGGGCCTTGCGGTAGCGACAGATCGCCTGCGTGATCGCCAGCACATGCCACTCGTTGAACGAGCGGTCGAAGGCCGAGCCGCGGTGCCCCGAGGTGCCGAAGGCCACGCGCTGCGCGGCGACCGTCGGGTCGGGCACGTCGGTGTGGTACGCCGACACGAGCTTGCCGACATCGATCAGCATCGAGGCCGGAGCTGCTTGACCGGCAAGCGGATGGATCTGGGTCGCCATGTCGTCAGCCCTGTCGAGCTCTTGCCGCTTGAGCGTCGAGCCAGGAGGTGATGACGTGAAATGCCAACTCATAGTTGCCGGCCTGGCAGTGGTTCTGCGCCGACTCGGCCCGGGTGAACAGTCGTGCCGTCAGCGACCGGGTGTTGGTGAGCGCGGCGATCTGTTTGTAGAACTGTGCGAGCGGCACGTAGTGGTCTTCACTGCCTGCCAACAGCAGCACATCCTGCGTCACACGGCTGGAAATCTCTGCTGTCGTGTAGTGCTGAATGGCATGCAAGTAGGCCGCTGGCGTCGTCGTGCCCGTCACATGCATCGCGTGGCGCAGGCCCCATCCGATGACCAGGCTTCGCCTGGCCGCACGGCGCGTCAGCGCATTCACCAAGGCATCCAGCTTCAAGCGCAACAGGGCCAGCAGCACGAGACGGATCGAGGTCGGCATCTGGCGAAGATTGCAATCGAAGGTGTCGAAGAAGATGTCGTAGGCGATGACGCGGTGCACGCGGGATTCGAAGGCGGCGGCGCGAACCACGAAGTAGCCGCCCATCGACAGGCCGATCAAGGTCACGTCGTTCAGCTGGAAGTGATCCAACACCGCCGCAACGGGCTTCTCCCATTCGTGCGTCATCGCAAGCCCGGCATCGAAGAGTGCGCCTCCCTGGCCGGGGCCCTCGAACGCCACGACCTCATAGCCCGCGTCGCGCAACCAGAAG
>JANNWL010000207.1:0-17469 GCA_031414735.1 Burkholderiales bacterium | reverse complement strand
GCGGTGATCGCCCGTGTGCCCATCGAGCAGATGTTCCTGGCCGGCGTGGTGCCGGCGCTGGTGATGGTGGCTTGCCTGCTGCTGATCGGCGGCTTCCTGCGCCGCGACGCCAAGGTGCAGGCTGCGTCCGACGCACCGCGCCCCAGCGCCCGCGCTGCCCTGACGGCGGCCTGGGCCGCCAAGTGGGAACTGGCCGCGCCGCTGGTGGCCATCGGCTCGCTGGCCAGCGGCCTGGCCACGCCCACCGAAAGTGCCGCGCTCACCGCCGCCTATGCCGTGCTGACGCAGGCCCTGGCGCACCGCGAACTGGGCTGGCGGCTGCTGGGCAAGTGCCTGGCCGACTGCGCCATGCTGATCGGCGGCGTGATGCTGATCCTGGGCATGGCGCTGGCGCTGACCAACTACCTCGTCGACACCGGCATCCCCGACATGGCGGCCGAATGGGTGCAGGGCGTGATCCCGAACAAATACGTGTTCCTGGTCGTGCTGTGCCTGTTCCTGTTCGCTGCCGCGGCGCTGATGGAGATCTACGCCGCCCTCGTCGTGCTGGTGCCCTTGCTGCTGCCGCTGGCCAAGGCCTACGGCATCGACCCGGTGCACTTCGGCATCATCTTCCTGGCGGCCATGGAAGTCGGCTTCCTGTGCCCGCCGGCCGGGCTGAACATCTACTTCGCATCGGCGATGTTCAACAAGAGCATCGGCTACGTGGCGCGTTCGGTGCTGCCGGCGCTGGGCGCGATCTTCGTCGGCACACTGGTCATCGCGCTGCTGCCGGTGTTGTCCACGGGCTTGCCGGGTTGGTTGTTGGGGCGCTGAGGGCGCCTTTCAGCGCTGCCCGAGCCAGGTTTGCGGGCCATGCCGCGGGCCGGCAGCCCGTCGCGATGGCAAGTTCACGCTCTCAGGCTCCCGGCGCTAGCATGATGGGCTGAGCAACCCAAGTTGCCCGCCGAAATCGCCCAAAGGACTGCCCCATGACGACTGTCAAGAACTGCCTGGACCAAAAGTCCTCATCCACCGAGCTGGTCAGCGTCGAACCCGACGACAAGGTCGTCACCGCCTTGGAGCTGATGCGCAGCAAGCGCGTGCGTGCCGTGCTGGTGATGCAGGGCGGGCAACTGGCGGGCATCGTCACCCAGGGCGACTGCGCCATCAAGGTGCTGCTGCCCGGCCTGGACGCCAAGCAGGTGCCCGTCAAGGATGTCATGACGACGCAGCCCATGACGGTCAAGCTCAGTGACCCGCTGGAAGCCTGCATGGGCCTGATGGCCGCGCGCAACTTCCGCCACTTGCCCGTGGTGGACGCTGGCCGCGTCGTGGGCGTGGTGTCGATCGGTGATGTCGTCAAGGACAACATCCGCCAGATGGGCCAGCAGATCAACTTCCTGGAAACCTACATCAAGGGCCACGGGGCTTGATGGCCGGGGCGGCGCGCACCCGATCGCACAGCCACACCGACTTGGTGCTGAAGCCGGCCGCGCACGGTGGCGATGCGCGGTGTGATCTCCTCAGGCGCCAGGGTGACTGGTTCAGTCACAGCGCTGCCGCCGTTAAACCCGCCGCCCCGCCCACCGCGCCAGCGTGCTGCGCAAACGCTCGGCGTCGATGGGCTTGGTGAGGAAGTCGTTCATGCCCGCGGCCAGAGCCTCGTCGCGTTCGGTGACCAGCGCGGCGGCGGTGAGCGCAATGACGGGAACGTGGCGGCCGGCGTCGCAGTCGCGCAGTGCGCGGGTGGCTTCGTGGCCGCTCATCACGGGCATCTGCACGTCCATCAGCACGGCGTCGAAGGGCTGGCCGGCGTCGGCGGCCGATTGCACGGCGGCGACCGCGAAGCTGCCGTTCTCGGCTTGTTCGACCTGCACGCCCCAGCGTTCCAGCATGGCCGCGGCAATCACCATGTTGACGGCGTTGTCCTCCACCAGCAGCACGCGTGCGCCTTCCAGCCGGCCTTCGTCGACCGGCGCCGGGCCGCCCTCGGCCGCGTCCACCGGGGGCAGCGGCAGGCGTGCCCAGAAGGTGCTGCCCGCGCCGGGCTGGCTGCGCACGCCCACCGTGCCGCCCATCAGCGTGGCCAGCTCGCGGCAGATCGACAGGCCCAGGCCGGTGCCGCCGAAGCGCCGGGTGGTCGACTCGTCGGCCTGCGTGAAGGGGCGGAACAGACGCGACTGGGTGGCGTCGTCGATGCCGCCGCCGGTGTCGCGCACCTCGATGCCCACCAGGTCGCCGTCGCGTGACGCGGCCAGCACGACCTCGCCCTGGGTCGTGAACTTGAGCGCGTTGGTGAGGAAGTTGGTGCAGACCTGGCGCACCCGCAGCGCGTCGCCCTGGACCAGCCCGTCCAAGCCACCGCCCAGCTCCAGCCGCAGCGTCAGGCCATGCGCCGCGGCCAGCGTGCCGTAGGTGCGTTGCAGCGAGTTCAGCAACTCGCCCAGGTCGAAGGGGCTGCTGTCCAGCTCCAGGCGGCCGGCTTCGATCTTGGACAGGTCCAGGATGTCGGAGATGATGCCGGTGAGCGACTGCGCGTTCTCGGCGATCTGCTCCAGGTACTGGCGTCGCCTTTCTTCGTCGAGGTCGGGTTGGCGGGCCAACTGGGCCAGGCCGATCAGGCCGTTGAGCGGCGTGCGCAGCTCGTGGCTGGTGTTGGCCAGGAAGGCACTCTTGGCGCGGCTGGCAGCCTCGGCGTCGTCGCGTGCGCGCGCCAGGGCGCGTTCGAACTGGCGCCGGTCGGTCACGTCCTCGGCAATCCAGACGGTGCCGCCGAGCGTCGGTTGCGCGGGATCGACGGCGCGGGCCTGGAAGCGCGCCACGAAACGGCTGCCGTCGCGGCGCGTGGCCTCGCGCTCCATGGTCACGGGCTCGCCACGGGCGAGCTGCGGTCCGACCTGGGCCCCCAGGTCGGCATGCTCTTTCGCGCTGCCCCACACCACCGCGCCTGACTGGCCCTGCAGTTCGCCCGGCGCCCAGCCAAACATGTCTTCGAAGCAGCGGTTGGCCAGCACGAAGCGGCTGTGGCGGGTGACGGCAATGCCCACCGAGGCGTTGGCCAGGATGGCCTCGCGCTCCAGCTGGGTGCGTTCGCTCTCGGTCACGTCGCGCGCGTTGATGACGACGTAGTCGCGCCGGTCCATCACCAGCCGTGCCGCCGACACACGCATCGACACCGGGTCTCCGCGCTTGTGCACGAAGGTCACTGGCAGGTCGCTGACCTGGCCTGCCTTGAGCAGCTGGTTGACGAAGCGGGCGCGTTCCTCGGCGTTCTTCCACACGCCCAGCTCCAGCGCGGTGCGGCCCTTGGCTTCGGCCACGCTGTGGCCCATGGTGCGCTCGAAGGCCTGGTTGACCATGACGTAGCGGCCGCTGACCATTTCCGTCAGCGTGATGAGGTCCGGGCTGGTGGCCACCAGGTGCGACAGCATGGCCTCGGAACGCCGCACCGATTCTTCGGCCGCATGCCGCTCGGTGTCGTCGACGTAGATCGACAGCGTCGCCGGCCCCCCCACGGCGTGCACGCGCACACCGGTCGTGCGCACCAGCAACTGGCGGCCGTGCACGAGCAGCCGAAAGTCGGTGACGGGCAGCGCCGAACCCACGGGCAGGGTCTGCAGCTCGTTCATGCGGCGGCGGGCGCGCTCGCGTGAGTCGCCGCCTTCGTAGGCCGACAGCAGGTCGCGGGCCACCATCGTGTCGAGGTCGGGAACACCAAACAGCTGCAGGGCCGCCGGGTTGGCGTCGAAGACACGGCCATGGCGGTGCAGCACCAGCGGCGTGGGGATGCGGGCGAAGAGTTCCTGGTACCGGATCTCGGTGGCGGCGAGGGCCTCGCGGGCGGCACGTTCGGCGGTGATGTCGCGGGCCACGCCCCAGTAGCCCTGGAAGACGCCCCGTTCGTTGAAACGCGGCTCGCCGCTCACCAGCAGCTGGCGCAGGCTGCCGTCGCCACGGCGCCAGCCCACCGCCACGTCGCGGAACGACCGGCGGGCGTCCAAGTCGGCCAGCAGTTCGTCCAGCGCATCGGGCTCGCATGCAAAGCGCGGCAGCTCCCAGGGCACCGCGCCCAGGCCGGTGTCAGGCCGCAGCGCGTGGGACTCGTCACGCAAGTGGGCCGCCCGCAGCCGGTACTGGGCATCGATCTCCCAGTAGGCGTCCACCGCCAGCGCCAACAGGCTGCGGTAGCGCTGTTCGCGGGCCTGGGCCGCCCACAGCCCGCTGGCCGAGGCGCGCCACATCACCGCGCCCGCTGCCAGGCCTGCGGCAAGCAGCAGCCACTGCGAACCCAGTTGCACGGCGACCTGCGGCAGCTTGGGGGCCGGGCCCACCTGCGCACCCCACCAGGACACGGCGGCCAGCGCCATCGCCGACACGAGCGCCAGTGCCAGCGCCGGGCGCCAGCCCGCCGCGGTGCACAACAGGCACACGGCCAGCATCAGCGTCGGCAACGCCGGCGAAGCCAGGCCCCAACCCAGCACGACGGCCGTGCCTGCCAGCACCGGCACCAGCAGGAACAGCAACGCCCCCATGGCAGGCATCAGCGCTGCGCGCGGAAGTCGTGTGCAGGCCGCCGTCAGCAGGCCCAGCACGGCGTAGAGGCCTGCTGTCGGCAGCACGACCGGCGCGGCCGCATGCAAGCCGGCCAGCATCAAGGCGGCGACCCCCAGGCTGGCCGCCACACCGCCAAAGAACAGGCGCAGCGCCCACGACGACACCGGCAACGCGGGCAGGGCCACCCGTGGCGACGGCTCGGGCAGGTCGGGCGCTTCTTCTGCGATGTCCACGTGCAGGGCCGGTCAGGAGGCTGGCGAAGCGGGCCGCAGCTCGGCGCGCGTGGCCAAGGCCGCGCCGCGCGCCGCAGTCGCAAAGTCGGCGCCCGCGCCGGCGTACAGCACTGCGCGCGACGAGCTGACCACGATGGGCCCGCCGGGCCGCCAGCCGGCGCGCACCGTGGCCGCCGCGTCACCGCCCTGCGCGCCGATGCCGGGGATCAGCAACGGCAGGGTCGGCGCCAGTTCGCGCACGCGGGCCACTTCGCGCGGGTAGGTGGCACCCACCACCAGCCCGAGTTCGGCGCCGCGCCCCCATTCGCCGGCCGCCAGCCGCGCAATGCGCTCATAGAGCAGCTCGCCGCCGGGCTGGTCCGACACCAGCGCCTGCGACTGCAAGTCGTCGCCGCCGGGGTTGGACGTGCGGCAGAGCAGGATCAAGCCGCGCCCGTCGTAGGACTTGTAGGGCTCGATCGAGTCCAGCCCCATGTAGGGGCTGAGCGTGACGGCATCGGCAGCAAAGCGCACGAAAACTTCACGCGCGTACTGCACCGCCGTGGCGCCGATGTCGCCGCGCTTGGCGTCCAGGATCACCGGGATGCCGGGCGCCGTGGTGTGGATATGCGCAATGAGCCGTTCGAGCTGCGCTTCGGCGCGCTGCGCGGCGAAGTAGGCGATTTGCGGCTTGAAGGCGCAGACCAGGTCCTTCGTGGCGTCGACGATGGCTGCGCAGAAATCAAAGATGCGCGCCGGATCGCCTTGCCAGGCGCCGGGGAACTTGGCCGGCTCGGGGTCCAGTCCCACGCACAGCAGCGACGCGTTGGTGGCCTGCGCGGCGGTGAGCTGGGCGGTGAAGCTCACGACCACCGCCGCGCCAAGTGCTCGGCCAGCCCCGTATAGCGTCCAGGGGTCATGGCCAGCAGGCGTTGCTTCTCGGCGTCGGGCAGGGCCAGGCTTTGGATGAAGCCCTGCATCAGCTCGCGCGTCATCGGCTTGTCGCGGGTCAGGGCCTTGAGTTGTTCATACGGCTGGGGCAGGCCGTACCGGCGCATCACGGTCTGGATCGGCTCGGCCAGCACTTCCCAGGCGGCGTCGAGGTCGGCGGCCAGCGCGGCTTCGTTGACCTGCAGCTTGTTCATGCCGCGCAGCAGGCTGTCGTGGGCCAGCAGCGTGTAGCCCAGGGCCACGCCCATGTTGCGCAGCACGGTGCTGTCGGTCAGGTCGCGCTGCCAGCGGCTGAGTGGCAGCTTGTGGCTCATGTGGCTGAGCAGCGCATTCGCCAGGCCGTAGTTGCCCTCGGCGTTCTCGAAGTCGATCGGGTTGACCTTGTGCGGCATGGTGCTGGAACCCACCTCGCCGGCCTGGGTGGCTTGCTTGAAGTAGCCCAGCGAGATGTAGCCCCACACGTCACGCGCCCAGTCGGTGAGGATGGTGTTGGCGCGCGCCACCGCGTCGAACAGCTCGGCCAGGCCGTCGTGCGGTTCGATCTGCGTCGTGAATTCATTGAAGGCCAGGCCCAGCCGGCCCTGCACCACCTGGCGGCTGAAGGCCTCCCAGTCGAAGTCGGGATAGGCCGCGAGGTGGGCGTTGTAGTTGCCCACGGCGCCGTTCATCTTGGCCGGCAGCGGCACGGCCGCGATGCGCGCACGCGCCGTGGTCAGGCGGGCGGCCACGTTGGCCACCTCCTTGCCCACGGTGGTGGGGCTGGCCGTCTGGCCGTGCGTGCGGCTGAGCATGGGCACGCCGGCCAGGGCCTGGGCCAGGGCGCCCAGCCGCCCGGCGATGGCGTCCAGCGCGGGCAGCAGCACCTGTTCGCGCGCGGCCGACAACATCAGCGCATGGCTGGTGTTGTTGATGTCCTCGCTGGTGCACGCGAAGTGCACGAACTCGGCCGCGGCCTGCAGTTCGGCGTGGCCCTGGAAACGCGACTTCAGCCAGTACTCCACCGCCTTGACGTCGTGGTTGGTGGTCTTCTCGATGTCCTTGATGGCCTGGGCATCGGCTTCGCTGAAGCGCACCACCAGGCCGCGCAGCAGCCCGCGGGCGGATTCGGACAAAGGCTTGAATTCGGCGAACCCGGCGTCGGACAGCGCGATGAACCACTCGACCTCGACCTGCACGCGACGGTGCATCAGACCGAACTCCGACAGCAGCGAACGCAGCGCGGCCACCTTGGGGGCGTAACGGCCGTCCAGCGGCGACAGGGCGGTGAGCGGGGAGAGGTTCATGCGGGGCGGCTGTCCTGTGTGCGGGCGGGCGGGGGTACGGTCTTGCTGGGGCAATGGCAGGCCGGCGCGATGCAACAATCATTTTAGGCAGGGCCCGCGCTGCCGCCCAGCTACGGAGTACCCGCACATGAGCCTGAACCGCCGCCCCGTCCTTGCCGCCCTGGCCCTGGGCACTGTGGCAGCCAACCGCCCGGCCCGGGCGCAGACGCGGCTGCGTGTGGCCGGCCTGTACACGGTGCCCGTGTCGCAGCCCTGGGTGGGCCGCATCGACACGGCCCTGAAGGCCGCCGCAGCGCGCGGCGAAATCGACTACGTGGTGCGCGACGCCGTGGCCGAGGCCGACTACGAGCGTGTGTTGCGCGAGCTGGCAACCCAAGGCTTTGCACTCATCGTGGGCGAGTGCTTCGGGCTGGAGGCCGCTGTGCGCAAGGTGGCCGCAGACAGGCCGCGCGTGAACTTCCTCATGGCCAGCAGCGGCCGGCCGCAGCCGCCCAACTTCAGCGTCTTTGACAACCATATCCACGAGCCCGCCTACCTGTCCGGCATGGCCGCCGCCGGGGCCAGCCAGAGCGGCAAGATCGGTCTCGTGGGCGGCCTGCCCACGCCCGAGGTGAACCGCCTGATGAACGCCTTTATGGCCGGGGTGCGTGAAGTCAAACCCACAGCCCGTTTTCAGGTGGCCTTCATCGACACCTGGTCCGACCCCGCTCGGGCGCGTCAGGTGGCGCTGGGCATGATCGACGCGGGCGTGGATGTGCTCTACGCCGAACGCGAAGGCGTGGCCGAGGCCGCGCGCGAGCGCCAGGTGCTGGCCATCGGCAATGTGGTGAATCTGCAGGAACGCTTCCCCGACACCGTGCTGACCAGTGCCGTGTGGCATGTCGAGCCAACCATCAACCTGGCACTGCGCAACCTGCGCGCCGGCTCCTTCGCGGGCGACGACTACGCCCTGCTGTCCGGCCTGCGCTACCGCGGCTCTTCACTGGCGCCCTTGGGCCCGCTCGAAGGTCGCCTACCGCGCGCCGTGCTCGACCGCGTGGCCGCGCGCGCGGCCGAGATGCGGGCCGGCAGCTTCAAGGTCCGGCTCAGCGACGCGCGCCCGCAAAGCAGCGCGCCATGACCGGGCCGGCCAACCTGGGCCTGCGCGCCCTGGTGTTCGACATCTTCGGCACCGTGGTCGACTGGCACGGCAGCATCGTGGCCGAGGTGCAGCGCCTGGGCCTGGCTGTCGACGGCCCGGCCTTCGCGCTCGACTGGCGCGCTGGCTACCACCCGGCCATGCAGGAAGTGCGCAGCGGCGCGCTGCCCTGGATGCATATCGACGCGCTGCACCGGCGCATCCTGGAGCGCGTCCTGGCCGAGCGCGGCATCACCCTGCCCGAAGCCGAGGCGGCCGATCTCAACCGCATCTGGCACCGCCTGAAACCCTGGCCCGACAGCGTGACCGGGCTCACGCGGCTGAAGTCGCGCCACCCCATCGCCACGCTGTCCAACGGCAACCTGTCGCTGCTGGTGGCCATGGCCCGGCATGCCGGGCTGCCCTGGGACGCCGTGCTCAGCGCCGAACTCTTTCAGCACTACAAGCCCGACCCCGAGGTCTACCTGGGCGCCGCGCGCTTGCTGGACGTGGCGCCGCACGAACTGCTGATGGTGGCGGCCCACCCCAGCGACCTGCGCGCCGCCGCCGCCTGCGGCCTGCGCACGGCCTACGTGCCGCGGCCGCTGGAACGCGGCCCGGGCGCCGCGATGGAAGCCTGGACCGAAGGTGAATTCGACATCGTGGCCAGCGACTTCATCCACCTGGCGCAGCGCCTGGGCGCATGAGCCCGCCGGGCCGCCCCAAGGGCGAATACCGGAGCGCGCAGCGCGAAGGTTCCCCAGTGAGCTCCTAGAACAGCAGCGTCCACAGCGCCACCAGCGACAGCACCAGGGTCAGCATCACCAGGTACAACCCGCTCACCAACCCGGCACGCAGCCAGCGTGGCCAGCGCCGGCCGCCGTAAACGCGGCGCATGGCCAGCAGGGTGTAGACCGGCACCGCACTGCAACCCAGCGCCGTGAGCCACCACAGGTTCGCGAACATCAGCGCGAAGGCCAGGAACCAAAAGGCATGCACGTGCAGCGCAAACACCAGGTGCTCGGTGTAGCGCAGGTGGCGGTTCCAGTAGGCCAGCTTCATCCACAGCGCAAAGCTTGGCAGCAGCAAGAACATGGCCGCGCCCACATTGCCGATGAAACGGTCTTTGAACCGTTCCAGCTCGCCAGAAACCGCCTTGGGGTCGATGTCGATGCGCTTTTTTGCGCGCTTGCACACCCACTCGGGCATCTGGCGGCAAAAGAACACGCCGTCCTTCAACCCGAAGCCCATGTCGCCGGCGCCCAGGATGCTGATGTTGGCCTTGCTGGGGGTCTTGGCTTTGGCGTGGGTCTCGGGCTGCGCCGTGCCTTGGCCGTCCACGTCGACCTCAACCTCAACCGGGCCGCCGCCCCCCAGTCGCAGCAGCAAGAGCACGACCAAACTGATGCTGAGGTACAGCCGCAGCGGCAACACGTAATGTTTGCGCCGGCCGGCCAGGTACTGGCGGGTCAGTTCACCGGGCTTGATGAGCAGCAGCTTCAGCGTGCGCCACAGCGCGCCCTCGGTGGCGAAGTAGGCGCCGCCGAACTGCTGCAGGAATTCGCCCAGACGCGGCGGACGTATGTGGGTTTCCTGGCCGCAGGCGGGGCAAAACTTCGGTCGCGGCAGGGGAAGGGCCCGGCTGCAGTTGGGGCACGCAGCGGCCACAGGGTCGACGGTGGCGGCGGTTGATTCGGCCATGGTCTGCACGGTAGCGCAGATCGCGCCGCCGTCGTCGGCGCCACAATCCGGCACCGCCTTACTGGTCCAGCTTCGCACCCATGTCCGACACCGCTGCCCCCACTGCGCCCGCGCGCTCGCCCTTGGCCGCACTCAAGCTGGGTGCACGCAGTCCAGGCACGGCCCGGCGCAAGCGGCGTTTGTGGCCCTGGGCAGGGGCTGTCGTGCTCGTCGCAGCCGCAGCGTTCATGTTCACCAGCCAGCGCCGTGCCGAGGTGCAGACCAGCGCCGTGCAGTCGGCCTACCCGTCGGCGCAATACGCCCAGCTCACGGCCTCGGGTTACGTGGTGGCGCAGCGGCGTGCTGCGGTGTCGAGCAAGGCCACCGGCCGCTTGCTGGAGCTGCGCGTGCGTGAAGGCAGCACCGTCAAGTCCGGCGACCTGATTGCCCGGCTCGATGCGTCTGACGTGGCCGCCGCCGTGCAGTCGGCCCAGGCCGGTGTGGCCCAGGCCCTGGCCGGCTTGCGCCAAGCCGAAGCCGGTGTGGCGCAAACGCGCGTGGAGCAGGCCAACGCGGAAGCCGAACTGCTGCGTGCCCAGGGCCTGCAGGCACAAGGCTTCATCTCGGCGCAGGGCATCGATGCCGCACGCCGACGTGCCGATGCGGCGCGCGCCAGCGTGGTCTCGGCGCAGGCCGCCGTGGGCTCGGCCCAGGCCGCGCAGGCCCTGGCCGCGGCGCAGTTGAAGGCCCAGACCGTCAACCGCGACAACACCGAGATCCGCGCGCCCTTTGACGGCGTGGTGCTGGTGAAGAACGCCAACGTCGGCGACATGATCACGCCGTTTTCCAGCGCCGCCGGCTCGCAGGGCGCGGTGGTGACCATGGCCGACATGGGCACGCTCGAAGTCGAGGCCGATGTGTCGGAGGCCAACGTGGGCAAGGTGCGCGCCGACCAGCCGGTCGAGATCACGCTCGACGCCCTGCCCGAGCTGCGCTTTGCCGGCAGCGTGGCCCGCATCGTGCCCACGGTGGACCGCGCCAAGGCCACGGTGATGACGAAGATCCGCTTCGCCAAGATCGACCCACGCGTGCTGCCCGAAATGAGCGCCAAGGTGGTGTTCCTGTCGCAGGCCCCCGGTCCGGCCGACGCCACGCCCGTCACCGCCGTCAACCCCAAGACGGTGGTCGACCGCGACGGTCGCAAGACCGTGTTTCGCATCAGCGAGGGCGCCGTGCAGGCCGTGGCCGTGACCCCGGGCCGCACCCTGGGCGATGCGCTTGAGATCACCGGTTCTGCGCTGAAGCCCGGCGACAAGCTGGTGCTCGGCCCCGGCGACAAGCTCAAGGCCGGCGACAAGGTCACGGTCAGTGGCAAGTGAGCCTGCGATGCAAGACGCCGCCGCGCCGCTGATCCGCATCCGCGACCTGAGCAAGGCCTACCAGCGCGGCGGCCAGGACATTCCCGTGCTGGTGCACATCCAGCTCGACGTGGCCGCGGGTGAATTCGTGGCCTTGATGGGCCCCAGCGGGTCGGGCAAGAGCACCTTGCTGAACCTGATCGCCGGCATCGACAAGCCCAGCAGCGGCACCATCGAGATCGGCGGCGTGGACATCGCCACCTTGTCCGACGGCCAGCTCGCCGATTGGCGCGCCGCCAACGTCGGCTTCATTTTCCAGTTCTACAACCTGATGCCGGTGCTCACCGCCTTTGAGAACGTCGAGTTGCCGTTGCTGTTGACCCGCCTGTCGGCCCGCGAACGCCGCGAGCGCGTGACGCAGGTGCTGGCCCTGGTGTCGCTGAGCGACCGCGAAGACCACTACCCGAATGAGTTGTCAGGCGGCCAGCAGCAGCGCGTGGCGATCGCGCGGGCGCTGGTCACCGACCCGGCGCTGATCGTCGCCGACGAGCCCACCGGCGACCTCGACCGCCACACCGCCGAAGACGTGCTGACGCTGCTGGAGCAGCTCGTCACCGACCTCGGCAAGACCATCGTCATGGTCACCCACGACCCCAAGGCGGCGTCGCGTGCGCGGCGGGTGGTGGAACTGGAGAAGGGCGTGCTGGTGGATGCCGAACCGGCCGAACCGGTGGCCCGGGCCGGGGGCTGAGCCCGGCTGGCGAAGACAGCGCTCAAGTCAGGTTGCCGGCTGCCGATAAGGGGAGAACGATCCCCGGAGAAAACACCATGCAGCCTGCCGCCCAGCCCGCACAACCCGCCAGCCACACCTTCACAAGCGCCAACCCCCACGCCTTGGCGGCCATCCTGGAGACCAGCGAGACCCGACGCATCATCGCGGCCACCGACATCTTCGACCTCGGCGGCACCAAGCTGTGGGCGCGCGACCAGCCGGTGTCGGCATCGCTGCAGCGCAAGCTGCTGGACCGCCAGTTGCGCCAGCCGCTGGAAAGCTGCCTGGTGGCCGAAGACGGCGTCACTTCGCAGACCTTGGTCGAGGCCGTCCAGGCGCTGGTCGAGGGCGATTCGGCCCTGGTGCCCCTGCTGCGCCCGCACGCGGCGCGGCTGATTCGCGAAGCCCCCCACTTGCCGCTGCATCCTGTGGCCCGCCTGCTGCTCACGGCGGCGCAGACTGCCCGGCCCCAAACCTACGCGCACGCCCTGGCCGCGATGGCACTGAACGGCGCGCTGATGGCCGGCCACGGCGGCGCCACGCCCGAGATTCGCCTGGCCATGTTGTGCGGCCTGCTGCACGACATCGGCGAGATGTACATCGACCCGCTGCACGGCGAACTGGAGGCCGACCGCGAGCTGGACTTCACCAGCTACCAGCAGCTCGTCGTGCACCCCCATGTAGGACAGCTCCTGTTGACGCAGCTGACCAACTACCCCAGCACCGTGTCGCGCGCCGTGGCCGAACACCACGAAAGGCTGGACGGCTCGGGTTACCCTCACGCGCGCCACGCCGACAGCCTGTCACCGCAAGGCCGCTTGCTGGCAGTGACTGAAGGTGTGCTCGGCGCCCTGCGCAGCCCCTACGACCACCTTTTGCACGCCAGCGTGGCGCTGCGCGCCGTGCCGGGCGAGTTCGACCTGCACTGGGTCGGCCAGGTCAGCCAGGCCGCGTGCGCCCAGCCACCCCGCCAGGCCGTCATGGAGGCCGAGGACATCCAGGCCCGTTTGACGGCGCTGGGCGAGGTGCTGGGCCAGGCCGAAGCCAGCGTCGCCCGCCATGCCGCGCAAGCCACGCTGCCGGCACTGCAGGGCGCGCTGGGGCTGGCCACCTTCTTGCTGACGCGCCTGCGCACCGGCTGGAACGAAAGCGGGCTGTGGAATCCGCAAGCCCTGGTCAGCGCCGATGCGGCCGAGGTCGAAGCACTGGAAGACGAGCTCTACTTCCGCCTGCGCGGAGTGCAGCGCGCCACGCTGCTGCTGGCTGGTGCGTTGCCAGCACGCGAGGCCGGCGAACTGGGTGAGCTGTGTGAGTCGCTGGCGATGGGTTAGGCCCGGCCAGCGCGGCCCAGCACCCCGGCCGCGCACGACCGCGCACGACGGCACAACAGCGCGCATTGCTGGTCAATACCGCAGCCAGCCGCTGTCAACCGCTGTCAGGCGCCACGGGGTCCAGTTCTGCGGTGACCCTGGCCCACAACGCAGGCCCGTCGACCTGCCCGGCCCGCCACACCGCCAAGGCTTGGCGCAGGCACTGCTGTGCCTGCGCCGACCCGCCCACGCCTTGATGGCAGCGGGCGGATTCGGCCAGCGCCAAGCCATGGTCGAGCGCCGTGCAAAGGCCCGACCCAGCCACCGCCACCGCCTGTTGTGCGCAGGTGTGGGCGTCGTGGTGCCGGCCGAGTTGGCGCAGCGCCGATGCGCGGACGCTCAGCAGCCGCACGGCTGACCAGCTGGTCGGGTCTTGCCCGCCGACCTGCTGCGCGTCAGTCGCCGCCAGCACCTGGGCATGCAGACCGGCGGCGGCCAGTGCTTCGGTGTGCAGCACCGTGTGACTGCGATTGAGCACCTCGGCCTCTGCGCCCAGGGTGCCCGCCAGCGCCGGGGCGCGCGCCAGTTGTGACAGCGCCAGTGCGCCGTCGCCCATGAGCACGCTGACGCGAGCGCGCCAGCGCCACAGACCGACGGCTTCGTGGTTCATGCCGCCACTCAGCAGGTCGTGCAACGCATGCGCTTGTTCGAACAACCCCCGGGCTTCGTCGACACAGCCACACGACAGCAGTGACCGGCCCAGAAACGTCAAGGCGATTCGCACGCGCGAGGTCTCCGCGCCGTCCAGCGCCCGCTGATCGGCCAGCACGCGGCGCAGCAACTCGGCCGCCTCCCGCGGGCGTTGGTTGCTGGACATGGCCGCCGCCATGTCACGCTCAACTGCGGCCAGCACCAGATGCGGCCGCTGCGGTCCCAGCTCTGCTTGCGCCAATGCAAAGGCCGGCTCGATGGCGCGCAGCGCCTGGGCCGGGTGGCCGAAGTGAATGAACGTGTTGGACAGCGAACTGCTCGCCAGCAGGGCCTTGGGGCTGGCCGCGCCGAAGTGCTGCGAGGCCAGGTCGGCGGCTTGGCTCAGCGCGCTGATGGCTTCGGTTTCGCGCCCGCGTTTGGTGTCCACGAAGGCCTGGGATTGCAGGGCTTGAACCAGCAAGCCGGGCTGTGGCGGCAGGGCCGCTTGCAGGTCGCGCAGCAACGCCGGCAGCGTCGATTCGGCCACCGCCAGCTCGCCCTGGGTGTTGGCGGCTTCGGCCAGGCGCCAGCGGCTTTGCAGCGTCAACGGGTGGCTGTGGCCCAGCTCACGGGTGCACATCGCCACCACTTTGGGCAACCAGGCCAGGCCGGCAGCGGTTTCTCCCAACTCGTTGAAACTGGCGCCGATCAAGGCGCCCAGTTCGGCCGCCACAGCGGGCTGGCCAGCCAGGTCGGTCTCGACGCGCTGGGCTGCAGCGCGCAGCAGATCGGCCGCAGCCACGGCCCCGCCCGTGCCGGCGCGGGGCACGGCTTGCGTGAAGATCGAAGCGATGAAGTCCTTCACCTGTTCGGCCCGCGCGCTGGCGGCCTGGGCGGTTTCGGCGTGCTTCATCGCCCGGTTGCGCTGCCACAGCGCCACCAGCGTGCCCGCGCCCAGCGCCAACAGCACCAGCACCTGCGCATACGCGCCGCCCGCGACGGCCAGCAGCAAGGCTGCGGCAAGGGCCGTTTCCAGCTTGTGCCGGCGCACCCAGCGCTCGGCCAGGTAGGCGCGCGACGGCGCACGTGCGTGCACCGGCTCACTGCGCAGATGCCTGTTCAGGTCGTCAGCAAAGGCCTGCACGGTGGCATAGCGCTCGTGGGGCGATGGCGCCATGGCGCGGGCCAGGATCGCGTCCAGGTCACCTTTGAGCTGGCGCTGCAGCGCGGGCCCGGTGGCGGCCTGGCTGGCCAAGGGCCGTTCCACGCGCAACAGCGCTTCGGCCAACGCCACCGGGCCCAGCCCGGGCTTCAATCGATAAGGGCGCTGGCCGCTCAACAGCTCGAAGGCCACGACACCGAGTGAATAGACGTCCGACGCGGTGCCGATCGGGTCGCCCCGAATTTGTTCGGGCGAGGCGTAGTCCGGCGTCATCGCGCGGCCGGTGGTTTGTGTAAGTTGGTGGTCTTCGGCGCTGTCGCTGCCCACCAGCTTGGCAATGCCGAAGTCCAGCAGACGCACCTGGCCGTCACCTGCGACCCAGATGTTCGACGGCTTCAAGTCCCGGTGCACGACCAGCTGGCTGTGTGCATAAGCCACCGCCGACGCCACCTGCAGCAGCAGCGCCAGCCGCGCCGGCACCGGCAATGCGCGTTGCCCGGCGTGCGCGTCGATGGCCTGGCCTTCGACGTATTCAATCGCCAGATACGGGCGGCCCTGGGCGTCCAGACCGGCGTCGTACAGCCGCGCGATGTGCGGGTGCAGCAGGCGGGCCAGGATGTCGCGCTCGCGCGCCAGCCGTTCGGCCAGGCCCGGCGCCCAGCTCATGCGAGGCAGCTTCAGCGCCACCTGACGCTTCAAGCCACCGTCGCTGCGCTCGGCCAGCCACACGCTGCCCATGCCGCCTTGGCCCAGCTCGCGCAGCAAGCGCCACGGGCCCACTGGCAGACCGGCTTGCGCGGCGTAGGCGCTGTCTGCGTGCGGCCCGGGCAGCGACGGCGGGCCACTCAGGAAGGCACTGTCTGCCGTGGGCAAATCGGCCAGCACGGCCGCCAGGCCCGGGCGCAGGTCAGCTTGCGACTGCGGCAGGGCCGCCAGCCACGCCGCGCGTTCGCGCTCGGGCAAGGCCAGCAGTTCGTCCAGCAGCGGGCTGAAGCGCGGCCACAACGCGGGCGGGCAGGGCAGACTCGGGTTCATCTCTGAAGCCAACGCGAAAGTGCGCTGACGGCGGACAGCGCCATGCGTTGGTCGTCAGACCATGGTGCGCAGCAACGCACGGGCCTTTTCCCAGTCGCGGCGCACGGTGCGGTCGGTCAGGCCCAGCGCGTCGGCGATCTCGGTGTCGCTCATGCCGCCGAAGTAGCGCATCTCCACCACCTGGGCCAGGCGCGGTTCCACTTCGGCCAGCGCCAGCAGCGCAGCGTCCACGTCCAGCGCGTCGTCGGTCGGGCTCGCCACCTGGTCTGACACGGCGGTGTTCAAGGTCACCGGGTCGACGCCGCCGCCCCGCCGCTCGGCCCGGCGTTCGCGCAGCTCGTCCACGATGACCGAGCGCATCACCTGCGCCGCATAGGCGTAGAAGTGCCCGCTGCTGGCAAAGCTGAGCTGCCCCACGCGCCCGGCCAGACGCAAATAGCTTTCGTTGACCAAGGCGGTGGTGTTCAGCCCCGCCTGCGGCCCGGCGCTGTGCAGCCGCGCGCGGGCGATCTTCTTCAGTTCGGGGTACAGCGCGCGCCAGGCATCGGGCCAGGGTGTTTGCGGCACTTCAGGCACTGCGGGGACTTCGGGATCGGGGCCGGCGGGCATGTTCGGCATCGTCCCACAGCCAAGCCCCACGTACTAGGGGGCATGGCACGTGTCCGGTTGCGGCGCGGGCGTGCGTTGGTTCGGACAGGTCGAACTCTCGGCCATCAACCGAAGGATTTGTCATGCAGCGAACTCTCCCCGCCCCGGCGCTGACCCAGACCAGCGCATTCGCCCTTGCGGCCGTGAACGCCAGCCTCAGCGCGGTCCTGGTCCTCACTGCAGCCACGGCGCAAGCCGCCTCGATCGTTGACACTTTCAGCGACGGTCCGGGCTTGATTCAGACTGACCTCGCGCCCTTCGCTGAAACATGGCTGCCCGCCGCCACTGCCCCGGGGGGCGGCCGCTACATCGCCAACAGCATCGGCGCGGGTGTGGCCCAGGCCGGCAAATTCACCTTCGCGGCCGTTCAGTCCGGCGCCTATTTCACGCTCAGCGACCCGGCCATTCCGCTGTACACCAACCTCACCTACGGCCCGGCAAACGGCTTTGGGCATGAGCTTTCACTGGATCTGCGCAGCGAGTCGGCCTTCAAGCTGGACTTTCGCTACCTCAGCGCGCCGGTGACGTTCAGCGTCAGCGTCGTGACCTTGCACGGCGCCAACCCGGCCAGCGTGGCCGACTTCCCGATCGCGGTGAACGCCTCGACTGCGCAGAGCGTGATCATCCCGTTCAGCGCCTTCATCAACGACGGCTTCAATCCGAGCCCGGTCAACTGGGGCGACATCGACTCCATCACCTTCATCGCCACCGGACC
>JANNWL010000206.1:0-7380 GCA_031414735.1 Burkholderiales bacterium | reverse complement strand
GGTGTGCCGATGGCGGGCGACACCGTCTTCAGGTTGTTCATGCCCCACCAGCACAGGATGGACAGCGGCACCAGCGACAGCAGCCAGGCGAAACCGGCGTTCTGGATCCACGTCGGTGTGCCGGCGGCGATACGGCCGAAGATCCAGCCACTGTCCTTCACCAGCGTCATCGGCTCGCCACCGAAGGCGCCGAACAGGCCCACCGTCATGACCAGCGGGATCACGATCTGCATCGTCGTGACACCGAAGTTGCCCAGGCCGGCGTTCAGCCCCAGCGCCGTGCCCTGCAGCCGCTTCGGGAAGAAGGTGCTGATGTTGGACATCGAACTGGCGAAGTTGCCGCCGCCCACGCCCGACCACAGCGCCATCAATTGAAACGCCCAAAGCGGCCAGTCCTTGTGCTGCAACGCGATGCCGGTGCCCAGGGCGGGCGCCAGCAGCATCGCGGTGGTCAGGAAGATGGTGTTGCGCCCACCGGCAAGGCGGATCAGGAAGCTGGCGGGGATGCGCATCGTGGCACCCGAGATGCCGGCGATGGCCGTCAGCGTGAACAACTCTGCCTGGGTGAAGGGGAAGCCCAGGTTGAGCATCTGCACCGTGATGATTCCCCACATGCCCCAGACCGCGAAACCGCACAGCAGCGCGGGCACCGAGATCCACAGGTTGCGGTAGGCGATCTTCTTGCCCGTGCCGTTCCAGAAGGCGTCGTCCTCGGGCCGCCAGTCCGTGATGTCCGGACCGCTGCCCGCACCCGGGGCGGATCGCACGGCAGTGGTGGTGGTGTTCATGTGCTTTTCCTTGTTCGGTGGCGTGTGCAACTCAGCGCGCAACAGCGCTTGCCAGTGGCGAGGCCGGCGCGTTGCCGCCCATCATTTCGGTCTTGCGCACCTCGGTCCAATACATCCAGATCAAGGACACCCAGACCACGCCGTACATCAACATGAAGGCGCTGGAGCGGATGCCGGTCAGGTCCATCAGCGCGCCGAACAGGATCGGCAGCACGAAGCCGCCCAGGCCACCGGCCAGGCCGACGATGCCGCTGACGGTGCCGATGTTGTCGGGGTAGTCGTTGCCGATGTACTTGAAGACGCTGGCCTTGCCGAAGGCCCAGGCGATGCCCAGGATGAACATCAGCGCGGTGAATGTGTAGACGTTCAGGCCGACGTGGAAGGTCTTGGGGCCGTTGGCCGTGAACACCGTCATGTCGGTCGGCGGATAGCTCAGGAGGAACAGGCAGATCCAGCTCACCCACAGCACCCACCAGGTGACCTGGTGCGCGCCGAACTTGTCAGACAGGATGCCGCCGAAGGCGCGCAACACGCCGCCGGGCAGGCTGAAACAGGCGGCGAGCAACGCGGCGGTCTGGATCGACAGGCCGAACTCGCCGACGTAGTACTGCACCATCCACAGCGCCAGCGCCACGTAGCCGCCGAAGACGATGCTGTAGTACTGGCAATACTTCAGCACCTGGGGGTCCTTCAGCATCTTCAGCTGGTCACTGAACTTGGTGTGGGACGGCACCAGGTGGGCCGGGTCGCTGCTGCTGCCAAACCAGAACAGGATCACCGCGCCCAGCATGACGGCAGCGTAGACCTGCGGCACCAGCGTCCAGCCGCCCACCAACAGCAGCGCCGGTGCCACGAACTTGTTGACCGCTGAGCCTGAATTGCCGGCGCCGTAGACGCCCATCGCCATGCCCTGCCGGCTGCGCGGGAACCAGCGCGCGACATAGGGCGTGCCGACCGAGAACGAACCGCCCGCCAGCCCCACAAACAAGCCGATGACCAGGAAGTGCCAGTACGCGGTGGCGTAGGACATCAGGAAGATCGCCGGCACGGTGACAGCCATCAGCACTGTCATGACGATGCGGCCGCCGTACTTGTCGGTCCAGATGCCCAGCGGCACGCGGATCAGCGAACCCGTGAGCACCGGCGTGGCCATCAGCAAACCGAACTCGGTGGCGTTCAGGCCCAGCGTCTTCTTCAGCGGGATGCCGATGACGCCGAACATCATCCAGACCATGAAACACACGGTGAAGGCCAGGGTGCTGACGATCAGCACCGACCAGGCTTGGCGGGGGATGGCGGTGGTTGCGGTGGCCATTGAACAGACTCGTCGGGTGGGTGACGAGACTGTCCCGCAGCGCGCCCGCGCCGACCATCCCTCCGGTGGCTAACGCCGCCGTGGCAAGCGAACGATGGCGACCGGCCTGCCTATAGTTCTGGCGAACTACCGCGGGGTCCCATTGCGTCGTGTTTGCGCTGGATCAAGGCGCCTGTGGCCCACCACGCCGTCAAAGCAGCGGCAAAAATCGGGGCGCGGCCGAGGCCGGCCCGCACGTTCAGACCGATTCGATACGAAGCCGCCCGTGCTGTGCCGCCAGGGTGTGCCCCAGCAAGGCCGTGGCGGCATGGATGGCCGCAATGGTGGGCACCGGCGTGGCGGTGATCGCGCCCAGTTCGATGACCGCGCCCACCAGCGCCTGCAACTCCAGCGCGCGGCCGTGCTCGACGTCTTGCAGCATGGAGGTCTTGTGCGCGCCCACGGCCTCGGCGCCGGCGATGCGCTTGTCCAGCGAGATCTTGAACTGCACGCCGAGCTTTTCGGCCACGGCCTGCGCCTCGACCATCATGCTGGCTGCCAGCGCGCGCGTGGCCGGGAAGCGGCAGATGTCTTCCAGCGTGGCGTGGGTCAGCGCGCTGATGGGGTTGAAACTGAGGTTGCCCCACAGCTTGAGCCAGATCTCACCGCGAATGTCCTTGCTGACGGGCGCCTTGAAACCGGCGCGCATCATGGCCTGAGACAGTGCCTCGATGCGTTCGCTGCGCTCGCCGCCGGGCTCGCCCAGGGTGAAGCGGTTGCCTTCGATGACCTTCACCACGCCGGGCGCCACCAATTCAGCGGCGGGGTAGACGACGCTGCCGATGACGCGCTCGGGCTCGATGTGGGCGGCGATGGTGCCGCCGGGGTCGACGCTTTCCAGCCCCCGGCCTTCATGCGGCCCGGCCAGGCGGTGGAAGTACCACCAGGGGATGCCGTTGATCATGCTCACCACCATGGTCTGCGGGCCGAACAGGCCACGCAGCCCAGGCAGCAAATCGCGCACCTGATGCGCCTTCACAGTTAGCAGCACGGCGTCTTGCGGGCCGGCCTCTGAACACGCCTGCACGGCGCGCACGGCGGGGGCGTGCTGGGTGCTGCCGTCTTCAAGCTGCAGCGTGAAGCCGCGGGCGTTGATGGCGTCCAGATTGCGGTTGCGGGCGATGAAGGTCACGTCCTCACCGGCCAGCGACAACCTGGCGCCGAGGTAGCCCCCAATGGCCCCTGCCCCGACGACGGCGATCTTCATGCGGCAGCGCCTTTGCTTTCGAGCCGGCGTGCCAGGTTCTTGGCGGCACCCCACAGCGGCCACAACAGCATCAGCAGCGCAAACGCGGTGATGGAACCCACCAGCGGATTGCTCCAGAAGGCGCTGAGCGAACCCTGCGACCCCAGCATGGCCTGGCGAAAGCTGGCCTCGGCCATGTCACCCAGCACCAGGGCCAGCACCATGGGTGCCATGGGGTAGCGCAGCTTCTTGAACAGGTAGCCCAGCACACCGAAGACCATCATCATGTAGACGTCGAACATCGCGTTGTTGACGGTGTAGGCACCGATGGCGCAGATGACGATGATGACCGGCCCGATGATGGAGAACGGGATGCGCAGGATGGCCGCCCACCAGGGCACCGTCGTCAGCACCACGATCAGGCCCACGATGTTGCCGACGTACATGCTGGCGATCAGGCCCCAGACGAATTCCTTCTGCTCGACGAAGAGCATCGGACCGGGCTGCAGACCCCAGATCAGCAACCCGCCCAGCAGCACAGCCGCCGTGGGCGAGCCTGGAATACCCAAGGTCAACATCGGTAACAAGGCCGCCGTGCCGGCCGCGTGCGCCGCGGTCTCGGGTGCGATGACACCTTCGATGCGGCCCTTGCCGAACTCGTCGGGGTTCTTCGACATGCGCCGCGCCATGCCGTAGCTCATGAACGAGGCCGGCGTGGCACCGCCGGGGGTGATGCCCATCCAGCAGCCCACCACCACCGAGCGCAGGAACAGCCGCCAGTGCTTGATGAGTTCGCCCCAGGTCTGCCACACCACCTTGAAGTTGATGCGCGCGCTCTTGCCCTTGAAGGCCAGGCCTTCCTCCATCGTCAGCAGGATCTCGCCGATGCCGAAGAGGCCGATCACCGCGATCAGGAAGCCGAAGCCCTTGAGCAGTTCGGTCTGGCCGTAGGTCATGCGCAGCGTGCCGGTGACGGTGTCCATGCCCACGGCGGCCAGGGCGAAGCCCAGCATCATGGCGGCGATGGTCTTCGCAGGCGGTTCCTTGCTCATCCCCACGAAGCTGCAGAAGGTGAGCAGCTGCACGGCAAAGAACTCCGCCGGCCCGAACTTCAACGCGAATTTGGCCAGCAGCGGCGCCAGGAAGGTGATGAGCAGCACCGCGAAGATGGCGCCCACGAATGACGAGGTGAAGGCCGCCGTCAGCGCCTGCGCCGCGCGTCCCTGCTGCGCCATGGGGTAACCGTCGAAGGTGGTGGCCACGCTCCACGGCTCGCCGGGGATGTTGAACAGGATCGAAGTGATGGCCCCGCCGAACAACGCACCCCAGTAGATGCAGCTCAGCATGATGATGGCCGAGGTGGGGTTCATGCTGAAGGTCAGCGGCAGCAGGATGGCCACGCCGTTGGCGCCGCCCAGCCCCGGCAGCACGCCGATCAGCACGCCCAGCACGATGCCGATGAGCATGAAGCCCAGGTTGGGCAGCGTCAGCGCAACGCCGAAGCCGGTGAAGAGGTTGTTGAGCTCGTCCATGGTCTAGAGCCCCAGCAGGGCTTCGAGCGGGCCTTTGGGCAGTGGTACCAGAAACCACTTCTCGAAGACCAGGAAGAACGCCAACGGCACCCCGGCGGCCACAGCCAGGGTCAGCGGCACGGAGTGTTTGCCATGACGGAACATGAAGTACGTGATCAGCAGGAACGACGCGACATAGATACCCAGGAAGGCGATCGCCCCCACGTACACCGCCGACGGCCACAGCACTGCCCAGACCATGCCGAGCTGGGCGCGGTCAGCAAACCCCGGGTTGTCAGTGCGCCAACGCAGCAGCTGTTTCAGCGCCACCCAGCCCGACGACACCAGCAGCGCCAGGCCGATGTAGAACGGAAAGTAGCCCGAGCGCGGGCCCTCGTCGCTCCAGCCGGTGCCGACGCGAATGCTGTCGACGATGACCAGCACCGCCAGGGCCATCAGGAACAGGGCTACGGCCAGCTCTGGCCCTCGGCTTCCCACGGTGGGCGACTCAGTGTCATGTTCGCTCATACATCTCCAAAGGCAAACGCCGCGGGCGCTTCAGGGGGGGGTCGTCAATTCGCCAAAAATCCAGCCTCGCGCATGAGTGACCGGTGCATCTGCTCGTTCTTGCCCAGCCAGTCGAAAAATTCCTGGCCGGACATCGAGGTCTGGTTGAAGGCGCCCTTGTCCATGAAGTCTTTCCACTCGGGCAGCGCACGCACCTTGGTCAGCAGGTCGACATAAAACTTGGTCTGCTCCGGCGTCACACCGGGAGCCATGAAGATGCCGCGCAGCATGACGTACTCCACCGGGATGCCCGCCGAGGCGCAGGTGGGCAGGTCGCCCCAGCTCTGCGTGGCGGTGATCTTGTTGGCGTACGGCAGCTTCTTGCTGTCCATCACGCACAGCGCACGCAGCTTGCCGGCGCGCCAGTGCGACTCGGCCTCGATCGGGTTGTTGACGGTGGCCTGCACGTGGTTGCCCACCAACTGCACGGCGACCTCGCCGCCGCCGCGGTAGGGGATGTAGATCATCTTCTTGGCCGCAGCCTTCTCGAGCAGCACGGTGATGATCTGGTCTTCCTGCTTGCTGCCCGGGCCACCCATCTTCATGGACCGGTCGGGGCCGGCCTTGAGGGCATCAAAGAAGGCCTTGGGTGTCTGGTGCGGCGACTCGGCATTCACCCACAGCACGAACTGGTCCAGCGCCATCATCGACACCGGCGTCATGTCGCGCCAGTTGAAAGGCACGCCCGTGGCCAGCGGCGTGGTGAACAGGTTGGACAGCGTGATGATGATCTTGTGCGGGTTGCCCTTGTCGCCCTTCACGTCGAGAAAGCCCTCGGCGCCGGCGCCGCCCGCCTTGTTGACGACAACGATGGGTTGCTTCATCAGGTTGTTCTTGGCCACCACGCCCTGGATGAAGCGCGCCATCTGGTCCGCGCCGCCACCGGTGCCGGCGGGCACCACCAGTTCAACCGGCTTGGTCGGCTCCCACGCAGCAGCCAGCAAGGGAGCGCAGAGTGCCAGGGTGGCAAGTGACTTCTTGAACATCGGAAATCTCCAGTGGTTGAGCGAAAGGTGAACAGTGATCGGTGAACGGTGCCCGTTTCAGCCGCCGAGTCCCAGCTTGGCGGCCAGGCCGATGCGCTGCAACTTGCCAGTGGCGCCTTTGGGAATCTCTTCCATGAAGAGGATCTTCTTGGGCACCTTGTAGTCAGCCGCACGCGCGCTGACAAAAGCCTGCAAGTCGCGCTCGCTGACCTGCTGCCCTTCGCGCAGCACCACGGCGGCAGCCACCTCTTCGCCCAGCTTGGGGTGCGGCATGCCGAAGCACACCACTTGCGCCACGGCGGGGTGGTCCATCAGGATCTCGTCGACTTCGCGCGGGCTGACCTTTTCCCCGCCGCGGTTGATGATCTCCTTCAGCCGCCCGGTCAGGCTGATGTAGCCGTCGGCGTCGATCACGCCCTGGTCGCCGGTACGGAACCAGCCGCCCGCGAAACCGTCGGCGTTGGCCTTGGGGTTGTTCTCGTAGCCTCGTGTGACGTTGGGGCCTCGGATGACGATCTCGCCGGTCTCGCCCTGGGCCAGGATCTGGCAGTCCTCGCCCATGATGGCCACCTCGGGCCCGGCCGCCACGCCCACGCTGCCTGGCTTGCGCACGGCCGGCGGCAGCGGGTTGCTGGCCATCTGGTGTGCGGCCTCGGTCATGCCGTAGCTTTCGATCAAGGGCGCGCCGAAAACGGTTTCGACTTCGGCGATGACCTGCGGCGGCATTGACGACGACGACGAGCGCAGGAAGCGCAGCGGGTGGCGCTTGATGACCTCGGCGTTCTTGCCTGCCCGGGACAGGATGGTCTGGTGCATGGTGGGCACGGCGGTGAACCAGGTCGGCTTCGCCTCGTCCATCCAGCCGAAGAACTTCAGCGCGTTGAAGCCCGGCGTGCAGAACACCTGCGAGCCCGCCGCCAGCGGCGCCAGCACCCCGGCGATGAGGCCGTGGATGTGGAACAGCGGCATGATGTTCAGCCCGCAGTCA
>JANNWL010000205.1:0-7043 GCA_031414735.1 Burkholderiales bacterium | reverse complement strand
TGCTTCTCATCAGGCGCAGCGATTCGGATTCAGAGCACTTCGAACACGCCGGCCGCGCCCATGCCGCCGCCGATGCACATGGTCACACACACGCGCTTGGCGCCGCGGCGCTTGCCTTCGATCAGCGCGTGGCCGGTCAGGCGCTGGCCGCTCACGCCGTACGGGTGGCCCACCGCAATGGCGCCGCCGTTGACGTTGAGCCGGTCCATCGGGATGCTTAAGCGTTCGGCGCAGTACAGCACCTGCACGGCAAAGGCCTCGTTCAGTTCCCACAGGTCGATGTCGGCGACCGTCAGCCCCAGGCGCTTGAGCACCTTGGGCACGGCGAACACCGGACCGATGCCCATCTCGTCGGGCTCGCAACCGGCCACGGCAAAGCCCAGGAAGCGGCCCAGGGGCTTGAGGCCACGGCGCTCGGCCAGCTTCTCGTCCATCAGCACGCAAGCCCCCGCGCCGTCGCTGAACTGGCTTGCGTTGCCCGCGGCAATCACCCCACCGGGCACGGCCGGCTTGATGCCGCACAGGGCTTCGTAGGTGGTGCCGGCGCGGATCCCTTCGTCATTGCTGACGGTAAATTCCTTGCTGCGCAGGCCCATCACGGCATCGGCCACGCCGGCGGTGACGGCGATGGGCGCGATCTCGTCCCTGAACAGGCCCGCCTCAAGCGCCGCCGTGGCGCGCTGCTGGCTGGCCGCGCCGTAGCGGTCCATGCGTTCGCGATCGATGCCGTAACGCTTGGCCACCTGCTCGGCTGTCTGCAGCATGTTCCAGTAGATCGTGGGCTTGTGCTTCGTCAGCCACGATTCGGCCAGCATGTGCTTGTTCATCTCCTGCTGCACGCAGGAAATGCTCTCCACGCCACCCGCCACATAGACGTCGCCCTCGCCCGCGATGATGCGTTGCGCCGCCAGGGCGATGGTCTGCAAGCCGCTGCTGCAGAAGCGGTTGACGGTGACGCCGCTGGTGGTGATGGGCAGGCCGGCGCGCAGCGCAATCTGCCGCCCGATGTTGGCGCCGGTGGCGCCCTCGGGCGTGGCGCAGCCCATGATGACGTCCTCGACCTCGGCGCCCTCGATGCCGGCGCGGGCCACCGCCGCGGCGACGGCGTGGCCGCCGAGCGTGGCGCCGTGCGTCATGTTGAAGGCGCCCTTCCAGCTCTTGGCCAGGGGCGTGCGGGCGGTGGAAACGATGACTGCGTTGCTCATGGGGGGCTCCTGATCAGGTGAAGCTCTTGCCTTCAGCGGCAAGGCGGGCCAGCAAGGGGGCGGGCTGCCAGAAGCTGGCATCGTCAAGTGGGTTCTTGGCGAAGCGCTTCATCGTCTGCACGACATTGAAGAGGCCTTGTGTGTCCGCATAGCACATGGGCCCGCCGCGGAACAGCGGGAAGCCGTAGCCGGTGAGGTAGACCATGTCGATGTCGCTGGCCTTGCTGGCGATGCCTTCTTCAAGAATCTTGGCGCCTTCGTTGACCAGCGAATACACCAGCCGGTGCACGATTTCGTCGTCGCTGATCTGGCGCGGCGCGATGCCCAGCGCTGCGCGGTGGTCCTCGATCATCTTCACGACGGCGGCGTTCGGGATGGCGTCGCGCTTGCCGGGCACGTAGTCGTACCAGCCGGCGCCCGTCTTCTGACCGTAGCGACCCATCTCGCACAACAGGTCGGCGGTCTTGCTGTAGCGCATGCCGGGCTTTTCGACGTAGCGGCGCTTGCGTATGGCCCAGCCGATGTCGTTGCCGGCCAGGTCGCCCATGCGGAAAGGGCCCATTGCGAAGCCGAACTTTTCGATGGCCTTGTCGACCTGCGCCGGCGTGCAGCCTTCCTCTAGCAGGAAGCCGCCCTGGCGGCCGTACTGTTCGATCATCCGGTTGCCGATGAAGCCGTCGCACACGCCAGACACCACCGCCGTCTTGCGGATCTTCTTGGCCACGCCCATCACGGTCGCCAGCACGTCCTTGGCCGTGTGCTCGCCGCGCACCACTTCCAGCAGCTTCATCACGTTGGCGGGGCTGAAGAAGTGCATGCCGACCACGTCCTGCGGGCGCTTGGTGAAGCCGGCGATGGCGTTCACGTCCAGCGTGCTGGTGTTGCTGGCCAGAATGGCTCCGGGCTTCATCACCTCGTCCAGCGTCTTGAAGACACGCTCCTTCACGCCCATGTCCTCGAACACGGCCTCGATGACCAGGTCGGCGTGGCCGATGTCGGCGTAGTTCAGCGTCGTGCTCAGCAGCGCCATGCGGGCGTCGAGCTTGTCCTGCTTCAGCTTGCCCTTCTTGACCTGGTTGTCGTAGTTCTTGCGGATGGTGGCCACGCCGCGGTCCAGCGCGTCCTGCTTCATCTCCAGCATCACCACCGGCACACCGGCGTTGAGGAAGTTCATCGCGATGCCGCCGCCCATGGTGCCGGCGCCGATCACGGCCACCTGCGCGATGGTGCGCTGCGGCGTGCTGTCGGGCACGTCGGGGATCTTGGCTGCGGCGCGTTCGCCGAAGAAGGCGTGGCGCAGGGCCTTGCTTTCGGGCGTCATCATCAGCGCCAGGAACTGTTCACGCTCGAAGGCCAGGCCGGCGTCCATGCCCAACTTCACGCTGGCGGCCACGCATTCCAGGCACTTCAGCGGCGCGGGGAAGTTCTTCGCCATCGTACCGACCGTGTTGCGGGCGAACTGGAAGTAGGCGTCGGCATTCGGGTGCTTGGCCTTCAGGTCGCGCACCAGCGGCAGCGGGCGCACGGCGGCCACTTCCTTGGCGAAGGCCAGGGCACCGGCCATCAGGTCGCCTTCGCTGTCTTTGTCGATGAGGCGATCGAACAGCTTCTGTCCCGGGGCCATGGCCAGCATCTCGCTTTTCACGGGCTCACCACTGACGATCATGTTCAGCGCGTTTTCCACGCCCAGCACGCGCGGCAGGCGCTGCGTGCCGCCGGCACCGGGCAGCAGGCCCAGCTTCACTTCAGGCAACGCCACCTGCGTGCCGGGTGCGGCCACACGGTAGTGGCAGCCCAGCGAGAGTTCGAGCCCGCCGCCCATGCACACGCTGTGGATGGCGGCGACCACCGGCTTGTCGCAAGCCTCCAGCAGCTTGATCAGGCTGTGCAGCGAGGGCTCTGCGCCCATCGCGGGCGTGTTGAATTCCTTGATGTCGGCGCCGCCGGAAAAGGCCTTGCCGGCGCCGGTGATGACGATGGCGGTGACCGCCGGGTCGGCCTGCGCAGCATTCACGCCCTCGGCCAGCGCCTTGCGCGTGGCGTGGCCCAGCCCGTTGACGGGCGGGTTGTCCAGGGTGATGACGGCGACCTGGTCGCGCACTTCGTAGCGGGCAGTCATGGGTGGTTCCTTCGCAAATAGAACGGTCGTTCGATTCTAGGCGTCGGCTGGCGGGAAACTACCATCAACCTACCCTTGGCGGATATCGAAGGACGTCCATGCGCTGGCTGAAACGACTCGCCCTGGCCCTGGCCACCCTGTTGCTGCTGATCGGCTTGAGCGCCTGGTGGGCGCTGCGCGCCAGCATTGCGCCGCTGGATGGCGAGCTGGCGCTGGCGGGCCTGTCGGCACCGGCCACGGCTGAGCGCGACGCGCTCGGCTACGTCAGCATCACCGCGGCCAATCGGCTTGACGCCGCCCGCGCACTGGGCTTTGTGCATGCCCAGGAGCGCTTCTTCCAAATGGACCTGCTGCGCCGCAACGCGGCGGGCGAATTGGCAGAACTGGTGGGCGCGCAGGCGCTTGAACTGGACAAGGCGCGCCGCTGGCACAGGTTTCGCGCCCGCAGCACCGCACGGCTCGCCGCCATGCCGGCGCAGGAGCGGGCCTTGATCCAGGCCTATGCGGCGGGCGTCAACACGGGCCTGACCGCGCTGGGCGCACGCCCGCCCGAGTACCTGCTGCTGCGCCAAAGCCCCGAGCCCTGGCAAGAGGCCGACACGCTGCTGGTGCTGTTCAGCATGTACCTCGACCTGCAAGGCGCGCAGGGCCGCGACGACCTGGCCACGGGCTGGGCCAAGGCGAACCTGCCGGCCGACTGGTTCGCCTTCCTGACCCAGCACAGTGCCGACTGGCAAGCCGCCCTGGACGACAGCCGCGTCGAGCCCGTGCCTGTGCCCGCCAGCCCCTGGCCGGCCCTGCTGCGCGACACCAAGACGGCCTGCGCCGATTGCGCGGGACAGGACGCACGCGACATCGGCTCCAACAACTTCGCCGTGGCCGCCAGCCGCAGCACGCAGGGCCGCGCCATTCTGGCCACCGACATGCACCTGGGCCTGCGCGTGCCCGGCACCTGGTTCAAGGCGCGGCTGCGCTGGCAGGCCGACGGCAGGCAGTTCGATTTGGCCGGCGTCACCCTGCCCGGCTCGCCGCTCATGGTGGCGGGCAGCAACGGCCGCTTGGCCTGGGGCTTCACCAACACCACGGCGGACTGGGCCGACGTGATTCGCCTCAAGCTCAACGATGCCGGCACGCACTACCTCAGCGGCGGCACCATGAAGCCGCTGATCAAGCACATCGAGAAGATCGCCCTGCCCGGCGGCAAGGCGGTTGACTTCGAAGTGCGCGACAGCGAGTGGGGCCCCGTCATGCCGGCCCGCGCGCCTGTTGGCGAGGCCTTTGTGTTGCGCTGGGTGGCACACGACCCGGCAGGCGCCAACCTGGGCCTGATGCGGCTGGAAAGTGTCGGCAGCGTGGACGAGGCCGTGCGCGCCGCAGTGGGCGTGGGCACACCGGCGCAGAACCTCATGCTGGCCGATGCCAGCGGCCGCATCGCGTGGACCGTGATCGGCGCCATGCCGCAGCGCGCCGTCAAAAACGACGCTGACAGCGACCCCGACGCGCCGCAGGACTGGAGCGACGGCGTGCCGCGCTGGCAGGGCTACCGGCAAGAGCACCCTGCCGTGATCAACCCTGCAGACGGCCGCCTGTGGACGGCCAACGCACGCACGGTGGGCGGCCCGGCGCTGCAGGCCCTGGGCCACGGCGGCTACGACCTGGGGGCCCGCGGCCAGCAGATCCGCGACGGCCTGCGCGCCATCGACAAGACCGACGTGGCCGGCCTGCACGCCATCCAGCTGGATCACCGCGCCCTGTTCCTCAAGCGCTGGCAGCGCCTGCTGCTGGACCAGGTGCTGACGCCCGGGTTCGTGGCCCGCGAGGGCCTGGCCGACTACCGTGCCGAGGTCGAGGGCAGCGCCGACGCCGCTCGGGTCGATGCGGTGGGCTACCTGCTGGTGCGCGAGTTCCGCGTCGAGCTGCTCAAGCAGCTGTTCGCCCCGCTGGCCGCCCAGCTCGAGGCCCAGGGCCTGCGGCTGCGCGACGTCAAGATGTCGACAGAGACACCGGGTTGGGCCTTGCTGCAGGCGGCCCGGCCCGACACCCTGCCCGCGGGCGTCAAGTCCTGGCCCGAGCTGCTGCAAAGCGCCGTGCTGACGAGCCGTGCGGCGCTGATCAAGAAGCACGGCAGTCTGGCCGGCGCCACCTGGGGAGCAGACAACCCGTCAGGCATCAAGCACCCGCTGTCGCTGGCGGTGCCTGCGCTGGGCGTGCTTCTGAACATGCCGCAAGACGGCCTGGCTGGCGACAGTCACATGCCGCGCGTGGCCAACCACGGGCAGGGACAGTCGCAGCGCTTTGTCGTCTCGCCCGGGCACGAGGCCGATGGCATCCTGACCCTGCCGGGCGGCCAGAGCGGCCACCCGCTGTCGCCTTTCTACCGCGCTGACCAACTGCCCTGGCTGCGCGGCGAGGCACTGTCCTTTCTGCCCGGCGAGACGAGGTACCGGTTGCTTTTGCGGCCCTGATGCGGCGCAGGCGCAACTCGCCACGGCCGTTGCTTCGGCGCGGCGCCATCTCCCGATCCCCGGCAATGGCGCACGGTGCCCGGGCTTGAACTCGCCGAGCCGTGGCCGATACTTGGTGAACGAAAGTGCGAACAATGTCGACGCCATGCCACACCCACTGAACGACCTGACACGCCGCTGGGGTCTGGCCGCCGAAACGGCGCGCTTCGGGGTCTGGGACCTGGACCCACGCCAGAACCGCGTTCATTACTCGCCCGAATGGAAGGCCATGCTGGGATACGGCGCCGACGACGAGCCCGACCCCACCAGCACCTGGCGCGAGCGCGTTCACCCCGACGACCTGGCGGGCATGCTGACGGCACTGACCGAGCACCTGAGCGGCAGCCGCAGCACCTACGAGCACGAATTCCGGCTGCGCGCGGCTGACGGGACTTACCGCTGGGTGCTGTCGCGCGGCCGGGCGGTGGAGTTCGACAGCGACGGCCGGGCGCTGCGCGTCATCGGCACGCTGACAGACGTGACCGACCGGCACGAGATCGAGTCCTTGCGCCACGCGCGCGACCTCGCCGAGGCCGCCAACCGCGCGAAGTCCGAATTCCTGTCACGGATGAGCCACGAACTGCGCACGCCGCTGAACGCGGTGCTCGGCTTTGCCCAACTGCTATCCAGCCGCCTGGCGGGCCTTGACCCGACAGCCCAGCGCCAGGCCCAACTCATCGAGCAGTCCGGCTGGCACCTGCTGGCGATGATCAACGACGTGCTCGACCTGTCGCGCGCCGAGGCCGGAACGCTCGGCCTGCAGATCACCGCCGTGCCGCTGGGCCCCTTGTGGCGGGAGGTTCTCGACATGATGGGGCCGCTGGCCGCGCCGCAGCGGGTGGCGATGCGGACCGGCGAACTGCCACCCCAGGCCACCGTGCGCGCCGACCGCGTCCGGCTCAAGCAGGTGCTGACAAATCTGGTCAGCAATGCCATCAAGTACAACCGGGACGGCGGCTCGCTGACGCTGGATGTCGCAGCGGTGGATGCGGGCTGGCAGATCGCACTGGCCGACACCGGCATCGGCATCACCACCGGCCACCTCGCGCATCTTTTCGAGCCCTTCAACCGGCTGGGCCAGAGCCACTCGGCCATCTCCGGCGTGGGTATCGGACTGGTTCTGACGCGCTGGCTGGTCACGGAGATGGGCGGCACCATCGAAGTTCAAAGCAGCGTCGAAACAGGCACCACCGTCAAGGTCACGCTGCCGGCGGC
>JANNWL010000204.1:0-4389 GCA_031414735.1 Burkholderiales bacterium | reverse complement strand
GGCGCGCCCCTTGGACTGCTGCGCCACCCGATGGAGAATCACCGCGGAACCTGCTGCAACCCATCCAAAGGAACGCGCCATGGCCACCCGAAGTTTCGAGCAGCACCTGGATCCGTCGGTGGGGCCCAAGCGCATCCTGGCGCTGGACGGCGGCGGCCTGCGCGGCGTGCTGACCGTGGCCATCCTGAAGCGCATCGAAGACGTCCTCAGGGAGAAGACCGGGGGCGGCCCCGAGTTCCGCCTCAGCGACTACTACGACCTGATCGGAGGCACGTCGACCGGCTCGATCATCGCTGCGGGTTTGTCTCTGGGGATGTCGGTCGACAAGATACGCACGCACTACTACAAGCTCGGGCAGGACGTGTTCAAACCGGGTCTGCTGAGTTTTGGCGTGATCAACCCGCGCTACGACGCTGCCAAGGTGGTGCATGCGCTGAAGGAAGTGTTCGGCGAGCGCACCTTGGGGTCGAGCGACTTCAGGACCGGTCTGATGGTGATGAGCAAGCGGCTCGACACCGGCAGCCCCTGGCCGCTGACCAACCATCCCAAGGCGCGCTACTTCGCGCCGCGGGAAGGCTCCAAGACGGTCCCCAACCGTGACTACCCGCTGTGGTCGGTGGTGCGCGCAAGCACCGCCGCGCCCACCTACTTCGACCCGGAGTCGGTGGTCATCAAGGCTGCCGATCCGTCCGCGAATTTGCCTGAGGTTCGCGGTGAGTTCGTGGATGGTGGCGTCAGCACGGCCAACAACCCGTCGTTGCAGCTGGTGCTGACTGCCACCGTGCCGGGCTACGCATTCGGCTGGGCCATGGGCGAGGACCAGCTCGCGGTGACGTCAGTCGGAACGGGTCGCGCCAGCTCGGCGCTCGGCCTGTCGACCGGCATGCAGAGCCTGGCTGCTGCGGGGGGCATCAAGGCGCTGAGCTCTCTGCTTGAAGATTGCGCCGACCTTGTCGAGACGATGATGCAGTGGTTGTCCCGCAGCCCCACCGCACGTGAGCTCGACCGCGAGATGGGCAAGCTCGAAGGCTGTCATCCGGGCAGCGCGCCGAGCCTGGCCTACCACCGCTACAACGTGCACTTCGAGCCAGCCTGGTTCAAGGACCGCATGGACATGGACATCGGCAAGGCCGAGCTCGACGAGCTGGCGAAGATGGACAAGCCGGGCAATATGAAGCGGCTCGAGCAGATCGGCATCGAGGCCGCGAAGCGGTTCGTGAAGCCCGAGCACTTCGGCGTGGCCTGATCCCGGCCATGGAACGCAACGCGCATGCCAGGGTGCCGGTCGGCTTTCGTGAAGAAGTCCGGACCGCACTGAAGGGCGGCGCAGCGGGCGACCTGCGCCTGCTGGCCTTTGAGGCCGCGTCGTTCGACTGGCAGCCGGCGGGCCTGCGGCTGATCGGCAGCGCGCAAGCCCAGCTGTTGCGGTCCAGTGCGCCACTGGGCGGCGTTCCGGATGAGCCGCCGTCGCGCGTGGTGCTGTTCACGGGGCACATGGTCGACGCTGCCGACCGGCCCGTGGCGAAGGCGCGCTTCCCGCGCACCGCGCAAGCCGAGGCCCGGGCGCGCGCCATGATCAAGGGCGCGGTCGAGCGCGAGCTGGAGGGCCACGCAGCGTCGTTCCTGGGCATTGCCGGCGCGGCATGCGGCGGCGACATCCTCTTCCACGAGGTGTGCGCGGAGCTTGCAGCGACGACGCATGTCTACCTGCTGATGCCGCCGGAGCCGTTCGAGCAGGCCTCGGTGCAGCCCGGCGGGGCGGGCTGGGTCGATCGCTACCGGGCGCTGCTGTCGCGGTCCACGCCCCGGGTGCTGCAGCCGTCGGCGCAGTTGCCCGACTGGCTGGCGGACAAGCCGGACTACAACGCCTGGGAGCGCAACAACCTGTGGATGATGTTCAACGCCCTGGCCACGCAAGCCCGTGACCTGGTCCTTGTGGCCTTGTTCAACGGCGGGCGCGAAGCCGGTGGCCCGGGTGGCACGGGCCATCTCGTGGCCGAGGCGGCGACGTGGGGCTTCAGGCCGGTCGAACTCGACGCGCGTGAACTGTTGACAGCCTCGCGCACGGGCGCTGATGAAGCCTGAGCCAGTCCAGGACCACCCCGTGAACGTGGCGGCCGAGGTGCAGGTGCGCCATCTGCGCCAGGTGCTGCTGTGGCCGCTGCGCTTGATACCGGAAGGCCTGGCCGACGACGCCGAGCGGCGCCTCACGCCCTGGCAGTTGCTGCGCCAATTGGGCGATGCCACGCCCTGGCGCGAGCATGTCGACGAGTACGACAGCGGCGCCGGTGGCTTCCACGAGCGGCACTACAACGAGTTCGTCACCTTCCTGCCCTACGTGCAGCGCTTTCTGTACGGCGAGGGTCGGGCCCGGCGCGGCGGTGACAGCGCCAGCAGCGGTTCACCGATGCGCGTGTTCCGCCGCCGCGACATCGCCGCAGTGCGTGTGGTGCCGCGGCTGGGCGATGTGCCGATCACGCTGCAGGTGGTGCACATCGACCTGTACTTCTTCTACGGCGTGGACATCGTGCTGCTCAACGTGGAGGTGGCGGTCGACGACCTGCCGCTGGCGCAGGCGCAGGAGCTGATGTACCGCTTCGGCCGCGCCTACCCGGCCGGCTGGGACGCCCAGGGCATGGCCGTGCACTGCCTGGCCGGCGTGGAGTGGCTGGCTGCGGATGGCAGCGTGCTGGCGCGCAGCGACGCGCAAGACCGCGACAGCTTCCTGGCCCATGTCGCCGAGCACCGCGCGCCGCGCATTTCGGCGCACTGGGACTTCGTGCTGGCACCGCTGGTCAACCACCACTCGGCCAGCGCCGGCACGCTGCGTTACCGCCAGATCGAGTACTACCGCATGCCCATGATGGCCTACCTGGCGCTGGACGACCCGCGCCGCCTGACGCGCAGCGACTTCATCCGCCTGGGGCTGGTGACCGGCGGCGGCGACACCGTGCCCGGCAGCGAAGCCGCCTTGCCCTACGGCGAGCAGCACCTGGCCGACTTCGAGCAGCACTTCTGCTATGACCGCTTCTGGTCGCAGACCGGTGCGGCGCCGAACACGCGCTACCTGTGCTCCGGCCTGGCCCTGGTGGCGGTGGGCGATGCCAGCAGCGAGTTCTACCGCTGCAGCGACCGCGGCGTGCTGGCGCAGTTCCGCCACCAGCACTTCCTGCTGTTCCTCATCGCGCACTTCCAGAAGGCCACGCTGCTGATGTACTCAGACCAGCTCGCCGAGGCGCTGACGGCGCTGGACATCACGCGGCCGGAAAGCGTGAAGCGTTTCAAGCGCTTGATCCGCCTCAGCTATGTCGGCTTCCTGGGTTTCACCCACCGTTACTGGTTTCACGAAGTCAGCGAGCAGGCACACGTCAAGGCGCTGTTCCACCTGACCACGCGGCACCTGGAGACCGACCCGGTGTACGAGGAGGTGAAGGAGCGCATCCGTGACATGAACGGCTACCTCGACGCCGATTCGCTGCGCCGCCAGGCCAACACCGTGGTGCGGCTCACGGTGGTCACCATCTTCGGCCTCATTGGCACCGTGACCACCGGCTTCCTGGGCATGAACCTGCTGGCCGAGGCCGACGCGCCCCTGTGGAAGCGTGTGGGGTTGTTCTTCGCCGTCTTCGTGCCCACCATCGTTCTCACGATGTACACCATGGTCAAGTCCAAGCGACTGTCGGACTTTCTCGACGTGGTGTCCGACGAACGGCTGTCGGTGTGGACCAAGACGCGGGCGTTCTTTGGTGTGTGGGTGTCGTCGCGCGGGTCATGACGCGCGGGGGGCGTGCGGCGACACCGCGGTCAACCCACGTTGAACAGGCGGTGGCACGGACTGTGGCCCACCGGAATCGGGCGCCGCCGGGTGGCCTGGCGGTGTGCTGTACAGCGCCGCCAGCCGCGCATCGTCGACAGCGTGGAGCGGCAGGTCCCACTGGATGCGGCCCTGCGCCATGCCCAGCACGCGCGTGGCCAGCATCGGCAGCAGGGCCAGGTCGTGCAGCACCGTGACCAGGCTGTGACCGGGTGCGGCGCAGGCCGCCAGCAGGGCTGCGCAGACCTGTTCCGTGGCTGCGGGGTCCAGCGCCGACGTGGGCTCGTCTGCCAGCACCAGCGGGGCGCGCTGCAGGCGCAGCCGCGCCAGACTGACCTTTTGCCGTTCGCCACCGGACAGCCGGTCGGTGCGGGTGTGCGCCCTGCCTGCCAGGCCCAGCGCCACCAACGTGGTATCGGCTTCGGCCAGCAACTGCGCGGGGTACAGCCGCCACCAGCTGCGCCACGCGTCAGCCCCGCTTAAATGCCCCAGCGCGCCGATGAGCACGTTGTCACGCGCGCTCAGCCGCGGCACCAGGTGCAGGCCCTGCATCACCAGGCCCACATCGCGGCGCA
>JANNWL010000203.1:0-9519 GCA_031414735.1 Burkholderiales bacterium | reverse complement strand
GGGTTGGCCAGGTACAGGGCATACAAGGCGTCGCTCCAGCCACCAGCGACCTGACGGTCGACCAGGGCCTGTCGCACCAGTTCGAGCGGGTAGATGATGGGCGTGAGGTACATGGCCATGCCCAGCAGCAAGGGGATGCCCTGCGAGGCGTCGCGCGAATAGACGTTCACCGCGGCACCCGCCAGGGAAATGGTGAGTGCCGCCACCATGGTGTACAGCACCAGCAGGGGCACCCACAGCGCGTGCCAGGTGGGCGCCCATTGGTACCAGACCATCATCAAGGCCAGCACGGCCAGCCCGATGACGAGTTGCACGCTGGTGGCCGCCAGGCTGGCCAGGGGAAAAATCTCGCGCGGGAAGTAAATCTTCTTCACCAGATTGGCATGGTTGACGACGCTGCCCACCCCGGCACTGGCCGCTTCCTGGAAATACAGCCAGGGCACCATGGCGCAGTAGGTCAGCAACGCGTAGGGCACGGCCCCGCTGTCGATGCCCACGAAGCTGCGCACCACCATGAAGATGGCCACCAGCATCAGCGGGCGCAGCACCAGCCAGGCCAGGCCCAGGTGGCTTTGCTTGTAACGCAGCGTGATGTCTTTCCACGCCAGCACCTGCAGGAGCTCGCGGTACTGGTAGAGAGATCGGAACGCGGCAATCATCGGCAGGCAGGCATTCGGGTAGTCGGCGCCGGAACTTGGCGCGCACGAAGACGGTGATGTACCTTACACGATGCTTCCGCGCGCGCGCCGGGAGGTGCGCCCGGGTGAGTGCCAGACTTCACGGCTGTCGGCACGACATCAAACCAGCACCAGCTTGAGCATGGCCAGCAGCGCCGGAAGCGGCCGGCCCAGGCGCGCTGATCGCCAGTAGCAGCGCAGGGCGGCAGGCTTGTCCTCGCGGCGCACCGCATACCCGGCATCGAACAGCGAACGCGCGAACACGCGGCGCACGGCCGGGGCGTGCGCGTGACCGCGCGGAACCAGGCCGTACAGGGTCTCGAAGGCCCTCATGTTCCAGTAGACCTTGTCGGGGGCGATGCTCATGGAGGACGCGTGAACGCGGTAAAGGGCGTGCACACCGGTCAGGTAGACCTGCCGCACCGGTTGCAGGTGGCTGACTTCAAGGTAAAGCAGCCAGTCCGCCGTCTTGCGGATCTCGGCGCGGAAGGGGTGGCGCTGCAACAGGCTGCGCCGGATCAGCGTGTTGCCGTTGTAGAAATAAAGACGCCCGTGAAGGATGTGGTCGAAGAGGTCGCCCTCGATGATGGTGGCCCGGCCTTCTGCGCGGGTCAGCACCGCCGGGCTGTTGACGACCGGCAGGTAGCGCGGCGGCTGGCCTTCTTCTTCCATCAACAGGTCCGTCAGCAGCATGTCGCCTTCCTGACCACGGGCCAGGGCTTCGTCGATGGCGGCGTAGAAGCCCGGCGAGACGGCGTCGTCGTCGTCCAGGTAATGGATATAGCGGCCGCGGGCTTGGGCAATCGCGAAGTTGCGGCAGCTGAAGAGCCCGGGCGGGCCGTCGTTGGCGGCAAAGCGCACCCGAGCGTCCAGCGCTGCAATGCCTTGCAAGAAGGCGAGTGTGTCGTCGCTGCAGTGGTCCAGCGCATACAGGACTTCGCACGACGCGGTGAGGCGGTCGCGCAGCATCGCGTAGTGGCTGCGAACAAACTCCACGCGGTTGTGCGTACAGCACACCACCGACACGTTGAGACCTGCGGGCGCGTTCATGGCTCTACAAACCGGGTGCCGATCAAGCGGTAGCGCCAGGCCAGCCCTTGCAGCAGCCTTGAACTGACGCGGTGCCCCAGCCTCAGCAAGCCGTGGCGCTGCCAGCGGGTTGCGCGCGGCTTGATCTGGGCTTAGATGATGGCTGTCCACATCTGGCTGATGGCGTCGTCGGACGCGCAGGCTGCGCGGGTGGCGCCGGCATGCACGATGGATTGCCGCCGTCGCGGGTCGTCGCGCAATGCCAGCAGGTGCGTTTGCACGTCGACGATCGACGCGGCCTCCAGATAGTCCTGCCCCGGCGCACCGAGCGCGCGGAATGCACTCTCGCGGCCCAGGATGGCCGGGACCCCGGCGACCCAGGCGTTGACCAGCTTGGTGGCGGGCTTGTCGTGCACCCAGTGTGCAGGCGGACTGCGCACGCCGATGACCACGTCACAGTCGGCATAGTCGTGCCAGTGGTCGCGCGGGACGACCTGGAAGTCGAAACCCTCGCGTTCGCACCAGCCGACGAACGCTGGCTGGGTGAACTCGGGCGCAAGCGAGACCTGCTCGCCAAAGAACCGCACGCTGGTGAACAGCCCCTGCCTGCTCGCCGCCCGGGGAATGAGGCCGGGCTGTTTCCAGTGCAGGACATGCGCCGACGGCTGCCCCGTGCGCAGGGTCTGGTAGGGGTTCTGCAGGATGTGGTAATTCGCGAACGGGTGGACGTTCTGGCGGTCGGCCAAGGCACAAACCCAGTAGGCCCCGCCGCGCTCCGCGCGTGTCGCGGGCATGTCGTCGAAGTGGGCGAAGACGATGCCGTCGCTGGGGCGGTCTTGCGCCAGGCGGCAGGCAAAGCCCCGGCTTTGCAGCTGCAGGCAGGTCTGCACCGTCCAGCAGGCGGGCCCGATGAGGCCGCCCTGCAGGGCGATCTTGGCTTGCCACTGCGCGTAGTGCGCAAAGGACGTGGGCACCGGGTCATGCCGGTGCGTGGGGTAGTAGAACGAGATCATTCGCCTGGGGTCCGCGCCGGCCGAAGGTTCGACGGCCGCTCACGCGCTTGAACCAGGCCACAGGTGCTCACTGCTGCACTCCGTGCCGGCCCACGGCCTGGCGATACACGGCCAGGTGGCGCTCGAAGCTGCGGCGCCATGAGAAACCTTGGGCCCATGTGCGGGATGCCTGGGCCAGATCTGCCCGCTCCACCGCACCCAGGGCCAAGGACCGGTTGACTGCCGCCACCCAGGCCTGAATGTCGCAGGGCTCGACCACGAGGGCCAGCGGCCCGACAAGTTCGGTCAGGCTGCTCACGGCGCTGAAGATTGCCGGCACGCCCGCGGCCTGGGCTTCTATCGCCGGAAAGCCAAAACCTTCGTACAGCGTGGGGTACAGCACGGCACGGGCACTGCGGTACAGCGCGAGGAGTTCGGCGTCGGACAAGAACGGCGCAAAGTGCACGCGGTGGCGCAGGGCCGCCGGCAGGGCCGCATGCGCAGCGGCCCGCGCGGGCGCGCCGAAGCCGCAGGCCACGAGATGCAGGTCGGGCTTGGCGCAGGCTGCCAGCACCTGCACGGCCCAGTCGAAGCGCTTGCGCACCATGGGGCCGCCCAGGTACACGATGTAGGGATCGTTGCCGACGGTGGCCTGGACTGAGCCCGGCAACCCGCCCGGCCCGTCGATGAAGTAATCGCCCGCGATGCCGTGCGGAATGACCGTGAGCTTGGGCTCCAGAGCGGGCCACCTGGCCACGATGTCGCGCCGCGATGATTCGCTGATGGTGATGACGGCGGCGCAGCGCGCCAGCGCAGCCGGCAGCAGTTTGTCGAAGTAGAAGCGGGCGGCAGCGCTGTCCTGCGGCGCATCCCACTCCAGCGTGTCGTGCAAGGTGACGACGGTGGGCACGGGCTGCCACCAAGGCAGCGAGCCCTCGGTGCAATGCAACAGGTCCAGGCCGGCGCCACGCACGCGAAGGGGCAGCCCGAGTTGCTCCCACAGATTGAACCGGTCGCCACGGAACGAAAACACGGTGGTCTCTTGCCGCGCCGCAGCCGGGGTGGCCACCGGGTGCCGGGGGTCGTCTGCGAAGAGCCGCCACTCGATGTCGCGCTGTGCTGTCGACTCCTGCAAAAGCTCGAAGACGTAGCGCCCCATGCCGCGCAGGTGGGCGGTGTTCAGGCAACGCGCGACGACACCTATTCGCATGGCCAGTGGCGAGGCGGGACGGTGGTGCAGTGGCCGATGACGGGTGCCTGCTAGCGCTTGGGAAAGACACGCCGGGCCATCGATCGCGCGACGCGCTTGGCCGATTCAGCACGGTTCGGGCCCGAACGAAGCAGCCTTGCAAACACATCGAGTCCGGTCTTGAGATTGCCGCGGGCGCAGTGCGCGTCGGCAAACGTGCTCCAGCCCTGGTAGCGCCAGGCCTCCAGCTCGGCCGGGTCAACCGGCGTGCCGTCGGGCGAACTCAGGCCGAAGCGAGAAATCAGGGATTCGCGCATGAGCTCCCCGCTGTTGCGGCTTGCCAGCTTGCGCGACAGCGACGTGGCATGCTGCCGATACAACACCATGGACTCGGCCAGTTTCAGGAACTTGTAGTTCCAGCTGGCGCGGACGAGGTACTCCCAGTCGTCAGTTTGCTGGTCGACGCAAAGCATGGGGCCCAGTGCCTGGTAGGCCGTGCGTCGGAACATCACCGATGACGGCAGTGCCCAGTTGGTGATGATCAGCTGGTGGTAAATCCATCCGGAATGGGACATGTCCAGCGCGCCAACCCTCGGCTGGGCGTGAAACCGACCCGCGGAGTCGCCGTTCCACACATCGAAATCCGTGAAGCAAAAGGCGTGGTCAGGGTGCGCGTCCAGCGCCGCCAGTTGGTATCTGGACTTTTCTGGGTGCCAGACATCGTCGCTGTCCAGCAGTGCGATGAACTCGGAGTCGGTGGCCGCCATGCCCAGATTTCGGGACGCGGACATGCCCGCATTGGGCTGAGAAACCACCCGGACCCGCGGCCCCAAGGCCCGTGCAATGGCGGCCGTTGCATCGGTGGACCCGTCATCTATCACGACCACTTCGTAGTCGGGGCAGGTCGACTGCAGGACGGAAAGAATGGTCTCTTCGATGAAGGCCGCAGCGTTGTACGCGGGAATCACCACACTCAGTCGGGGCATCTGCGATCCTGCCTAACAAACTCAAGAACAAACTCAAGTCATGCACAACGACTGAGGGCCTCTCGACCATCGATGATGATAGTTCGGTGCCGTCGGCGTGGCGCAGCATGAAGCCCGCGCGTGAGCAGGACTTCACGTCCCCACTTTCGGGCCAGCGCCGTGAATTCATGCAGGCTCTCGCGCTACGGCAACGCCGACAATCAACGCGATCGCTTCCACCTGAATTTCCATGCGCGAACTCACTGCTCCTCTGGCCACCGGTTCGCCTCGATTCAAGGACGGCAGCCTGAGAGCCCTGGAGGACCGCGGTGGCGCCATCGCCGCCTGGCAACAGGCCCTGCGCTCGGCGTCACCTTCGGCGGCCGCAGCCGCAGCGCAGGGCCACTTTGCCGTCGGGCTGCATGACGATGCCGGCCGCACGTTTCTGGCGGTGGACCGCTTCGCGACGCGAACCCTCTGCTACCGCATCGACGGCGGCAGGCTCCTCTTTTCTGAGCGCGCCGACGAGGTGGCGGGCCCCAAGGCAGAGATCGACCCGCAAGCTGTGTTCGACTACCTGTACTTCCACGCCATCCCGTCGCCGCGCACCATCTTCCGTGGTGTTTACCGCTTGCCGCCCGGGCACTTTGCGGTGTTCGACCAGGGCCAGCTCACCGTGGCCCCGTACTGGAAGCCTGACTTCGACGAGACCGACCCCGGATCGTTCGACCACGCCCGCACGCGTTTCCGCCAACTTCTGGCCGACGGCGTTTCAGCCCAGCTGGACGGCACGCCACCCGCCGCCTTCCTGAGCGGCGGCACCGACAGCTCCACCGTGGCCGGCTTGATCGCCCAGGTCAGCGGCCAGGCGCCGGCCACCTATTCGATAGGCTTCGAGGCCGAGGGCTATGACGAAATGGCCTACGCGCGGCTGGCGGCCAAGCACTTCGGCACGCGGCATCACGAGTACTACGTGACGCCCGACGACCTGGTGGATGGCATACCCCGGGTGGCCGCGCACCACGACCAACCCTTCGGCAACTCGTCCGCCCTGCCCGCCTACTGCTGCGCGTTGCGGGCGCGCGAAGACGGCATCACACGCTTGTTGGCCGGTGACGGGGGTGACGAAATTTTTGGCGGCAACACGCGCTATGCCAAGCAACGCGTCTTTGGCTGGTACGGGCGCGTGCCCACACCGCTGCGCTCCGGGTTGCTGGAGCCGCTGGCCGGCAACCCACTGGTGAACCGACTGCCCCTGCTGCGCAAAGGCGCCAGCTACGTGCAGCAGGCGCGTGTGCCCATGCCGGACAGGTTGCAGACCTACAACCTGTTGCATCGCCTGGGCATGCAGGCCATGCTGACACCGGCGTTTTTGTCCCGCGTCGACATCTCCGGGCCGCAGGCGCAGGAGCGCGAGGTATGGCGCAGTGCGTCGGGTGCCAGCGATATCAACCAAATGCTGGCCTACGACTGGCGCTTCACGCTCGCCGAGAACGACCTGCCCAAGGTGCGCAGCAGCACCGAGCTGGCGGGGGTGTCAGCGGGCTACCCGTTTCTCGACCAGGCCCTCGTGGATTTCTCGCTGGGCCTGCCGTCGCACTACAAGCTCAAGGGCATGAAGCTGCGCTGGTTCTTCAAGGAGGCGCTGCGCGGCTTTCTGCCCGACGAGATCATCACCAAGAAGAAGCACGGCTTCGGTCTGCCCTTCGGCGTGTGGGCCAACAGCCACGCGGGGTTGCAGACCTTGGCCCGGGATTCGCTGCGCGGCTTTGCCGAGCGCGGCGTGATGAAACCCGAGTTCGTGCGCACGCTGCTCGAAGTCCACCTGCCTGCGCATCCCGGCTACTACGGCGAGATGGTCTGGATTTTGATGATGCTGGAGCAGTGGCTTCGGCATCACGCTCCCCACTGGAAGCTGCAGGCCTGACGCAGACAGGAAGGTCAGCCTCGCCCAGCGGCGCGGTACAGGTTCTGCGCCATGCGGGCGCCATACTTCCAGCGGCTGCCGTCCCACGGCGTGAAGCGCGGAAGCTGGAAGATGTCGTCGCCGGCCCGCGCCGCACCGGGCGCCGTGCTCACCGCCAGCTGGAAACCGGCCTGGCGGGCCAGCGCCACGTCACGCGGCAAGTAGTCGCGCCCGGGTCGGCCATTGGGGTACGCAAAGCTCAACACCGGACGGTCCAGAAGACTCTCGAGTGTGGCCCGGCTGGTCCGCATTTCGCGCAGCGCAGCCTCGTCGTCCAGGCACGCCAGGATCGGATGGGTGATGGTGTGCGCGCCGATCTCCATGCCCGCATCCGCCAAGGCCCTGACCTGCGCGCTGGTCATCATCAGTGTCGTCGGCAGCGGTGCTTGCGCGCGCTCGGCCACGGTGTCGACGACGGCCTGTCGCTCCTGGGGCGGCAGGTACTTGATGGCACCAAGCAACGCAGTGATGGCGCTGCGGCGCTGGGCCGGCGTGTCCAGCACCTGCACACCGATGTCCGGCAGGCGCAGATCGGTCAACTCGAGCGTGGGCGACTTGCAGCCGCGGAGGCTCTCGACGACGGTGTCATTCCACATCCGTCCACCGTCGACGAAGCCGGTTGCCACGAAGAAAGTGGCCGTCAGGCCGTGTGACTTGAGCACGGGCAGCGCGATGTCGTGGTTGTCTGCATACCCATCGTCGAAGGTGATGGCCAGCGCCCGATCGGGCAGCGAGCCGGCCTGCAGACGCGCCACGGCGTCGCCCAGCGGCATCACGTTGAACCAGACCGACAACCAGGCGCAAATCTCGTCGAAGCGCACGCGGTCGATCTCGTCCGGGAACAACGGGTCTGGTGCGGGCAGCACACGGTGAAAGATCGCGATCGACAAGCGCGCCCCCGGCCCGGCCGGGGACAGTCGGGACAGCACCTGGCGCAGCGGCGCGTCGAGCAAGCCGCGCTTGCGCTGCCGCGGTGATGGCGCGGGCATCACTTGAACGCAGCCCGTTCGGGTGGCGGCCGTTCGGGCAAAGCGCTCGAGACCGGTGCAGGCACGCGCTGCATCTGCTGACGCTGAATGATGTGCAGCGCCAGCACGGCGATGGCCATCTGGTAGTAGGGCAGGTCGTAGTAGGCCAGGCTCAAGAAGGCGCCGGCAACACCAAACCCGACCATGCTCACCTGCAGCATCGACCCGAGGTCGACGGCCCACTTGAGTTCGGGCGTCGCACGGCCCAGCTTGATCAGCTTGCGGCAGGTCATCCAGGTCAGTGCGCCAATCGACATGAACAAGCCCAGACCGATGAATCCGTGCTCGCCCAACACCTGGAAGTAGATGCTGTGCGCGGCGCGCGCCTGCGTCGGGTCGGGCGCGTACTTGCCCGCCACCTCCAGCGTGTACATCATGAAACCACCGCCCGTGATGCGGTCCTTGGCGATGTTCCACGCAACCCACCAGGCGTTGATGCGGCCCATCGCCGATTCGTCCTCTTTGTACTCGCCGATCGTGTCCATGCGCGACCACCATGAATCGGACATCGCGGCCAACGCGGCCGCACCGGCAAGTGCAATGACGACACCGCCGAACGCCTTGCGCTCGCTCTTGAACCACAGAAACATTGCCATGGCAATGAGCCCGACCAGCGCGCCACGCGAATGCGAGCCCAGGATGGTGGCAGGCATCAGGAGCAAGGTCGCGGTGGCGGCGGCTTTCAGTCGTTTGTCGGTCACCTGCATCTGCAGGTAGCGCACCAGCGGCAATGCCGCCACCAGGGCCATGGCCAGTTCGTTGTTGCCGCCGATGAAGCCGCCAGGCCCCCAGACGCGGTAGTTGCCCCCCGTGGCGATGGTGAAGAATCCGCCCTTGACGCCGAAGTAAGCCAGGGACAGCACGATGGTGATGATCAGGATCTGCAGCTTGCGCTTGTCGTCGATCAACATCATGGTCACGAAGACCATGAGCCAGATCTTCATCGAGCGTTCCCACAGCGCGTAGCTGGGCTCGAAATAGAGTGACACGGGCAACGTGATGGTGACCCAGACGACAAAGCACATGAGCGCGACAGCGGGTGGGCCCAACAGCGGACTGCGCTTCTCGCGGGACATGAGCAAACCCACCAGCGTGGCCACCGCCACCAGCGAAGCCACAGGCCAGTCAGCAGCCGACCAGCCGAAAGTCTTGTGCGGGCTCATCAGGCTGATCCACACCGACATCACGGCACCCACCCAGGGGTGACGAAGCGCGTACAGCGCGCCGCCAATGAACAGCGCCAGCAGCAGCATGTCACGCATGGCGCAACGCCCCCTCGGGCCAGGCAAGGTGCCTGAACAAGGCAAGCTGGGCCCGGCTCGTACCTTCCCAGCCAAAGCCCTCGGCGTACTGGCGCACCTGGGCGCGGTCTCGCGGCGTGGCGAGCAGTTGCAGCACCGCGTCGGCGAGCGAGTCACTTTCGCGGCGTTCAACCAGCAAGCCGACACGGGCATCGGCCACGACCTCCGGTGTGCCCCAGATGCGCGTGGCCACCACCGGCGTGCCGCAAGCCATGGCCTCCAGCAGCACATTCGGCCAGCCCTCCCGGCTGGATGCCAGAACCAGGACGTCGGCGGCGCTGGACCACTGCTTGAGGTCGGCATGGGGCACCTGGCCCACCCACCGCACTGCATCGGCGATCCCCAAGGCTTGCGCCTGGGCCCTGAACTGCG
>JANNWL010000202.1:0-8238 GCA_031414735.1 Burkholderiales bacterium | reverse complement strand
TCCCACTCGATCGTGGCCGGCGGTTTGCTGCTCACGTCATAGGTCACGCGGTTGATGCCGCGCACCTCGTTGATGATGCGGCTGGACACCTTCTTCAGCAGCGCATAGGGCAGTTCGGCCCAGTCGGCGGTCATGAAGTCGCTGGTCTGCACAGCGCGCAAAGCCACCACGTAGTCGTAGGTGCGGCCGTCGCCCATGACACCCACGCTCTTGACGGGCAGGAAGACCGCGAAGGCCTGGCTGGTCAGGTCGTACCAGCTCTTGCCGGTGGCTTCGTCGGTGAACGAGCGCAGCTCTTCGATGAAGATGGCATCGGCGCGGCGCAGCAGGTCGGCGAATTCCTTCTTCACTTCGCCCAGGATGCGCACGCCCAGGCCCGGGCCGGGGAAGGGGTGGCGGTAGACCATGGCATGGGGCAACCCCAGGGCCACGCCGAGTTCGCGCACTTCGTCCTTGAACAGGTCGCGCAGGGGCTCGAGCAGCTTCAGGCCCAGTTCGGCGGGCAGGCCGCCGACGTTGTGGTGGCTCTTGATCGTGACGGCCTTCTTCTTGCCGGATGCCGTCTTGGCGCCGCCGCTCTCGATCACGTCCGGATAAATCGTGCCCTGTGCCAACCACTTCGCGCCGCGCGCGCCGGCCTGCGTCAGCTTGGCGGCTTCCTGCTTGAACACGGTGACGAACTCGCCGCCGATGATCTTGCGTTTGGCTTCTGGGTCGGTGACGCCGGCCAGCTTGCCCAGGAACAGATCGCTGGCATCGACGCGGATGACCTTCGCGTGCAACTGGCCGACGAACATGTCCATCACCATGTCGCCTTCGTTCAGGCGCAGCAGGCCATGGTCGACAAACACGCAGGTGAGCTGGTCGCCGATGGCGCGGTGGATGAGCGCAGCGGCCACGCTGGAGTCGACGCCGCCGCTGAGGCCCAGGATGACTTCTTCGTCGCCCACCTGTTCGCGAATGCGCGCCACGGCGTCGGCGATGTGGTCGCGCATCACCCAGTCGGGCCTGGCGCCCGCAATCTTCAGCACGAAACGCTCCAGCAACTGCCGCCCTTGCACGGTGTGTGTGACCTCGGGGTGGAACTGCACACCGTAGTAGCCGCGCGCCTCGTCGGCCATGCCGGCGATGGGGCAACTGGGCGTGCTGGCCATCAGCTTGAAGCCCGCTGGCAGCGCGGTGATCTTGTCGCCGTGGCTCATCCACACCTTGAGCATGCCGTGGCCGTCGGCTGTGCTGAAGTCTTCGATGCCATTCAACAGCTGCGTGTGGCCGTGCGCCCGCACCTCGGCGTAGCCGAACTCGCGGTGGCTGCTGGCCTCGACCTGCCCGCCCTGCTGCACCGCCATGGTGAACATGCCGTAGCAGATGCCCAGCACGGGCACGCCCAGTTCCCACACGGCTTGCGGCGCGCGCAGGTCCTGCTCTTCGTAGGTGCTGGCGTGGCTGCCACTGAGGATGATTGCCTTGGGCGCGAAAGAACGAATGAAGTCGTCCGTGACGTCATTCGGGTGGATCTCGCAGTACACATGCGCTTCCCGCACACGGCGGGCAATGAGCTGGGTGACTTGCGAGCCGAAATCGAGGATCAGGATCTTGTCGTGCATAGAGTTCTTGTCTCGGCCGTGGGGTGGCTTCAAGGCGCTGCCGCCAAGGGTGTGGAGACACCCGGGGCGCGCTGAAAGTGGCGGATGGCGGCCAAGGTGGCCAAGCCCTGCAGCGCGGCGCAGAAGTAGAAGGGCAAGCCGATCCAGATGTCGCCTTGCGGGCGGTGCGAGACCACGCCCAACAGCAAGGCTCCGATGACCGGCGCGGCCACGCCCATCAGGCCGTTGAGCGAGGCGAGTGAGCCCATCGTGCGGCCCTGCTCTTCGTCGCCTGCGGCGTTGGACATGAGGCTCTGCAGGGCCACCACGGTGGCAAAACCAAACAGGTTGCAGCCGATGATGACGATCATCATCCAGCCCTCGGTGGCCAGGCCCCAGGCGGCGTAGCACAGGGTCGTCGACATCAGTCCCATGACGGCCAGGCGCTGCGCCGAGAAGCGCTTGAGCATGGGCTTGAGCAGCCCGCCTTGCACCACCGCCGCCATGACCCCGACGGCAAACAGCGACCAGCCGTTTTCCTTGGGACCCCAGCCGAACTTGAAGGTCGTGTACAGCACCCAGCTCATGTGCATGGTGAACTGCGCCAGGCCGGCCAGCGCCAGCACCCAGACCAGCGGCCCCACGCCGCCGAGCCGCGACAAGGCCTTGAAGCCGGCGACCGGGTTGGCGCGGCGCCAGTCGAAGGGCTGGCGTCTCTCGGCTGACAAAGACTCGGGCAACACCAAAGCCCCGTACAGCGTGTTCAGCAGTGCCAGGGCTCCGGCCACGTAAAACGGCAGGTGCAGGTCAACGCTGCCGAGCACGCCGCCGATGACCGGGCCGAGTGTGTAGCCGACACCAAACATGGCCCCCAGCAGACCGAAGCGCTGGGTGCGCTGGGCGGGCGGCGTGATGTCGGCCACATAGGCCTGGGCCACGGCAATGTTGGCCTGCATGGCGCCGGCCACCAGGCGCGCGGCCACCATCAACCACAGGGTCGTGGCCAGCGAGATGGCAAAGAAGCTGAACGCCAGTCCGGTGAAACCCAGCAGCAGGATGGGCCGGCGGCCATAGCGGTCAGACAACCCACCCAGCACCGGGCCCGACAGGAAACTGGCGAAGCCGAAGGCAAAGGTCACCGCGCCGTACCAGAAGGCCTGGTCAGCCTGGGTGCCGGTGAAGGTGCCGATGAAGGCCGGCAGAACCGGGATGATGAGCCCCACCGACACCATGTCGATGAGCACCGCAATCAGGATGAAGGGCATGCCTGCCCGGCGTGCACCCGGCGCCGGGTGTGCTGCGTGGTGCAAGCTCACTCCATGCGGTAGTTCGGCGATTCCTTCGTGATCTGCACGTCGTGGACGTGGCTCTCGCGAATGCCGGCGGTGGTGATTTCGACGAACTCTGCGCGTTGGTGCATGTCGGCGATGCTGGCGCAGCCGCAGTAGCCCATCGAGGCGCGCAGGCCGCCGGCCATCTGGTTGACGATGGAGACCATCGTGCCCTTGTAAGGCACGCGGCCCTCGATGCCCTCGGGCACCAGCTTGTCGGCGTTGGGGTTGGAGTTCTCGTCGGCTTCCTGGAAGTAACGGTCTGCCGAGCCGGCCTTCATGGCGCCGATGGAGCCCATGCCGCGGTAGCTCTTGTAGCTGCGACCCTGAAACAGGATGACCTCGCCCGGCGCCTCTTCGGTGCCGGCGAACATGCCGCCCATCATCACCGTGCCGGCGCCGGCGGCGATGGCCTTGGCGATGTCGCCCGAGTAGCGGATGCCGCCATCAGCGATCAGTGGCACACCGGTGCCGCGCAGCGCGGTGGCCACGCTGTCGATGGCCATCATCTGCGGCACGCCGACACCGGCGATGATGCGCGTGGTGCAGATCGACCCCGGTCCGATGCCGACCTTGACGGCGTCGACACCGGCTTCGACCAGGGCCAGTGCGGCGGCGCCGGTGGCGATGTTGCCGCCGATGACGTCGACATCCGGGTAGTGCCGCTTGACCCAGCGCACACGCTCCAGCACGCCGGCGCTGTGGCCGTGCGCGGTGTCGACGACCAGCGCGTCCACGCCGGCGCGCACCAGCAGTTCGACGCGCTCCTCGGTGCCCTCGCCCACACCCACCGCCGCGCCGACGCGCAGCTTGCCCTGGGCGTCGCGCGCGGCACGCGGAAAGTCGGTCTGCTTGGTGATGTCCTTCACCGTCATCAGGCCGCGCAACTCGAAAGCCTCGTTGACGACCAGCACACGCTCGAGCTTGTGGCGGTGCATCAGGTTCTTGCCTTCCTCCAGCGACGCGCCCTCACGCACCCACACCAGGCGTGCGCGCGGCGTCATGATTTCGCGCACCGGCGCGTCCAGCCGGGTCTCGAAACGCAGGTCGCGGTTGGTGACGATGCCCACCACCACCTTGCCGTCGAGCACCGGGAAGCCCGACACGCCGTGCTGCCGTGACAGCGCCATGACCTCGCGCACAGGCGTGCCGGGGCCGACCGTGATGGGGTCGCGCAACAGGCCTGACTCATAGCGCTTGACGCGCGCCACTTCGGCGGCCTGCTGCTTGGGTGTGAGGTTCTTGTGGACGATGCCGATGCCGCCCTCCTGGGCGATGGCGATGGCCAGCCGGGCTTCGGTCACGGTGTCCATCGCCGCCGACACCAGCGGCAGGTTCAACGCGATACGGCGGGACAGTCGGGTGGACAGATCGGTGTCGCGGGGCAACACCTGGGAGTAGGCGGGCACCAACAACACATCGTCGAAGGTCAGCGCTTTGCCGAGTAGGCGCATGCAAGGGCTCCAGTCGCAAATGGCAATTATAGGTAAGCCACCTACGCAGCCTGCCTGGGTGTGACGCAATGCGCGGCCACGCAGTGAGCGGGCGCGTCTAAACTCATGGCAATGTGGTCACCTCAACTGTCCCCGCTGCGTCTGGCCGCCTTGACATTGGCTTGTGTGCTGGTCCTGCCGGCTCAAGCCCAGTGGAAGTGGCGCGACAAGGACGGTCGCGTCACGGCCAGTGACTTGCCGCCGCCGCGCGAGGTGCAGGACAAAGACATCATCGCGCGACCGCCTGAAGCGCGACGCGCACCCGCCCAGCCGGCCGCATCGGCGGCGGCAGCAGCCGTCCAGGCCAATGCGCCCAAGGGACCGCTGGAGCGCGAAGTCGAGGCACGCAAGCTGGCGGCGGAGCAGCAGCAGGCGGCCAAGGCCAAAGCCGACGAAGAAAAGCTGCGTGCGCAACGCGCCGAGAACTGCCGCCGTGCGCGAGGCCACCTGGCCGCGCTGGACAGCGGGCAGCGCATCGCGCGCGTCAACGACAAGGGCGAGCGCGAAGTCATCGACGACCGCGTGCGCGCCGACGAACAGCGCCAGGCCCGCGAGGTCATTTCGTCCGACTGCCGTTAGTCGGGCAGGTCCCCGCCCTCAGGCCTTGGGTGTCCGGGACGGTTTGGCGGCGTCGCGGTGGCGCTTGTAACGCAGTCGGCGTGCTTCTTTCGGGTCCACGGTCAAGGGGCGGTAGATCTCCACGCGGTCGCCATTGCGCAGCGAAGCGCCCGGCTCGCGGGCATGGTTCCAGACGCCCACCCGCAGCAGCGCTGCGTCCAGGCCATGGCGCTGCAGCACGCCGCTGGCTTGCACGGCGATCGCGACCGTGGCTGTCTCGGCAAGTTGCAAGCGGGTTGAATCGGTGACACCGGGGCGCGGGCAGTAGATCACTTCTACGCCAACCGGGCTGCCTTCATCGGGCGCCATACACGTCCTCGGCGCGGCGCACAAACGAATCGACGAAGGTATTGGCCACCTTGTCGAACACCGGGCTGACCACCACTTCCAGCGCCGGGCTGGCAAACGAGTAGCGCAGGTCGAACTCGATCTTGCAGGCCTTCTGCTCGTTGCCCTTTCGGCCCAGCGGCGTGAAACGCCAGAGACCGTCAAGCAACGAGAACGGACCATCCACCAGGTTGACCTTGACGGACGAGTCGCTCACTTGCAGGTTGCGTGTGGTGAACGCATGGCGCACGCCCATGTAGGCCAGGCCCAGACGGGCTGTGACGCCGTCGTCATGCGTCTTCAACACCTCGGCCTTGTCGCACCAGGGCAGGAAGTTCGGGTAGTCGGCCACAGCCGTGACCAGCGTGTACATCTCGTGCGGCGAGTACCAAAGCAGAACCGACTTTTTGACGTGCTTCATACAATGCGTCAGATTGTAGGAGTGGGCCTGCTGTGAGAGCAGCGCCCTGACCATGGCAAACATCGCAGAAAACCGCCGCGCCCGATTCGAATACAGCATCGAAGAACAGTTCGAGGCCGGCATGGTGCTGTCCGGCTGGGAAGTCAAGGCCATACGCGCCGGGCAGGTGCAGCTGACCGACGGCTACGTCCACATCCGCAACGGCGAGCTGTTTCTCATCGGCTGCCGCATCAACGCGCTGCGCACGGCATCCACCCACATCACGCCCGAGGCGGACCGCACCAAGAAGCTGCTGATGCACAAGGCCGAGATCCGCCGGCTTATCGGCAAGGTCGAGCAGAAGGGCTTCACCCTGGTGCCGCTGAACCTGCACTACAAGGGCGGCCACGTGAAGGCAGAGATCGCCCTGGCCAAGGGCAAGGCCGAGCACGACAAGCGCAACACCGAGAAAGAACGCGACTGGAACCGCGAGAAGGGCCGCCTGATGCGGCACAAGGTGTCGTCGAAGTCGTAACGCTTCAGGGCGCGAAGGCGACCAGTGCCTGCGCCAGGTCGGCCTGCAAGGCTTCGGGCTCTTCCAGCCCGATCGAGAACCGCACCAGGGGCCCCGTCAAGGCACCGCCCGGGCGCAGTTGTCCCAGGTCATATGGCACGACCAGGCTCACCGGGCCGGCCCACGAATAGCCGATCTTGAACAGGCGCAGGCCGTCGACGAAGGCATCGACCTGCGCCGCGGTAAAGCGGCTGTGGAACTGCACCGAGAACAACCCCGCTGCAGCGGTGCAGGTGGCGCGCCAGTGCTCGTGGCCGGGCGAGCCTTCCAGGGCCGGGTGCAGCACCCGCGCCACTTCGGGCTGCGCCGCCAGCCACTGCGCGAGCTGCCGCGCCGCTGCGTCGTGGGCGTGGTAGCGCAGGGGCATGGACGACAGCGACCGCAGCACCAGCTCGCAGTCGTTGGCGCCCACGCCCACGCCCAGCCGCATGTGCGTGAACAGGATGCGCTCGTGCAGGTCGGCGTCCCGCGTCGTCACCGAGCCCATGAGCACATCGCCGCCGCCGCTGGGGTACTTGGTGAGCGCTTGCATGACGACGTCGATGCCCTGTGCGAAGCCGTCGAAAGCCAGGCCGGCTCCCCACGTGTTGTCCAGCGCGGTCAGCACGCCCCGTTCGCGCGCTGCGCGTGCCAGGGCTGCCAGATCGGGGAACTCCATCGTCACCGAGCCCGGTGCCTCCAGCCAGATGAGCTTTGTCTGCGGACCGATGAGCGCGGGCAGCGCTGCCGCGTCCATCGGGTCGTAAAGCCGGTGTGTGATGCCCCAGCGCGCGAGTTCGTTGCGCGCGAAGACGCGGCTGGGGCCATAGACGTTGTCCGGCAGCAGCACCTCGTCGCCCTGCTGCAGCAGCGCCATGTTCACCAGCGTGATGGCGGCCAAGCCGCTGGGGACCAGCACGCAATGCAGCCCACCTTCGAGCGTGGCGATGCGCTCTTCCAGCGTGAATGTGGTGGGCGTGCCGTGCAGGCCGTAGGTGTAGCCCGTCTTGTGCCGCCAGTCGCGCGCGCGCACCGCGGCGACATTGGGGAAGATGATCGTCGAGGCCTTGTGCACGCCGACCTGCGGCGACTCGAACCCCGCCGGGGGCTTGTAGGCGTGGTGGATGAGCTCGCTGGCGCGGTGCTTGTTCGTCATGGCCGCGCCTCAGACCGGCTGCGCCACGAGATCGTGCCCATCCGTCGCGACGATGCGGGCGCGCGTGAACTCGCCGGCTTTCAGGGTCTTGCTGGCCTTCTCTGGCGGCAGCAGGCGCACCAGGCCGTCGATCTCGGGCGCGTCGGCGTAACTGCGCCCGGTGCCGCCCTTGCGGCCCAGCGCGGGCGCGTGGTCGACCAGCACCTGCATCGTGGCGCCGATGCGCCGGCGCAACTTGGCCACAGACACCTCCTCGGCCACCGCCATGAAGCGCGCCTTGCGCTCTTCGCGCACTTCCTGCGGCAGCATGCCCGACAGCTCGTTGGCCGCCGCGCCCTGCACGGGCGAATAGGCGAAGCAGCCGGCGCGGTCGATCTGCGCCTCGCGCATGAAGTCCAGCAGGTATTCGAACTCAGCCTCGGTCTCGCCGGGGAAGCCGGCGATGAAGGTCGAGCGCACGACGATCTCGGGGCACGCGGCGCGCCAGCGCGCCAGGCGTTCGAGGTTGCGCTCGCCGCTGGCCGGGCGCTTCATGCGCTTGAGTACGTCGGGGTGCGCGTGCTGGAAGGGCACGTCCAGGTAGGGCAGCACGCGGCCGGTGGCCATCAGCGGCAGGATCTCGTCGACATGCGGGTAGGGGTAGACGTAGTGCAGCCGCACCCAGGCGCCGTAAGGCGCGGCCAGGTCGGCCAGCCACTGGCACAGCTCGGTCATGCGCGTCTTCACGGGCTGGCCGTCGAAGAAGCCGGTGCGGTACTTCACGTCGACGCCGTA
>JANNWL010000201.1:0-9412 GCA_031414735.1 Burkholderiales bacterium | reverse complement strand
GAGCTGGCCTCGGGCTGGACCGCCAAGCCCGGTTGGGCAGCCAAACGCTTCATGGTGGCCGCCGCGAACCCGCTGGCCACCGAGGCCGGCTGGCGCATCCTGCGCCAAGGCGGCAATGCCCTGGACGCCGCGATTGCCGTGCAAATGGCGCTGACCTTGGTGGAACCCCAGAGCAGCGGCATCGGCGGCGGCGCCTTCCTGCTGCATTGGGACGGCCGTGCCGTGAAAGCCTGGGACGGCCGCGAGACCGCGCCCGCGGCGGCCGATGAACGCCTGTTCCTGGGTGCCGACGGCAAGCCCGTGCCCTTTGGCGATGCCGTGTTCGGCGGCCGCGCCGTGGCCACACCCGGCGCCGTGGTGATGCTGGAAGCGGCGCACCGCACGCATGGCAAGCTGCCCTGGGCGGCCTTGTTTGCACCGGCCATCGAGCTGGCCGAGGCCGGCTTCCCGATCAGCCCGCGCCTGCAGATCCAGGTCGCGGGCAACCCGCACCTGGCACGTGACGCGCAGGCCCGCCGCTTCTTCTTCGACGCCGATGGCCGCGCCCTGCCCATCGGCCACACCCTGCGCAACCCGGCCCTGGCCGCCGTGCTGCGCGCCATTGCCGCGCGTGGCAGCGTGGCATTCACCCGGGGGCCGATCGCCGACGACATGGTGCGCCGTGTGCACGACCACACCGTGCCCGGCCGCATGACGGCGGCTGACCTGGCCGGCTACCAACCCCGCCAGCGCGAACCGATGTGCACCGACTGGCAGACGCGCTGGCGCGTCTGCGGCTTCCCGCCACCGTCGTCGGGCCACCTGGCGGTGATGCAGATCCTGGGCATCCTCGAACGCGCCCCGGCACCCGCACAGGCGCTGGCGAATGGCGTGCCCAGTGCAGATTGGCTGCACACCTACACCGAGGCCGCGCGCTTGGCTTATGCCGACCGCGCGCTGTTTGTCGCCGACCCCGACTTCGTGCCCGCACCGGCCGGCGACTGGCAGTCGCTGCTGTCCGACGCCTACCTGCGTCAGCGCGCCGCGCTGATCGGCCCGCAGAGCATGAAGGTGGCCACCGCAGGCTCACCGGTCCCGCTGCGCACCAGCTTTGCACCCATGTTCGAGCAGCCCGAACACGGCACCAGCCACATCAGCGTGGTCGACGGCGAAGGCCGCGCGGTGGCCATGACCACCACCATCGAGGCCTTCTTCGGCGCGCGCGTGATGAGCGACGGCGGCACCGGGCTGCCCGGGGGCTTCCTGCTCAACAACCAGATGACCGACTTCGCGATGCAGCCGGTGGACGCCCAGGGCCGCCGGGTGGCCAACCGCATCGAGCCCGGCAAGCGGCCCCGCTCCAGCATGAGCCCCACGCTGGTGTTCGACAAGGCCAGCGGCCAGTTGCTCATGACCCTGGGCTCGCCCGGCGGCCCGGTCATCATCCACTTCGTCGCCAAGACCTTGCTGGGCACCTTGCAGTGGGGGTTGGACGCGCAGCGTGCCATCGACCTGCCGAATTTCGGGTCGCTCAACGGCCCCACCTTGCTGGAGAAGGGCTTGTTCCCGACGGCCACGGTCGAGGCCCTGCGCGCCCGCGGCCATGTCGTGACGGAGTTGGAGCTGACGAGCGGCTTGCAAGCCATTCAGCGCACACCCACGGGCTGGTTCGGGGGCGCCGACCCGCGGCGTGAAGGGGTGGTCAAAGGGGATTGAGATGCAGGCACTGTTCGGACCTGAACGCCACGAGCCGCTGGCGGGCGACGTCTGGAGCGAAGCGGCCGCGCGGGCTGCGATCGAGCAGTGGGCGACCGCCGCGAACCAGGCCTTCGATCCCGACAGAGGCTGGCTGCGTCACCCCCGCGACGGCGCCGACCTGCCCGACGCCCCGATGCACGATCTGTACTGTGGCTCGGGCGGCGCGATCTGGGCACTGGAGCACCTGGCCGACCGCGGTGCAGTCGACCGGCAGCACGACTTCAGGCCCTTCGTGGCCGACATCGTGCAGCGCAACCAGGCCCACATGGACGGGCCAACGCACGGCACGCAATCCTTCCTGCTGGGTGACTCCGGCCTGCTGCTGCTGCAATGGAAGCTGGACCGCAGCGACACCACCGCGCAACGCCTCCACGACACGGTGCAGTCCAACCTGCACAACCCGACGCGCGAGGCGCTCTGGGGTTCACCGGGCAGCGTGCTGGCGGCCATCGCCATGGCCGAGCACACCGGCGCACCGCACTGGGCGGCGCTGGTGCGGCAGGCGGTGCAGATCATCTGGAACGAGATGGAGCCCATCGCCGCCGCGGGCGGCGCCTGGGGCTGGGTGCAGCACGTGCACGGCCGCGTCGAAACGCTCATCGGCGCCGGCCACGGCTTCATCGGCAACGTGTTCCCGGCGCTGCGCGGCGCAGCCTTCATCGAACCCGCGGTGCTGGATGCCTACGCCGAGCGCGCCCTGGCTTTTCTGCAGGCCACGGCCCTGCGGGACGGCGACTTCGTCAACTGGTGGCCCAGCGTGCCGCGCTACCCGACCAGCACCAAACCGCCCTTCCTGCAAGACTGCCACGGCGCGCCGGGGTTGCTCAGCCGCCTGGCGGCCTGGCCGCGCAGCGTGCCGCACACCGACATCTGGGACGAATTGCTGCGCCAGGCGGGCGGGCTGACCTGGCAAGCCGGGCCGATCAACAAGGGCGTGGCTTTCTGCCACGGCTCGGCCGGCAGCGCCCACGCCTTCCTGAAGCTGTTCGTGCGCAGCGGCGAACAAGTCTGGCTGGACCGCGCTCGCGCCTTTGCCATGCACGGCATCAAGCAGGCCGAGCGCGACTGCGCGCTACACGGCCAGGGCCGCCATACGTTGTGGTCAGGCGACCTGGGAATGGCCTGCGTGATGTGGGACTGCATCACCGGACAGCCCGCCTTCCCGACGCTTGACGTGTTCTGACGCCAAGGCAGACCATTGCACGCTGGAACCCGAGGATCTGCCCATGAAGACGATTCGTGCGATGGCCGCCGTGGCCGCCACGGCCAGCCTGTTGACTGCAGCGATCGGGCCGGTGCGCGCCGAGACCAGCGAGGTCAGCCCCAGCGGCTTCACCATCACCTACGCCGTGGTCGTGGACGCTGACCCGCAGAAGGTGTGGCAGGCCTTCACCCAACTGCCCCAGTGGTGGAACAGTGCCCACACCTGGTCGGGCCAGGCCGCCAACCTCAGCCTGGACGCCAGCGCCGGCGGCTGCTGGTGCGAACGCTGGGGCAACGGTGCGTCGGCCGTGCATGGCCGTGTGCTGCTGGCCATCCCCGGGTCGGTGCTGCGTCTGCAGGCCTGGCTCGGCCCGCTGCAGGAAATGCCGGTGGCCGGTGTGCTGAGTTTCGGCACGGCCCGGCGTGACGGTGCCACGCGGCTGCGCGTGACCTACCGTGTGGCCGGCGCCCCCGAGGCCGGGCTGGACAAGCTGGCACCGGCGGTCGATGGCGTGATTGGCGAGCAGGTCAAGCGCCTGAAGGCCTACATCGACACGGGCAAGCCGGACTGACGGCGGTCCCCGCGCGCCGGCGCATGGGCACCCCTCAACGCGGCAACTGCGCCAGCACGCGGTCGACCATCACGCCGCTCTGCCCCAGGTAGTTGGCCGGGTCGCACATCGCAGCGAGTTGTTCGCGGCTGACATGGGCCATGATTTCTGCGTTCTCGCACAGCAGGTCCAGCAGCGGGCGGCGCTGGCGGCCGGCTTGCATGCAGATGTCGTAGACCAGGTCGTGCGCGAATTCGCGGCCGATGTGGCGGCCCAGGCCCATCATCACCGCCTCGCTCATGACCAGGCCGCCGGTCATGTCGATGTTGCGGCGCATGGCCTCGGGGTCGACCTCCAGGCCCTCGAGCACGGCGCGGCTGTGCTTCAGCGCCCCGGCCATCAGGCAGAAGGCCTCGGGCAGCACGATCCATTCGATTTCCCACGGGCCCGTGCTGCGTTCGTGGTCGGCCACCATGGCGTCCATCAGCGCCGCGGCGTGCTGGCGCACGACGCTGATGGCGGCGTGGATGTAGCAGCTGGCGATGGGGTTGCGCTTTTGCGGCATGGTGCTGCTGCTGCCGCGGCCGTGGTGGTAGGGCTCGAAGACCTCGGCGACTTCCGTCTGCATCATCAGCTTCACGTCCATGCTGAGCTTGCCCAGCGTGCCACCGATCAGCCCCAGCACGGCGCCGACCTCGGCGATGTTGTCGCGGATGGTGTGCCAGGCAATCACCGGCTGCTTCAGGCCGAGTTCGGCGCACAGCCCCGCCTGGGTTTCCATGGCGCCCGTCTCCAGGCTGGCCAGCGTGCCCGCGGCGCCCGCGAACTCGCCCACCAGCACGCGTTCACGCAACTGCGCGATGCGCTCGCGGTGGCGCAGCACGGCGCTCAGCAGACCCGCCATCTTGTAGCCGAAGGTCACGGGAATGGCCTGCTGCAGGTTGCTGCGGCCAATGACCGGCGTGAGCCGGTGTTCGCGGCAGAGCCTGGCCAGCGCGTCGGCGATTGCGGCAAGCTCGTCGTCGACGATGACCAGCGCCTCGCGAATCTGCAGCACGGTGGCGGTGTCGGTGATGTCCTGCGTGGTCGCACCCCAGTGCACGTACTCGCCCAGCTTGTCGCGGCAGAGCTGGTTGATCTGCGTGACCACGCCCAGGATCGGGTAGCCGATGCGTTCGGTCTGCTGGCGCAGCCGCGCCATGTCGATCTGCCCGATGTGGCAGTGGCTGACGATCTCGTCACAGGCCTCCTGCGGGATCAGGCCCAGCCGCGCCTGCACCAGGGCCAGCGCGCGTTCGACGTCGATGTACTTGGCGGTGCGGTTCTCGTCGCTCCACACATGACGCATCGCGTCGCTGCTGAAGATGCCCTGAAAGATGCTGGAGTCGATGATGCTGGAGGCCATGGGATGTGCTTTCACAGTTGCAGGGTGGCGGTGGCTTCCATCGTCAGCCAGCCTTCGTGGTCTTGGGCCCACAGCCTGACGGTGGCCCCGTCCTGGCGGCCGCACACCTTGAAGGCATGCAGGTCGAAGGTGGGCCGTACGGCCTTGAAACGAAAGCTCGCCACCTGCGCGCCAGGCCGTTCGCGGTGCAGCAGGTCGAGCAGCAGGGTGGCGATCAGGGGGCCGTGCACGACGAGTCCCGGGTAGCCCTCGACCTCGGTCACATAGCGGCGGTCGTAGTGGATGCGGTGGCCGTTGAAGGTGAGCGCGCTGTAGCGGAACAGCAGCACATCGTCGGCCACGATCTGGCGCTGCCAGGCGGCGTGGGTGGGTGCGGGCTGGGGTGGGGGCTCGACATCGCCAGCCTGCTTGGCAGCGCGATAGACGATGTCGTGGAATTCCACCAGCGCCGGCTCGGCCGCGCCGTTGCAGCGCAACTCATGGCGCACCTTGACGAAGACCAGCCGGCCGCTTCGGCCGTCTTTCTGCGCCACGTCAGCGATGGTCGATGTGCGCTGCACCGTGTCGCCCACGCGCAGCGGCGTGCGGAACTCGAACTGGCTGCCAGCCCACATGCGCCGAGGCAGTGGCACCGGGGGCAGGAAACCGCCGCGCCGCGCATGGCCGTCGGCGCCGATGTCGCGTTGCCGGTGCAGCGGCAGGAAGTACAGCCAGTGCCACAGCGGCGGCAGCGGTGTGCCGACGGCCACAGGCGCGGCGGCGTGGTCCAGCGTGGCCGCCAGGGCTCGCACGGGCGTGGCTGTCAGCGTGTCGGTGGCCGTCTGGCTGCGGCCTGTCCAGGCCGTGAGATCGAGGTCGGGCGTGGTCATAGGGCGTGCCGGGACTTCAAGGGTTGGCGGGACAGACGGCGCCTGTGGCACGGCGCATGTCCTGCGGGGTCACACCCCACAGTTTCGTGCTCTGGGTGACCTGCAGGCCCTCGCCAACGGCCCGCGCCGTCACGCCCGCGCCCGCAGCACCCCAAACACGCAGCACGTGGCCGTCGACACGGCCGCTGAAGCTGCGGCGTTCGTGGCCCTTCGCCAGCTCCAGGGCCACGGTCTGATACTTCTGCGTGACCTGGAGCGACAGGCCCCCGGCACCACACCACAGCCCGTCCAGCCGCGCCGGCACGGTCCACAAGTGCAGGCGGCTGAGCTTCTCGAAGCCAATCGTCTTCTTCGGTACGGACACGCTGAGCGTGCGGTCGGGCCGCCAGTCGCCCAGGTCCCAGTCGTGCGAGACGATGCGCGTGCCCGGTGCCAGCGCCAGCAGCCGCGGCCGCAGCGCCAGGTTCACCTCGGGCAGCAGGTACATGGTGACCACCGTGGCGGGCGACAGGTCGGTGTCGAACAGGTCCTGCGTGCGGAACTCGGCGCGCTGGCTGACCCCGGCCAGCCGGGCGTTGGCGATACTGCGCGCCACCAGCTCCGGCACGATCTCCACGCCCACCCCGCGCGCGCCGAAGCGCCGCGCCGCGGTGATGACGATGCGCCCGTCGCCCGAACCCAGGTCGATGACGTGGTCGCGCGGGCCCACGCCGGCCAGCTCGAGCATGGCCACCGTGATGTGGTCTGGCGTGGTGATGAACGGCACTTCCTCGACCACGGGCGGCGCGGCCGCGCGGGTGGTCTGGGCCGTTGCGGCGAGAGACACCCCCAGCAGTGCCAGGATGACGGAGAGCAATGCGGCCATGGGCGCCATGCTATTCGTTGGCGCAGGGCTGCCGTCGCCCAACCCGCCGTCGTTACCATCGTCACCGTGACCGCCACCCACCTCCCCCTGACCCACCTCCAGCGCCTGGAAGCCGAGAGCATCCACATCCTGCGCGAGGTCGTGGCCGAGGCGGAAAGACCGGTGATGCTGTATTCGGTGGGCAAGGACAGCGCCGTGATGGTGCACCTGGCGCGCAAGGCCTTCTACCCCGCCGTGCCGCCCTTCCCGCTGCTGCACGTGGACACGACCTGGAAGTTCCGCGACATGTACGCGCTGCGCGAACGCATCGCGGCCGCCACCGGCATGCCGCTGATCGTGCACCGCAACCCCGACGCGCTGGCGCGCGGCATCAACCCCTTTGACCACGGCTCGGCGCTGCACACCGACCTGTGGAAAACGCAGGGCCTGAAGCAGGCGCTGGACGCGCACCGCTTCGACGCGGCCTTTGGCGGCGGCCGGCGTGACGAAGAGAAGTCTCGCGCCAAGGAACGCATCTTCTCCTTCCGCACCGCCCAGCATGTGTGGGACCCCAAGAGCCAGCGCCCCGAGCTCTGGCAGCTGTACAACGGCCTGAAGCGCGCCGGCGAATCGCTGCGCGTGTTCCCCATCTCCAACTGGACCGAGCTGGACGTCTGGCAGTACATCCACAAGGAAGGCATCCCCATCGTGCCGCTGTACTTCGCAGCCGAGCGCCCGGTGGTGGAACGCGAGGGCATGCTGATGGTGGTGGACGACGCGGCCCGCATGCCGTTTCGCGATGGCGAGGTGCCGCACATGCGGCGGGTCAGGTTTCGCACGCTGGGCTGCTGGCCGCTGTCGGGCGCGGTGGAATCGGCCGCCGACACCCTGCCGGCCATCATCGAAGAAATGCTGACCACGCGAACGTCTGAACGCCAGGGCCGTGTCATCGACCACGACGGCAACGCGTCGATGGAACGCAAGAAGCAAGAGGGCTACTTCTAGACATGGCCCACCGCTTCGACCCCACGCGCGACGACATCGACAGCTTCCTCGCAAAGCACGAACGCAAGACGCTGCTGCGCTTCATCACCTGCGGCTCGGTGGACGACGGCAAGAGCACGCTGATCGGGCGGCTTCTCTACGACTCCAAACTGCTCTTCGACGACCAGTTGGCCGCCGTGGAACGTGACTCGCAGCGCTGGGGCACGCAGGGCAGCGCGCCCGACCTGGCCCTGCTGATGGACGGCCTGGCGGCCGAGCGCGAGCAAGGCATCACCATCGACGTGGCCTACCGCTACTTCAGCACCGAGCGGCGCAAATTCATCGTGGCCGACACGCCGGGGCACGAGCAGTACACGCGCAACATGGTCACGGGCGCCTCCACCGCCGACCTGGCGGTGATCTTGGTCGACGCGCGCAAGGGCGTGCTCACGCAGACCCGGCGCCACAGCTTCCTGGTGCACTTGCTGGGTGTGCCGCAGGTGGTGCTGGCGGTCAACAAGATGGACCTGGTGGGCTTCGACGAAGGCGTGTTTCGCCGCATCGATGCCGACTACCGCGCCTTCGCAGCGCAACTGGGTCTGGACAGCGCAAACATCACCAGCATCCCGGTGTCGGCACTGGCTGCCGACAACGTCACCGAGCCCAGCCCGCGCACGCCCTGGTACACCGGACCGACGCTGCTGGCCCAGCTGGAAACCTGCGCCGTGGACGAGACCCGTCTGCAGGCCGGCCCCTTCAGGCTGCCCGTACAGTGGGTCAACCGCCCCAGCCCCGACTTCCGCGGCTATTGCGGTTTGGTGGCCAGCGGCAGCGTGCGCCCGGGCGACCTGCTGCGCGTGCAGCCCTCGGGCCGGCAGGCGCGCGTGGCGCGCATCGTCACGATGGATGGCGACTTGGCCGTGGCCGTGGCCGGGCAGTCGGTGGCGCTGACGCTGGACGCCGAGATCGACATCTCGCGCGGCGACGTGCTGTCAGCCGCCACCGAGCCGGCCGAAGTCGCCGACCAGTTCGAGTGCACCCTGGTGTGGATGGCCGACGAGCCGCTGCTGCCCGGCCGGCCGTACAGGCTGAAGATCGGCACGCGCACCGTCGGCGCATCGGTCACGTCCATCAAGCACCAGATCAACGTCAACACGCTGGAACATCTGGCCGCGTCCAGCCTGGGCCTGAACGGCATCGCGGTGTGTAACCTGGCGCTGGACGCGCCCGTGCCCTTCGACGCCTACCGTGCCGTGCAGGGCACCGGCGGCTTCATCCTCATCGACCGAATCAGCCTGCACACCGTGGGCGCGGGCATGCTGCACTTTGCGCTGCGCCGCGCCCACAACATCAGCCTGCAGGCGCTGGACGTGGACCGCGCCGCGCGTGCCGCTTCACTGGGCCAGGCGCCACGCTGCGTGTGGCTGACGGGGCTGTCGGGCGCGGGCAAGTCGACGCTGGCCAACGCGCTGCAGAGCAAGCTGCACGCGCAGGGCCGGCATGTGTACGTGCTGGACGGCGACAACCTGCGCCATGGCCTGAACCGCGACCTGGGCTTCACAGCGGCCGACCGCGTGGAAAACGTGCGCCGCGTGGCCGAGGTGGCGCGGCTGATGGTCGACGCCGGGCTGATCGTCATCGTCAGCCTGATTTCGCCCTTCCGCGCCGAGCGGCAACTGGCGCGCGAGCGCTTTGCCCCGGGCGAGTTCATCGAGGTCTTCGTCGACGCGCCTCTGGACGAGTGCGAACGCCGCGACCCCAAGGGCCTGTACGCCAAGGCGCGGCGCGGCGAGCTGAAAAACTTCACCGGCATCGACAG
>JANNWL010000200.1:0-1856 GCA_031414735.1 Burkholderiales bacterium | reverse complement strand
GGCCTGGGGCGCGAGGTGCTGCTGGCGGTGAACCGCAGCGACTTCCCCGTCATCCAGGCCGTCACCATTTACCTGGCGGTGCTGACCATGGTGATCAACCTGCTGACCGACATCGCCTACAAACTCGTCGACCCACGGGTCGTACTCAAATGAACACGGCAGTCCTATCGGCAGACGGCGCCGCCGCCGACGCGCAACAGAAGAGTGAAGGCGTCTGGCACGCCGCGTGGCGCCGCTTCAGTGCCGACAAGGTGGGGCTGACGTCGCTGGTCATCGTGATCGGCTTCATCGTGCTCATCGCGCTGTCGGCACTGGGGCTGGTGGCCAAGGACTGGCAGACCGAAGTCGGCGTGCCCAACGCCCCGCCGACGTTCATCGGCCCCAAGCCCGCACAGGAAACCGGCGCCATCGAGGTGCCCAAGGGTCCCAATGTGGACCTGTCGGACATCGACCCTCTGGCGCCGCGCTACAAGGAATGGGACGAACGCGCCAAGCAGTTCCAGACGACAGAGACGGTGAAAGCCGAAACCCTGCCCTTCGGCGGCGACCGCCTGGGCCGCGACGTGCTGGCCAAGGCCGTGAAGGGCACCGAGATCTCGGTCTTCGTCGGCGTGATGGCGGCTTTGTGCGCCACCGTCATTGGCGTGTTGCTGGGCGCCTTTGGCGGCTTCTTCGGCGGCAAGGTGGGCGACCTGCTGGAGTGGGTCTACAACGTCTTCGAGAGCATTCCCAACATCCTGCTCATCTTCGCCTTCGCGGCAGTGGTGGGGCGTGGCATGGAAAGCGTGGTGATCATCCTGGCGCTGACTGGCTGGACGGGCATGTACCGCCAGGTGCGCGCCGAATTCATCAAGCACGCCAGCCGCGAATACGTGCGCAGCGCCGAGGCCATCGGCGCCAGCCGCATGAGCCGCATGTTCAAGCACATCCTGCCCAACGTCAGCCACGTGGTGCTGGTGCGCATGAGCCTGCTGACCGTGGGATTCATCAAGGCCGAGGTGATCCTGTCCTACCTGGGCCTGGGCGTGCGTGTGGACCAGGTCAGCTGGGGCACCATGCTGGCAGAGGCGCAGAGCGAGTTGATCCTGGGCCACTGGTGGCAGCTTGCCGCAGCGACGATCTTCATGGCCGTGTTCGTGACGGCGTTCAGCCTGATGGCGGATGCGCTGCGTGATGCGCTCGACCCCAAGTTGCGTGGCTTGGAATGAGGACCTGACGACCATGCTGCTCTCCATTCAGGACCTGAAAGTCGCCTTCCGCATGGGCCGTGGCGTGCGCGCCGAAGCCGTCAAGGGCGTCAGTTTCGACATCCCCGAAAACACCACCGTGGCGCTGGTGGGTGAATCGGGCTCGGGCAAGAGCGTCACCGCCATGAGCGTGCTGAACCTGCTGCCCGACAACGCCGAGCGCACCGGCCGCGTGCTGTGGCAGGGCAAGGACTTGCTGCAAGCCACGCTGCCGCAACTGCAGGCCCTGCGCGGCAAGGAAATCGCGTGCGTGTTCCAGGACCCGATGAGCTCGCTCAACCCGGTGTTCACCATCGGCCAGCAACTCTGCGAGCCGCTCATCAAGCACATTGGCCTGTCAGCACGCGCCGCGATGGACCGCGCCGAGGCGCTGATGAACGAGGTCGGCCTGCCCGAACCCAAGCGCCGGCTCAACAGCTATCCGCACGAACTGTCCGGCGGCCAGCAACAGCGCGTGATGATCGCCATGGCCCTGGCCTGCGAGCCCAAGCTGCTGATCGCCGACGAGCCCACCACCGCGCTGGACGTGACCATCCAGCGCCAGATCATCGAACTGCTGGCCAAGCTGCAGGACAAGATGCACATGAGCGTGCTCTTCATCAGCCACGA
>JANNWL010000199.1:0-1622 GCA_031414735.1 Burkholderiales bacterium | reverse complement strand
GCGCGTCGGTCTGGCAAGCAGGCGTGAACAGGGTCAGGAACTCGGCCGACTGGCGGCGCAGGTCGGGCTCGGAAATCAGGTCCTGGCGGGCCGACAAGGCCGCCAGCTGTTCGCGCACCCAGTCGGCCAGCAGGGCCTGTTCGTGTTGCGCGAAGACATCGGCGATGAGGTTGGGGGTGGGGGTTCTCATGGGGCGGTCTCCTGGGGGGTCGGGCGGGCCAAGTCCGCCGCGGGCTGTGCCGGCTTGGGGGTGAAGATCAGTTCGACGGCACTGCCGTGCTCGGCGCCGTAGCGCAGGCTGCCGTCCAGCTGCCGGGCCAGGTCGGCCACCAGTTGCAGGCCCAGCGACTGGGCCCGGCGGGTCTCGAAGTCGGCCGGCAGGCCCACGCCGTCGTCGCTGACGCACAAGCGCAAGCGGCTGCCTTCGTCTGTGGTTTGCAGCGCCACCCGCAGCGTGCCGGTACGGCCTTCGGGGAAGGCGTGCTGCAAGCTGTTGGTGATGAGTTCATTGACCAGCAGGCCGCACGGAATGGCCTGGTCCAGGGCGACCTGCGCGCTGGCCAGGTCCAGCTGCAAGCGCACCGCGCCGGTATCGGCCGCCGACGCTTGAAAGGCTTGCGTGGCCAGTTGCTGCAGGTAGTGCCCCAGGTCGACCACTGAGAACGAGCCCGACCGGTACAGCGTCTCGTGCAGCAGGGCCATCGACAGGATGCGCGCCTGCATCGCGCGCAGCACCTGTTGCACGGCGGGCAGCCCGCTGCGCCCGGTTTCCAGCCGCAACAGGCTGGAGATGACCTGCAGGTTGTTGTTGACGCGGTGGTGCACTTCCTTGAGCAGCGCATCCTTGTCGTGCAGCAGGCGCTGCACGGCGGCGTCGGCGCGCCGACGTTCGCTGATGTCGAGCACGAAGGCCACGCCTTCGCCGGGCTGCTCGGTGAAGCTGGCGCTGCCGATCAGGACCGGCAGCCGCGTGCCGTCGCGGCGCAGGATTTCCTTCTCAAAGGGTCGGCAACTGCCGCGCAGCGTCAGTTCGATGAGCGCGGCAGCCTCTGCCTCGCGGAATTCGGGCGGCGTCATGGCGGCCCAGTTCTACCGGCCGGCTTGCAGCTCGGCGCGGCTGTGGCCGACCATGCGCAGGAAGGCGTCGTTGGCCTGCGTGATGTGGCCCGCACCGCCCCAGAAGATCAGGCCCATCAGGTCGGATTCCATGATCCGGCGGAAGCGGGCTTCGCTGCGGCGCAAGGCGCCTTCAACCTGCCGGCGCGCCGAAATGTCGCTCAGCAACAGCAGCAGCCAGGGCGCTGCACCTTCGGCCACCGGCGCCAGGCTGGCGGCGACCTGCACCCACCGCGTGTCGTCGTTCGGCGTGCGCAGGCGCATTTCCCACTGCGCCACCTGGCCGGTCTGCAGCAACTGCCGGCGGTTCAGGTAGTAGACGTCCTGGTCGGCGGGGTGAATCAGGCTGCTGATGGGCAGCCTCATCAGCACGGCCCGGGTCCGTTCCAGCAGCGTGGCGGCAGCCAGGTTGGCGTGCACCACCCCGCCGCGCTCGTCGAGCGTGAGGTAGCCGACCGGCGCCAGGTCGTAGAGCGCGAAGTAACGGTCGCGCGCCGTCGCCAGGT
>JANNWL010000198.1:0-5426 GCA_031414735.1 Burkholderiales bacterium | reverse complement strand
GCGCCGAGCTTGCGCAGAATCTTCTGCACGTGGTTCTTTACGGTGAGCGGGCTGATGCCCAGCACCTCGCCAATCTGGTGGTTGCTTTTGCCGTCGCGCACCCAGAGCAGGATCTGGCACTCCCGGTCGGTGACGGCGGGGCGCGTCTGGTTTTCCCCGCGTCGCGCCGGCAGGGTGCGTTGTGAAGTCGGCTGCGGGGCCTCGGCTTCCGTGGCACAGACGCGCTGCCAGGTGCTGTGCAGGTGGGGCAGCAGCAGGTCGACGTGACGCGCCGCCCGTTCGGTGCCGACATCGTCAGGCGCGCCTAGAAAGATGAACAGGCTCTCGATTTCCGATGGGCGCTGGGGCCGTGAGACCCCGTGCACCAGAAGCGTGTCGATGCCGCGCACATCGCCCCCCGGTGTGACCTGGAGAAGCTCGGGGTCAAGCAGGCGGCGCATGTCCAGTCGCAGCGGACGCCCACGTCCCTCGATCCACGCCGAGGTGACAGCGCGCAGCAGCGCGCCGACGCCGTTGGTCAGCGCGGCCAGCAGCGCCGGTTCGAGCACGATGCTGTGGAACACATCGAACACCAGCGCCTTGCGTTGCCGCGCATAGGCCGCACAGACCAGCACCTGGTGTGGCAGCAGCGGATGCACCTGGTTCTGCGACCAGACGAAGAACTGGTAGCGCCGGCGCACAGCGGGTGCGGCTTCCATGAGTCTGACCACGGCGTCGGCCTGGCGTGGGCTGAGCTGTGCCAGGTCGGCGTAGACGTGCGGGTCGCGCGCGGCCCATGCGCCGTCTGCCGTGGCGGCGTCACTCGGGGCTGGTGCCTTGGACGGCTCGCGGGGTGGGGAGATGTTCACGGTCATCGGCTTCTCGGGCTGGGTGCGGCCGGCGGCACGCCGGGGCTGGGTCGTTGGCGGCAAGGCACACCAAAGTGCCAGTCGGCCACCCTGGCGCGTTCGGGGTCGACGCCGGCGACCAAAGGCACGCCCTGGCGGCGGCGGGCCGCTGTGCTGGCACGGCTGGCCACGGCGCAGATGCGGCCGTCGGCATCACGCAGCAGGCGCCAGTCGGCCAGGCCGGTGAAGGGGTCGAAGTAGATGCGGCGCAAGTGGTGCGCCACGGCAGGGCGGCGTTCGTCTGCCAGCAGTTCGGCCAACTGCACAGGCAACGTGGGTTGATTGGCCGGCGTGGCGGCCTGATAGCGCTGCAGCGCCGCCGCGAAGGCCTGGCCGCGGAACAACAGTTCGGTTTCGCGTTCCTGCTGCGCGGCGCTCGTCCAGCGCTCGCCCAGCGCGGCCAGACCGGCCGCCGTCAGCGCCAGCACGAAGAGCAGCTGCACGTAGACGAAACCGCGCTCACCAGTCGGCATACAGCACCCCGTTGATGCCGCGGCCAGCGGCCCCGCTGCGCACGTCCTGGACCTCGCCACCCAGGGCGCTGCCGGGTGGCGGCGCCAGCAGCACCCAACTCTGGCGCTGGCCGGTCAGCGGGTCTTCGGGCAGGTGGCGGAGATAGCGTGCCTCGACCAGTTCTTCCAGCGTGCGTGGGTAGCGGCCGCGGTCCGCGGCGTAGCGGTCCAAGGCGTCGCGCATCACGGCCAGCGAAGTACGCAGGCTGGTTTCGCGGGCGCGGTCGACGCTGTGCAGGTAGCGCGGCGCGGCGATGCTCACGAGCAGCCCGACGATGGCCATCACCACCAGCAGCTCGATGAGCGTGAAGCCGCGCGGCGGTGGTCTTTGTGCCATGGCGTGCTCACCAGTCGCGCAAGCGCGTGCCGTCCAGGGCCGTGGCTTCGCTGCGCGAGGACACGTCGAAGACATCGGCCCCCGGCTGCGGGTTGTCCGGCGGGCTGCTGCTGCTGCGCAAGGCCCAGGTCTGTGCGGCTGGCAGGTCGAAGGGGGCCGTGGGGTCGCGCGGCAGGCGGCGCAGCAGGTACAGCCGGGGCGCGTCGTCAGCCGTGCGGCCACCGGTGTCGACCAGGGGCACGCCGTCGACCAGCACCTGCAGGCTGGCCGGCCAGGGCGAGCCGTTGGCGCCAGGTGCAATGAGGCCTGTCTCCACGGCGCGGCGGTGCTCGTCCAGCGCGCCGCGCAGGTCGCGCAAGGCTTTGCGCAGGGCTTGTTCCTGGGTGCGGCGCACGACCAGTTCCTGCAAGGGCACGGCGGCCATGACGAGCGTGGCAACGATGGCCAGCACGGCCACCATCTCGATGAGCGTGAAGCCCGCCGTGGGACGACGGCGACAAGCGTTCATCGAGCAGGCTCCGCGGCGGGGCGCACGCGCAATGTGGCCTCACCTTCGACGGGGGTGTCGGCGCTGAGCGTGATGCTGGTGCTGCGCCCGGCGGCGGCAGGCAGCACGCGCAGGACCAGGGCGCGCTGTGCCCCGGGCTCCAGGTCAAAGGGCAGGCGGCCGGGTGCGCCGCCTTCTCCCGCGGCGGCGTTTTGCAGCAGGCTGCTGTCGAACAGCAGCTCGCCGCCGGCGCGCTGCGTGCTGCGGTTGTGCAGCGTCACCGACACCGTCTCGCCCACACCGGCCTCGGGCGTCGCCGCCAGCACGAGCACGCCTGGCGTGGCGGGCGCGGCCGGCGCTGTGGGGCTGTCGCCGGCTGCAACTGGGCGCGCTGCGCCGCCTGGCGCAACTGCCACACCAACGCGTGTGCCATTGCGCAGGCGCAGCGCGGCGGCACCGGGCTGGCTGTCGGTGCCCGAGGCCAGCGTCGCGCTGCGTGCATCGGGCGCCACGATCTGGCGCACGATGCGCGGCGTGATGAGCATCACGATCTCGGTCTTGTTGCGCGTGTCGCTGCGGTAGCCGAACAGCCGCCCGAGCAGTGGCGCCTGGCTCAGGCCGGGCAGGCCGGTGCTGCGCCGGCGGTCCTCGTCGTTGATGAGGCCGGCCAGCACCTGGGTCTGGCCGTCCTGCAAGCGCAAGGTGGTGCTGGTCATGCGCGTGCCGACCTGGTAGGCGATGGAGCCGGCCGGGCCCACCACCTCGCGCAGCAGGTTGCTCACCTCCAGCGCCAACTTGATGGTGACGTCGCCGTCGAGCTGCACGCTGGGCTCGACGTCGAGCTTGATGCCCACGTCGATGTAGCTCACGCTGGCCGAGGTGCCGACGTTGACCGCCGAGGTGGTGGTGAAGACCGGCAGCCGCTCGCCGATCTGTACCTTGGCCTTCTCGCGGTTGCGCGCGCGCAGCGTCGGGTTGGCCAGCAGGTTGGTGCTGCCCACGCTGGCACGCAGCCGCGCCACCAGCGCCGGGTTGGCCACCAGCCCGCGAAAGCCGCTGCTCGACAAGGGCAGCAGGTCGGCCGCACCCGGCACGCCGAAGCTGATGCTCTCGGGCCACTGCAGGCCCAGCGACTCGACCTGGTCGGAGGAGACCTCCATCACCTCCACTGCCAGCATCACCTCGGGCTCGGGCAGGTCCAGCGTGGCCACCAGCTGTTCGACCATGCGCACGACCTCGGGCGTGTCGCGCACGACCACGGTGTTGAGCCTTTCGTCGACATGCAGGTCGCGCGTCTTGGCCATGGTGCGCACCAGCGTCACCACCTGGCGCGCATCGGCGTTGGTGAGGAACAGGCTGCGCGTGACCAGCTCCTGGTGTTCGCGCTGCTTGGTCGGAGTGTTGGGGTAGACCAGCACGGTGCTGTCGTTGAGCAGCTTGCGGTCGAGCTGCTGCGTGGCCAGGATCACGCGCATGGCCTCGTCCAGCGTCACGCCGCGCAGGAACACGGTGACGCGGCCATCGGTGCGCACGTCCTTGTCGAAGACGAAGTTCACGCCGCTGCTGCGCGCCAGCGCTTCGAAGACCTGGCGCAGCGGCGCTTCGCGGAATTCCAGCGACACCGGCTTCTGGAACGCCGGGCCCAGGACCACGCCGGTACCCTGCGGTGCTGCGGCCGCGGGCGCTGCCGCCGGTGCCGGCGGCGCGGCCGCATCGGTACGCTGACGCGCGCGCTGCACCTGCTGCTGCAACTGGGCCACGCGGGCAGGCGCCAGACCCAGCGCGCTCGCACGCTCGAGCAGCCGCTCGGCCTCGGCAGTATGGCCGTTGGCCAGGGCCATGTCGGTCTGCAGCAGCAACTGAAGCTGCACGCGTTCACGCTGGCGGCTGTGGGCGGTGCGCAGCGCGGGGTCGTCCGGGCGGTCGGCCAGGGCCGTGTCCAGCCGCTTCAGCGCGTCTTCGTACTGGCCGGCGCGGGACAGCCGTTCGGCTTCGTCCAGCACGGTGCTGGCGCATCCGGCCAGTGCGAGCAGCAGGGCGGCGATCAACGCCCTGGTGCCCGCGCGGGCGGCCCGCGGCCGGCGTGGTGGGGAGGCAGGTCTCATGGGCAGGGTCATCGTGTTCATCTCAGCGCGCGGCCACGGCCACGGCGGTGTCGGTGGGCAGCCAGGTGACCTGCAGACGCCCGGCGCTGACGGTGTCGATACGCCAGCGCGTGTCGAGCACGTCGCCTTCGTAGGCCACGACCAGGCGCTGTGGCGAGCTCAGGTAGATCTGCACCCGCCCCTCGGTTTCCAGCTGGCCGATCCAGGCGTAAGGAAAGGGCGGTGGCGCCGCAGGCGCAGACACTGCGGCTGAGGCAGGCAGTGGCGCGGCCGTGGCGGCTCGGTGTGCCGGGGGCGCTGAGGCCCAGGCCCGGCTGGCGGCGGGGTCGGCGTCGGGCCACGGCGCGCGTGCGGCGGGGGGCAGGGTGACACCGAAGGTCTCGCCTGGCGCCGCCCGGTTCGGCGGGCGTGCTGGATCACGGGCTGATTCGCGTGATGAGGCGCGCGACACCGCAGCCACCGTCTCGGTCGTGGGGTCGGGCAGCACCGACACGGCCACGGCGGCCGCGCTGCTGGTCCCCAGAGCCATCCACAGCCAGCGGTTCATGGCGCCGCGCCTGGCCGCGGTGGCGCGCCGCCATCTTGCAGCAGCACCCAACGCAGCTCGATGCGCAAGGGTGCAGCGCCGTTGCCGTCGCCCTCGTCGTCGCGCTGCAGACGAACTTGCTGCAGCACCAGGGCTGTGTCGGCCGCCAGCGCCTTGGACAGGTACGAGCGCATCGCTGCGTAGGTGCCCGATGCGCTCAGGCTGAGTTGCAGGTGGCCGCCGCCTGCCGCCTGCTCGCTGCTGCGCAGAACGCGCAGGCCGGTCGGCGCGGCCAGGCGCAGCAAGCCGGCCACGCGATCCGGCGTTTGCTCGGCGGCGGGCCAGGCGGCGCCTGCAGCGGCCGGCAAGGCCGCCGCCGCGCGCTGCTTGTCGGCGCGCAGGCTGGCTTGCTCGAAGCCCGCCAACTGAGACTGCGCCTGCGCCTGCCAACGCGGCGCCAGCACGGCACCCAGCAGCACGGCGCCAGCCAGCGCCAGCAAGGCTGCGGCGCCGGGCCAGCCCCAGCGTTCGCGCAGCCAGGCCCATTCGGGCAGCTTGATGGCGGTTGGCAG
>JANNWL010000197.1:0-3009 GCA_031414735.1 Burkholderiales bacterium | reverse complement strand
AGGTCGGCGTCGTCGAGCACGATGAAGGCGTCGCTGCCGCCCAGTTCCATCACCGACTTCTTCATGTTCTGGCCGGCGCGGGCGGCCACCAAACGCCCGGCGGCCACACTGCCCGTCAACGCCACGCCCTTGATGCGCGGGTCGTCGATGACACGCTCGGACTGCTCGTGAGAGATCAGCAGGTTGGTATAAGCGCCGACCGGGGCACCCGCATCGAGCAGCAATTTTTCGAACGCGATGGCGCACTGCGGTACGCATCCCGCGTGCTTGACCACCAGCACGTTCCCCGCCATCAACTGCGCGCCGGCCACGCGGGCCAGTTGGTAGTACGGGAAGTTCCAGGGCTCGACGCAGAACAGCACGCCCAAGGGCGAGCTCTCCATGTGTGCTTCACCCAGCTTGGGGTGTAGCTTGAGCGGCGCCAGAAAGCTCTCGGCGTGCTGGCCGTAATAGGCCAGGATGTCGCCGCTGTACTTGACTTCGCCGCGTGCCTCGTTGATGCGCTTGCCCATTTCCAGCGTTTCGAGTTTGGCGAAATCATCCACATGCGCGTGCAAGAGCGCCGCGGCTTTGTTCAGAACAACGGCGCGTTCCGCGTAGCTCCGGTGCTTCAAGGTCTGGTAGCAGAGCTGCGCGGCCGCAAGAGACTTCTCCAGCTGCGCTGCGGTCAGGTGCTCAAAGCTCTTGAGCAACTTGCCGTCATTGGGATTGATGCTTTGGTAGGCCATGTCGATTCCTTTTCAGTGGCTGGAAACTGACGGTGTGCGCACGGCGACGACGCGCCTGTTCTTCGCCGAGCGCAGCGGAATTGATGGGTGGTCGGTTGCTAAACCGGCGCCGCCCAGTCCATCAGCGCCTTGCCACCGGCGGCTGCGGCCGCGCTGACGCAGGTGCCCCAGGCCATGTCGATCAGCGACAAGCCGACGGGCCATTGCTTGAGCGTCGACAGGTTCGTGAGGTCATAGGTGGCGTAGGCAAAAAAACCGAACAACGCCGCCATGCCCACGGTCTTGCCCCACCCCGGGGCGGGCCCAGCAGGCAGCACCGCGAACACCACCAGTCCGAGCCCGAACAGTGCATAGAACAGCACGGCCACCGCCACATTGGGCTTGTCGGCCATCAGGTGGCCGATGCCTTGTTGGTACAACGGCTTGGCAATGACGCCCAGCCACAGCAGGTCCAGTCCCACCATCACGACCATGGTGCCGGCGTAGGCAGCGAGCTGTCTTTTCATGGCTGCGGCGCTGGTGCTGCTGCCTGTGTGGAGGCCGACAAAGCAGTGTGCGATCCATGCTCGCCCAGCGCCACGGGCTTGCCCGCGATGACGGAGGCGATCAGCCCGAACGCCCGCACCATCTTGCTGCTGGGCCCATCCCAGTAGTCGGCCGTATCCGGCATGAACTTCAGCAGCGCCAGGTTTTTTGAGTCCGGGCCGTCGGGAAACCAGGGCTTGGCGAACACGGTCCACAAGCTCTGGATGCGCGCACGGTCGGCATCGATTTCGCCGTGGCCCGACAGCGAAACATAGGCGCCTTGGTCCCTGTCCGTGAAACTGAGATTGACCGCGCGCAGATGATCGACTTTCGATGACTGCACGTCGGTGAAGAACCACAGCGCACCTTGGGCGTCCATTTCCAGCGCGGTCATCGGGCGGCTGGCCAAGGCGCCGTCGGCCTCCAGCGTGGTCAGCATGGCGACCGGGATGTTTTCGATCAGCTTGGCGACGTGGGTGAGTTCGGCACTGGCCTGGGTTGCGATTTTCATGGGTGATCCTCGTTGTCATGTGGTTGTGCAGGCGTATGGGGCGCTTCCCACCGCACAGAACTCTGGGCGACGGGGCCTGTGCAGCACTTGCTGAATGTCGAGAACTTAGTGCTGCGAATGCGACCGGTCTGTGCGTTTGCCCACGCGGCAAGTCCTTGTGCCATCGTCGCGCTGTGCGCCAACGCACCGAGCGCCGCGGCGCATTCAACGAGCATCGCGCTGCGGGCGCTGCCGTTGCGGGCCCTGCTGGAGATGCGTTGCGATGGAGCCGTTGATGCCCGTTTGGCAGCTCGCCCTGGTGGCTTTGGCCAGTTCGGCGGCGTGCAGCTTTTTGGTTTGGATCGTCAGCGTGGCGCGCCACAACGCGGCCTTGGCCGACCGCGTTTGGTCGGTGTTGATCATGGTCTCGGCTGTCGTCTTCGCGCTCGGCCTGCCGCCACTTCGCCAAACGGTCGCAGTCGTGCTCTTGCTGGGCGCTGCCTGGGCCATGCGCTTGAGCCTTTTCATCACCTGGCGCAGTTGGGGGATCCTGAAGAGCGGCGCTACGCACAAATGCGCGAGCGCAACGAGCCGCACTTTGAATGGAAGAGCCTGTACCTGATGTTCGGCTTGCAATAGCTGCTGGCCTGGCTGGTGGCGATGCCGTTCCTGGCCGCCGCGACTGCACCCGGCCCGGCCACTGCCTGGTCTGGGCTGCACAGCCTGGGGCTGATGGTGGCACTCCTTGGCCTGCTGTTTGAAGCGCTGGCCGACGCGCAAATGGCGGCCTTCAAGGCCAGGGCACCGAAGGCAGACGTGGTCATGAACCAGGGGCTGTGGCGCTACTCACGCCACCCCAACTATTTTGGTGAAAGCTGCTTGTGGTGGGGCATCGCCCTGTTGGCGCTGGCTGGCGGCGGCGCGTCGTCTTGCTGCTTCGTTGCCACTGTGGCCTTGTCGCTTTGAATGCGTCCGTCCACCATCTCGATCAAGCGGTCGCAGCGGGCAGCCAGGCGGGGGTCGTGGGTGACGATCAGGAACGTGGTGCCGCCACTGCTGACTTCGCGCAGCAGGTCGAACACGCTGTTGGCCGATTGCGTGTCCAGGTTGCCGGTCGGCTCGTCAGCCAGCACCAGCGCGGGCTGCATCACCAGGGCGCGGGCGATCGCCACCCGCTGCTGCTGGCCGCCGGACAGATCGTTGGCGAGGTGGTGTCCCCAGGGTTTCAGGCCGACCTTGTCGATCAACTCTTCAGCCCGCTGGCGC
>JANNWL010000196.1:0-21279 GCA_031414735.1 Burkholderiales bacterium | reverse complement strand
AGCCGAGTAGCTAAGTGCGGAAGAGATAACCGCTGAAAGCATCTAAGCGGGAAACTCGTCTCAAGATGAGTCTTGCCGGGGCCTTGAGCCCCCTGAAGAGTCGTTCGAGACCAGGACGTTGATAGGCCGGGTGTGGAAGCGGAGTAATCCGTTAAGCTGACCGGTACTAATTGCTCGTGAGGCTTGACCCTATAACTTTGACGATATGGATCGTCTTTGAATTCAGGTTATGCTGTGTAATGCAATCTGCTAATTTGACTCTATGAATTTACTGCGGCGTCTGAACGACGACGCGGTTACCAGTCAAGCCTGATGACCATAGCGAGGTGGTCCCACTCCTTCCCATCCCGAACAGGAAAGTGAAACGCCTTTGCGCCGATGATAGTGCGGGTTCCCGTGTGAAAGTAGGACATTGTCAGGCTATTTATTTGGATAGGCCCGGTCTCGCGACCGGGCCTTTTCCTTTTTCAGATCGCTATTCCAATTTGACCGTCCTTAAGGTACACCCTCGAAGGCTTTAGGCGCCGCGCAGTTCGCGCCGCAAAATCTTTCCCACATTGCTCTTGGGTAGATCGTCGCGGAACTCGATGTACTTTGGCCGCTTGTAGGCGGTGAAGTTGTCTCGGCAGTAGCCCGCCAGGTCATCCTCGGAAACTGTGGGATCACACTTGACGACATAGAGTTTGACGGCCTCACCCGACCTTGCGTCCGGTATTCCCACTGCGGCACACTCCAGTACGCCCGGGTGCATGGTCACTACTTGTTCGATTTCGTTCGGATACACGTTGAAGCCGGAGACAAGGATCATGTCCTTCTTGCGGTCGACGATGCGCAAGTAGCCGCGGCTGTCCATGACGCCGACATCGCCCGACTTGAAAAAGCCGTCCATGGTCATGACCTTGGCGGTTTCATCGTCGCGATTCCAGTACCCGGCCATGACTTGAGGCCCACGAATGCAGATCTCTCCGGGCGAGCCCAGCTCGACATCGTGACCATCATCATCGCGAATGGCGATCTCTGTGGAAGGGATCGGCATGCCGATGGTCCCGGTGAAGTCGCTGATGTCCAATCGATTGGATGTAACCACAGGCGAGGTTTCCGACAGACCGTAGCCCTCGACGACTGGACAGCCGGTGATCTTCAACCAGCGTTCGGCCGTGGCCTGTTGCACGGCCATGCCCCCGCCGTTGGAGACGACCAGGCCCGAGAAGTCGAGCCGGGCAAAGTCTGGTTCGTTGGCCAGGGCATTGAACAGCGTGTTAACCGCCGGAAACATGTTCACCCGGTGCTTTCCCAGCGTGCGGATGAAGCCAGGGATGTCGCGAGGGTTCGGAATGAGTAGATTCATGGCGCCGAAGTGGGCGCCCATCAACGCGCAAATCGTCAGTGCGAAGATGTGATAAAGCGGCAACGCGCAAACGATGGTCAGCTGCTGTTGACCGACCTTGTCGAGCATGGGCTTGAACCACGCTTCGCACTGCATGATGTTCGCAACCACGTTGCGATGCAGCAGCACCGCACCCTTGCTAACCCCGGTCGTGCCGCCGGTGTATTGCAAAAAGGCCACGTCGTCAGGTTGAATGTCTACGCGGCGCAGGCTCATCCGGTGTCCTTGGCTCAGGGCGACCGTGAAACGCGTGACGCTTCGTCCGCCGCCGAGGGGCAGACTGAACTCCGGCACGAGGCCGCGCACATGGCGAACCGCAAAATTGACGAAACGGCCCCGCCAAAAGCCAAGCAGGTCGCCGATCGATGCCAGCACGACGTGCTTGACGTCGGTCCGCGCTATCGCTTCCTCCAGCGTCGGCGCAAAGTTCTCCAGGACGATTGCCACCTGGGAACCGCTGTCCTTGAGCTGGTGTTGCAGCTCGCGCGCCGTGTACAGCGGGTTCACGTTGACAACGACAAAGCCGGCGCGCAGCACCGCAGCGATGGCGACCAAATACTGCGGCACATTGGGCATCATCAAGGCCACCCGGCTGCCTTGCTCCAGCCCCAGCGATTGCAGCCAGGCGGCCAAGGCCTCGGACAGGTCACCCACATCACGAAAACGCAGGCGGGTGTCCATGCACTCCAAGGCATGGCGCTCGCCGTACTTCTGGAAACTGTCTTCGAGCAGTTCGGTCAGATTTCGATAGGCGTCCAGTCGCGCCTGCGGCGGCACGCCGGGGGGATAGTTGTTTAGCCAGGGGGCTTGCACGGGGTGTCCTGTCGGGCAGAGGGAACCGCGATGGTCATAGCGCGACGGTCTTGTGGGCTACGGTAGTTGTCCTAGGCAGGCGGTGTTTCGAGCGGTTTGGCCGCACTGAATGCAGCGAACAGCGCGGCCGCCAGCGCCCGCTCCCGGTCGGCAATGGTTCGCAGGAAGAACTCTGCACCGTGCATTTCGCGAAACGTATCGAAGCCGGCCTCCAGGAAACGTTGCATCGCGCCCAATCCGGCGGCCTGGGCAGGGCCGCGCATGACACGCAGGCTGTGACGAAGCAGGGCTCGGCCGGTGTAGCGCTCAAGGTCGGAGCCCACCGACAGCATCAACACGATCTGCCGCTCGCGGTCCGGCGCACGGCCCACCTGCCGCCATGCCTGGCCATACTGGTTGGCGTCGAGCGCGGGCGCTGCAATGGCCCGGCCCATGGCGGTGTCCATGAGCTCGGACAACGCATGCAGCTCGGCCAGGTGGGCCACGGTACACACAATCTCGTGCGGGAACATGCGCACCATGGCGGGCACGACGCGGGCGAACTGGTCGTCGCGCGCAGTGAAATCGACGGGGCCGTACAACTCTTCGAGGAAAAAACGAGCGGACAGGGCATACCGTGGTTGCGCCAGCAGGTCGGCATAACTCTGCTCGAAGCGGGCGTGTTGGAAGCGTTTGACCTCACGCACCCGCTCTGCCAAGGCCGGATCGGCCGCGCGAGCGCGGCGCTCCGCGGCCACCAAAGCCAGATGACCAAGAATGGCTTGTCCTTGAGCGTTCACTGCGGCACCGCCGCCATCCACGCAGCAGTGAGAGTCCGGTCGCGCCGGCGGGTGGCGCTCATGAACGCCGCCAGTGGGCGCCATCGATGGGTATGCAGGTGGGGTGTCTTCATGTCATCGCGGTAGTGGCCCAACCCTAGAGCCGGGCCAGGCAATGATGCAACACTGCTCGACATGAAGCGCGGCATGTTGGCCCGACTGCAGCAGTTCACCACCTTGGGTGGGGTGCTGTTGGCGTCGCTGTGGGCGGTGGGCCTCTGGAACGTCGGGCACCCTGTCTGGGCGGTGGTGGGGGCGTTGTTCATCGTCGCGGGCTATGGCCTCGTGCTGGGACTGGAGTTCGTGTTGCTGGCACGGCTGCATGGCAACGACCCCACGCCGCGCGCCAGTGCACAGCTCTTGTGGCGCGCGTGGTGGGGCGAGGTGCGCGCGGCGCCGGCGGTTTTCTGCTGGCGCCAGCCCTTTGCCAGCCGGGCTGTTGCCGATCACCTGCCCTCGCAGGCCGCAGGCCGGCGCGGCGTCGTGCTGGTGCATGGCTTCGTTTGCAACCGGGGGTTGTGGAATCCGTGGCTGATTCGTCTGGTCGAGATGGACATTCCCGTGGTGGCGGTGAACCTGGAACCGGTGTTCGGCTCGATCGACGACTGCATCGCCGGTGTTGAAGAGGCCGTGTGCCGACTGCAGGTCTGCACCGGTCTGCCTCCGGTCATCGTCGCCCACAGCATGGGGGGACTGACCGTGCGAAGGTGGTGGGCCGAGTCTGGCAACGCAACCCGCGTGCACCGGCTCATCACCCTGGGCACGCCCCACCACGGCACTTGGCTGGCACGCTTTGCGCTCACACGCAATGCCCGCCAGATGCGGCCCGGATCGGCCTGGCTGCGCACGCTGGCGGCTCGCGAACCGGCTGACCGCGGTGCCGGCGTGACCTGTTTCTTCAGTCACTGCGACAACATGGTCTTTCCGCCACGCCATGGCGTGATGGTGGGGTCCGATGAACGGCATTTGCCAGGTGTGGCGCACGTGCACATGGCCGATCACCCTGCGCCCTGGCAGGAACTGCAGCGCTGGCTGATGCCGCACTGCCGCCACACCGGCACCCCGCCGCGGTAGTTCGACGCGCTCGCAGCCAGCCATTTTCGGCCGAGGGTCTGAGCAGGCGGTGAGAATCACGCCCATGCTTGAATGGATCAACACCTTGTCGGCCTGGATTCAGACCTGGATGAGTGCCGACGCCGGCCTGTGGGGCCTGTACTTCTCGGCCTTTCTGTCAGCCACCATCCTGCCCGGTTCGAGCGAGGTGGTCATGACCGCGCTGGTGACGGCCTACCCCGCGCTGGCCTGGTCGGCGTTCGGGGTGGCCCTGGCCGGCAACCTGTGTGGCTGCCTGCTCACCTTCGGCATGGGCCACGCCGGGCGCCAGGGCTACGAGCGCTTCCAGCGGGTCCAGGTCGACCAGCAAGGCGCCCATGTGCAGCGCCTTCGCCGTTGGGGCGCGCCAGCGCTGGTGCTGTCGTTCCTGCCCCTGGTCGGCGACGCGCTGGTGCTGGCCGCGGGCTGGCTGAAGCTGCCCTTCTGGCAAAGCATGTTCTGGATCGCCCTGGGCAAGGGCGCCCGTTACCTGCTGCTGGTGCTGGGACTGCTGGGCGTGCTGTCCCTGGCCTGAGCCTGACGGCGCCGGCTGCCGTTCAGGCCGCCGCCGGCTTCATGATCTGCGTCGGCGTGCGCGCCGGCCAGCGCCGCGAGCGCCGCCCACCGAGCCGCGGGCCTGCCGCGTCAGTCGACGTCGATGTCCTGCAGCAGCCGCAGCGTGTGCTCTGGCGTCAGCTGCAACAGCTCGCCTATCTCGCGCAGGTCGTCCGGCAGGGCCGGGTCGTCCCAGCCGCAGGCAGTGTGGCGCGCCACGCGGATGGCCAGGTTCACGTTGCGCATCTGGCCATTCGCAGCCAGGGCGTGGTCGTTGCTGATCTGCACCAGCAGCGCCGGCAGCTGCCAGGCCTTCATCAGCGCATGCTGCAGGTCGGCCAGCTCGATGTTCAGCACCTGACGCTGGGCGAGTGACGAGCGCAGGGTCGGGTCGGCTTGCTGCAGGCAGGCGATCTGCAGCGCCAGAGCGGGCGCGCGCAGCCACAACAGCAGCTCCGCGAAATCGTGCAAGAGTGCCGCTTCGTGGATCACAGCGGCGTCGTGGTCCATGCGGTGCACCGCAAATCCGATGGCAAAGCGCGCCGCGCGGTGCGAGCGCTGAAGCACACGCTCAAAACCATCCAGCGCCAGCGGATTCCCCGCCAAGGCTTCTTCGACCGTGTCTTGCGGACCAAACGCGTTGAAGAACGGGGCGATGCCCAGCATCACCAGCGCTTCCGTCACGGTTTCGGTGTCGCTGCCTTCGCGGCCTCGGCGCAGGCGGGCCAGGTGGGCCAGCAGCTTGAGGATCATCAGCGGATCGTTGGACAGGGTCTGCGCCAGCAGGTGTGCGTCAACCTGCTCTTCCGCGGGCCGCCAGTCCTCCAGCTCTTCCGCCGTGGTGGCCAGCACGGGCAGCCGCGTCACATCGAAGCACGCCACCCACCCCGCCAGGTCGCGCGGCGCGCGGATGATGAAGTCTTGGAGTTCGGGCATGGCGCAACGGGTCGCTTCGATTCGTTCCTGCTTATCGGCCGGGCAGGCACGCAGCTTGAACCAGGAAACGGGCCGCAGCGAGGAGGGCTCCCGCCAGGACGGTCTGGCCGTCGCTGCGGGAGCCCCAAGGCATTACAGCCGTCGGACGCCTTCGATGTGGCCGACGAGACGGCCATTGACGTACAGCGCACCCTCCGGCGCACCCGCTTCGGCGTGGTACTCCACCATGGGGTGTGCCCACAGCGCGTCGGCCGGCCGCTGTGCCGTCAGGCGGTGAGCGGCAGTGTCCAGCAACGCGCCCAGGGCGCGAAGCAGGCTGGCCACCACGTCGCGCAGGCCCTGGTCCAGGGCATGGCGCGGTGGGGCATCGATCCAGTGAAGGTCTTTCATCAACATGATGGGTCTCCTGGGTCGGTGCCTTCCCCGTGCGTTCAGGGGGTCACCAGCCTGGTGGGTTCAGGGGCTGTGTCGCAAACGTTCGATCTCGTGGCGCAAGGCGCGCGCGGCCTTTTGTCGTGCCGCGCCACCGCTTGGGCGGTGGCTGCCCGCGGCGCGGCGCAGACCGGCCACGACGAAGGGGTTGTGCGGCTTGCGGTTCAAGAGGGTCAGCTTCATCGATGTCTCCTTCGGGTGGCACAAAGTCAAACGGCCCGGGTTGCTGGTGCAACCCGGGCCGTGAAGCGTGATTGCCCAGCGCTTGATCAGCGCGGGGCCGTCATCTCATCAACGCCCCAGGCGGGGCACCTGCAGGGGTCGCACCTTGTTCCTTGGCGTCCACAACGGCTGCATCCGCCGCGATGCGGCAGGCCGGCAGGTCGTTGAAGAAAGCTGCAGGGAACATGGGGCTCCGGGTGTGCGGTGGATCGGCTGTGTGCGGCTTGCTTGCAAGCGGGGCCACAGGCTTGCGCAAATGATAAATAAGAAATTATCAATCTGCAAGCACATCTTTGTGCGCGACCGGCGCGCGCCGGTCACCGTGGTGCGCGCGCTACTTCTTGCGCTTGAGTGGCGCAACGCCTTGTTGGGTACGTTGCCACAGCGCGAACGCCTCATCGGCAGCAGAAGGCGCAGGTGTGCGAACGGCGGGCGCCGCAGGCGCGGTCGCCGGAAGCAGGACTTCACCCAGCAAGTCCAGCAGCCGTGTTCGGGCGCGCTGTGGGTGGCGGCGGTAGTACGTGAGCACCAAGCCGACGATGAAGCGCTCGTCGTCGTCGCGTGGCACCGAGGCGTCGCGTTCTTCGGACATGCGCTCGCTGGCTGATACCGGCGCGCGCGCTCCCGCTGCTGCCAGGCTGCCGTGCGTCAGGTCCATCCAGCCGGCCGGCTTGTGGCACAGCTGCTCGAACTGCCGGGCCAGGCGTTCACCGATCTGGCGTGAGCGGCCCTTGATCTGGCTCCAGTAGCTGGGCTGGATCTGCACGCGCTCTGCGAAGCGGCGCTCCAGTCCGCGCAGGGTGGCGGCATCGGCATGCTTGGCCGTGGCGCGGACGAATTCCTCGAACAGGGCCAGGGCGTTGTTGAAGCGCACCTGGGCAAGGTCGACGGGGCCGGATTGCATGGCCTGATGATAAAGCGGCGTTCAGCAGGCCATGCCGAACAGCCGCCCGCACGGGGTCAGCCCGCGCCCTTGACCTTGGGCGCCGTCTTCAAGCTCCAGACCATGGTGATGGCCAGCACCGCTACCACCACGCCCAGCGAGACCGCCACCGGGATCTTGTAGATGTCGATCAGCATCATCTTCGTGCCAATGAACACCAGCACCACGGCCAGGCCGTAGCTGAGCAGGTGGAACTTGGCGGCCACCGCGGCCAGCAGGAAGTACATGGCGCGCAGGCCGAGGATGGCGAAGATGTTGGACGTGAGCACGATGAACGGGTCCATCGTGATGGCGAAGATGGCCGGGATGGAGTCGACCGCGAAGATCACGTCGGTCAGCGCCACCAGCGCAATCACCAGCAGCAGCGGCGTGGCGATCTTTTTGCCGTTTTCGACGGTGAAGAACTTCTCGCCGTCGAAGTTCTTGCTCACAGGCAGGTAGCGGCGCAGCAGCTTCAGCGCGGGGTTGCTTTCCAGGTCGGGTTCCTGCCCTGCGGCCCACCACATCTTTACGCCAGTGAGGAACAGGAAGGCGCCGAAGATGTACAGCACCCAGTGGAATTGCGAGATCAGCCACGAGCCCACGAGGATCATCACCGTACGCAGCACGATGGCGCCGATGATGCCAATCATCAGCACCCGCTTCTGGAAGTCCGGCGGCACCGCGAAGTAGGTGAAGATCATCAGGAAGACAAAGATGTTGTCCACCGCCAGGCTCTTCTCGATCAGGTAGCCGGTCAGGAATTCCAGCGACTTGGTGTTGGCCAGTTCCATGCCGTGGTCCTGGTAGACGGCCCACCAGAACAGGCCGTTGAAGGCGAAGCTGAGCGCCACCCAGATGAGCGACCAGTTGATGGCCTCCTTCACGGACACCGAATGCGCGCCCTGCTTCTTGAGCACGACGAAGTCGACGAACAGCGCGGCCAGGACCGACGCAGCAAAGAAAATCCACAGCCAAAGCGGCGCGATGGTGTCCATGGACACTCCCATAAAGGCCCCACGAACGGGGTGGTGGTTGAGGTTCGCGCCGAAAGGTCTTGCGGGAGAGAACTTGCGTTCCCCCCTGCGGGCCCGGAAGCTGGTGCAGCCATTGCAGCCGCGGCTTCGTATTGACGGGCTTCGCGGCTTGGCGCACGTGATGTGCGGTGCCCGGCTACTCCCCTCTCAGCGCGGACGATGCTAACCGGACCTGCCTGTCCCCGAACGGGCCGGGGACTTCGCTGCTGTGCTCGGTGTGCGTTGTTGCCGGGCTTGCCGACTACTCGTCGTCGTGGCCTCGGAACTGGCTCGTCAGTTGCTGCTGCACGGCAGGCGGCACCGCTTCGTAGTGCGAAAGCAGGGTGCTGTAGCGCCCCTGCCCGCTGGTCAGCGCGTTCAGGCGCGACTGGTAGCCCGACAGCTCCGACAGCGGCACCTGCCCGCGCACCACCACCTGGCCGGCCGCGCCGTTGCTGGTGCCAGTGACGAGGCCGCGTTTGGCTGACAGGTCCCCGGTGATGTCACCCATGGCGGTGTCCGACGCGCTAATCTCGATGTGCACGATGGGCTCCAGCACCTGCGGTTGCGCCTCGCGGATGGCGGCCAGGAAAGCCTTTCGCCCGGCCGTGTGAAATGCGATGTCCTTGCTGTCCACGCTGTGGTGTTTGCCGTCGTAGACGATGACGCGCAGGTCGACCACCGGGTAGCCCGCAATGGCGCCCAAGGCCAGTACTTCGCGCACGCCTTTCTCGACAGCGGGGATGTATTGCGTGGGGATGGTGCCGCCCTTGACCTGGTCGACGAACTCGAAGCCGGCGCCGCGCGGCAGCGGCTCGACGCGCAAGTAAACCTCGCCGAACTGGCCCGCGCCGCCGCTCTGCTTCTTGTGGCGATGGTGGCCAGGGGCCGACGCGGCGATCGTTTCGCGGTAAGCGATGCGCGGCGGGCGCGTGGTGACCTCGAAGCGGTGGACCTCGCGCAGCCGTTCCAGCAGCACCCGCAGGTGCAGCTCCGACAGGCCATAGATGATGGTCTCATTCGTCACGGCCGCATGTTCGAGCCTCAGGCAGGGGTCCTCGTCGACCAGCTTGGTCACGATCTCCCACATGCGTTGTTCGTCGCCGTGCCGCTTGGGCTCGATGGCCAAGCCGTAGACCGGCTTCGGAAAGTCCAGCGGCGCCAGGTGAATGTGCATGTCCTCGGCAGCGTCGTGCAGCACGGCGTCAAAGGCGATCTCGTCGACCTTGGCCACGGCCACGATGTCACCCGGCAGCGCGCGCGCCACCTCGAGGTGTTCCTTGCCTTGCAGCATGAACAGGTGGCCCACCTTGAAGGGCTTGCGACCGTCACCGATGTACAACAAGCTGCCCGGTGTGATGGTGCCCTGGTGCACGCGCATCACGCCCATGCGGCCCACATACGGGTCCACGCTGACCTTGAACACATGCGCCAGCACATGCAGCGCCGGGTCGGGCAGGGCATGCACGGGTTCGGCGGCCGCACCTTCATGCCGCAGAAAATCCGGCGGGTTGGCCTCGCCGGGGTGGGGCAGCAGCTTGACGATCACGTCCAGCAATTCCGCCACGCCCGCACCCGTGCGCGCCGAGACGAAACACACGGGGATCAGGTGCCCCTCGCGCAGCGCCTGTTCCAGCGGGGCATGCAGTTCGCCCGCATCGACATCGCCGTCGTTCAGGTAGCGCTCGACGAGGTCGCCATCGACCTCGACGATCTGTTCCACAAGCGCCCGGTGCGCGTCGGCGACCGAGCCGAAGTCGCTGTCGCCGCTGCGGTTGAAAAAGCAGTCGACCACGCGCGTGCCACCTTCTGCTGGCAGGTTCACGGGCAGGCATTCACGGCCGAACTCGGCCTGGATCTGCGCCAGCACGGCGGGCAGGTCGGCGCCGGGCGCGTCGATGCGGTTGACGATGACCAGGCGGTCGAGGTGGCGTGCCGCGGCGTGGTCCATCATGCGGCGCGCCATGGGCTCGACACCAGCCGTGGCGTTGATGACGATGGCGGCGGTCTCCACGGCTTCCAGCGACGGCAGGCTCTGGCCCAGGAAGTCGGGGCTGCCCGGCGTGTCGATGAAGTGCACCCGGGTGCCCGCGTGCTGCAGATGCATCACGCTGGAATTCAAGGAGTGCAGCATGCGGCGCTCCAGCGGGTCGTGGTCGCTGACGGTGCTGCCGCGCTCCACCGTGCCGGCCGCGCCCAGCACCCCGGCCTTGACCAGCAGCGCCTCGGCCAGGCTGGTCTTGCCGGCTGCTGCCGGCCCCACGAGGGCCAGCGTTCGCAGCGTCGCCACACCTGGCGAGGCTGGGTTGCCGGCAATGGCGCTGCCGTTGGAAGGGCTGGGCATGGGCGGTCTCCTCGGGCGCCCGCAGGCGCAGTTGATGTGCCTTGTTCGCGCCCAGCCTAAGCCAAGTGGCGTGTTGCGGCAAGGACGGCGGCAAGGACGGCGGCAAGGGCACGCAAGCGCGGGGCCCCGTGCTACCGTGCTGCGTGTCGTCGCCGGCCCTGCCCCCCACCGAAGCCCCGACGCACGTGCTGCCGCTGGTCGTGCTGGCGCAGTTGCTGGGCACCTCGACCTGGTTCGCGGTGAATGCCGTCATGCCCGACCTGCAGCGCAGCTTCGGCTGGGACGCGGCGGCGGTGGGCACCTTGACGTCGGCCCTGCAGGCCGGTTTCATCGCCGGCACGCTGGTCTTCGCGCTGCTGGCCCTGGCCGACCGCTTTCCGGCGCGCCGCGTCTTCTTCGTCTGCACGCTGGCGGCGGCGGCCTGCACCTTGGCGGCGGTGGCGGCGGCCGGGTCCTTCACAGCCCTGGTCGCCTGGCGCGCGCTGACGGGCTTCTTCCTGGCCGGCATCTACCCCGTGGGCATGAAGATCGCAGCGCAGTGGTTCCCACGCGGGCTGGGCGCCGCCCTGGGCTGGCTGGTGGGTGCGCTGGTGCTGGGCAGCGCCAGCCCGCATGGCTTGCGGGCCCTGGGTGCCGCCTGGCCCTGGGAGCATGTCTTCATCGGCGTGGCCGGCGCCGTGGCGCTGGCCGGGGTGCTGGTGATCGCCCTGGTGCCCGAGCCGCCCGTGCGGCCGGGTGCTGCGCCACTGCGGCTGTCGGCGCTGGCCAGTCTGTGGCGCGACCGCCGGGTCCGCGCCTCGGCGCTGGGCTACTTCGGGCACATGTGGGAGCTCTACACCGTGTGGGTGCTGCTGCCCATCGTGCTGGCCACGCGCTTCGTCAACGGCCCCACGGTGTCAGGCTGGTCGTTTGTGGCGATTGCTGTCGGCGCCCTGGGCTGCGTGCTTGGGGGCCTGCTGGCGCGGCGCCACGGCAGTGCATGGGTGGCCACGACGCAGTTGGCGCTCAGCGGCCTGTGCTGCCTGGCAGCGCCGTGGATGCTGCAGGCGCCCTTGCCGCTGTTCCTGGCGTGGCTGCTGCTGTGGGGGGTGACTGTCGTCGGCGACTCACCGCAGTTCAGCGCCTTGACGGCCGCCAACGCGCCGCGCGAAGCCGTGGGCAGCGTTTTGACGCTGACCAACAGCATCGGCTTCGCGATCTCCGCCCTGTCGATCGAACTCTTCGTGCGGTTGGCGCAGACCGTGCCGCTCGCCCAACTGCTGCCCTGGCTGGCTGCGGGGCCGGTGCTGGGGCTGGTTGCGATGCGGTCATTGCTCGCCCGCCCATCGGCAGGCTGAGCCGGCAAGCTCTACTGAAACGCCACCTCGGCAAAGCTGCGCAGCTTGCGGCTGTGCAGGCTGCCCGGGCGTTCTTGCCGCAGCAGTTCGATGGCGCGCATGCCGATGCGCAGGTGCTGGTCGACCCGTTCGCGGTAGAAGTGGTTGGCCATGCCGGGCAGCTTGATTTCGCCGTGCAGCGGCTTGTCGCTCACGCACAGCAAGGTGCCGTAGGGCACGCGGAAGCGGAAGCCGTTGGCGGCGATGGTGGCACTTTCCATGTCCAGCGCCACGGCACGGCTCTGGCTGAAGCGGCGTTCTGGGGTAGTCAGCGCGCGGTTGGGCAGCAGTTCCCAATTGCGGTTGTCGGTGCTGGCGACGGTGCCGGTGCGCAGGATGCGCTTGAGCTCGTAGCCCTCTAGCTTCGTCACGTCGGCCACAGCTTGTTCGAGTGCCAGCTGCACCTCGGCCAGGGCGGGGATGGGCACCCACAGCGGCAGGTCTTCGTCCAGCACATGGTCTTCACGCATGTAGGCGTGGGCCAGCACGTAGTCGCCCAGCTGTTGACTGTTGCGCAGGCCGGCGCAGTGGCCGAGCATCAGCCAGGCATGCGGGCGCAGCACGGCGATGTGGTCGGTGATGGTCTTGGCGTTTGCCGGGCCGACACCGATGTTGACCATGGTGATGCCGCTGCCGTCGGGCCGGGTCAGGTGGTAGGCCGGCATCTGCGGCAGGCGCGGCGGTGCGGCGCCGAGTTCGTCGCCGGGCCGCGCTGTGTCGCCCGCACGCCGGGTGATGACGTTGCCGGGCTCGACGAAAGATTCATAGTCCGCGGCCGGGTCGGCCATCAGCGTGTGGCCCAGCCTGATGAACTCGTCGATGTAGAACTGGTAGTTGGTGAAGAGCACGAAGTTCTGGAAGTGCTCGGGCACGGTGCCGGTGTAGTGGCGCAGCCGGTGCAGTGAGTAGTCCACCCGCGGCGCGGTGAACAGCGACAGCGGGTGCGCCTCGCCGGCGCGTGGCACATAGGTGCCGTTGGCGATGCCGTCGTCCATGGCGGCCAGGTCCGGCAGGTCGAACAGGTCGCGCATCAGCAGCCGCCGCTCCGGGCTCATGGAGCCTTCGACATGGTCGTGCTCGGTCAGCGAGAAGTGCACAGGAATCGGCTGCGTGCTGGTGCCTATCTCGATGGACACCGCGTGGTTCTTCAGCAGCAGGCGGAACTGTTCTGCGTAGTAGCTGGCGTACAGGTCGGGGCGGGTGAGCGTGGTCTCGAACACGCCCGGGCCGGCGACGAAGCCGTAGCTCAGGCGTGAATCGGCGCGCGCCACGGTTTCGGTGCGGATGCGCACGAAGGGGTAGCAGGCGCGCACGCGGTCGGGCAGGGTCTCGCCGGCGACAAAGCGGCGCAACGTGTCGCGCAGATGGCCCACGCTGCTGTCGTAGATGTGGCGCACCAGCGCCAGCGCGGCAGCGGGGTCGTCGAAACGGGCAGGGGCGGTGTAGGCGGGGGTCAGCATGCGGGGATTGTCGCTACAGAATGAAGCGCGACAGGTCTTCGTTCTTCGACAGCTCGGCCAGTCGTTCGTTGACCATGCTCGCGTCGAGCACCACGGTCTGCCCGCTGCGGTGGGGCGCGTCGAAGCTGATCTCGTCCAGCAAGCGTTCCATCACCGTGGACAAGCGCCGCGCGCCGATGTTTTCGGTGCGCTCGTTGACGTCAAACGCAATCTCGGCCAGCCGGCGCACCGCCACGGGCGTGATGTCCAGCGTCACGCCCTCGGTGGCCAACAGCGCCCGGTACTGGGTGATGAGCGAGGCTTCCTTGAAGGTCAGGATGGCCTCGAAGTCTTCGACCGACAACGACGACAACTCGACCCGGATCGGGAAGCGGCCCTGCAACTCCGGTATCAAGTCGCTGGGCTTGGCGACGTGGAAGGCGCCGCTGGCAATGAACAGGATGTGGTCGGTCTTGACGATGCCGTACTTGGTGTGCACCGCCGTGCCCTCCACCAGCGGCAGCAGGTCGCGCTGCACGCCCTGGCGGCTGACTTCTGCGCCGCCGTGGTCGGAGCGTGACGCGACCTTGTCGATCTCGTCGATGAAGACGATGCCGTTGGCCTCGGCCTGCGCCACGGCGGCGGCGCGGATCTCGTCTTCGTTGACGAGCTTGGCCGCCTCTTCATCAACCAGCATCTTCAGCGCCACGCCAATGGCCAGCTTGCGCGTCTTGCGCTTGGCCTGGTTCATCTGGCTGAACAGGCCCTTGAGCTGCTCGGCCATGTCTTCCATGCCGGGCATGCCTTGCGCGCCCATGATCTCCAGCGTGGGCTTGGCCTCGGCCAGGTCGACCTCGATTTCCTTGTCGTCCAGCAGACCTTCGCGCAACCGTTTGCGCATGACCTGCCGCGCGGTGCTGTCCGGGCTCGCGGGCTCGGCGCTGAAGCCGGCAGGGCGCGCGTCGCGGGGCGGCGGCACCAGGATGTCGAGCACGCGGTCTTCGGCGGCGTCTTCGGCCAGCGCGCGCTTGGCACGCATCTGGCGTTCGCGCTCCTCTTTCACCGCCACTTCCATCAGGTCGCGGATGATGGTGTCGACGTCCTTGCCGACATAGCCCACCTCGGTGAACTTGGTGGCTTCGACCTTGATGAAGGGCGCGTCGGCGAGGCGTGCCAGCCGGCGCGCGATCTCGGTCTTGCCCACGCCGGTGGGCCCGATCATGAGGATGTTCTTGGGCGTGATCTCGCCGCGCAGGCCGGGCTCGACCTGCTGGCGCCGCCAGCGGTTGCGCAACGCGATGGCCACCGCCCGCTTGGCCGCATGCTGGCCGACGATGTGGCGGTCGAGTTCGGAGACGATCTCCTGCGGGGTCATGCTCAAGCGAGAACCTCGATCGTGTGATGTTGGTTCGTGTAGATGCACAAGTCCCCGGCGATCTCCAACGAACGTTTGACGATCTGCTCAGGTGCCATCTCGGTATGCTGGAGCAGGGCTCGTGCGGCTGCTTGTGCGAAGGCCCCGCCCGAACCTATGGCCACGATGCCGAACTCGGGTTCCAGCACGTCGCCGTTGCCGGTGATGATGAGCGAGCACTCGCGGTCGGCCACGGCCAGCATGGCTTCCAGGCGGCGCAGCACGCGGTCGGTGCGCCAGTCCTTGGTGAGTTCGATGGCGGCGCGCTGCAGGTGGCCCTGGTGTTTCTCCAACTTGGCCTCGAAGCGCTCGAACAAGGTGAAGGCGTCGGCCGTGGCGCCTGCAAAGCCGGCCAGGACCTGGTCGCGGTGCAGCTTGCGCACCTTGCGCGCGCTCGACTTGACGATGATGTTGCCCAGCGTGACCTGGCCGTCGCCGCCCAGGGCCACGAGCGGCCCGCGCCGCACGCTCAGGATGGTGGTGCCGTGGTAGTTGTCCAACTAGACTTTCCGTACCTGCACCTTGGCGTGCTCGTTGATGCCCATGGCGCCGAAGAACAGGGCAATCAGCCGGTGGGTGTCGACAAAATGCACGCTGCGGCTCTCGGTGCGCTTGGACAGCACCCAGTTCAACAGGTCGCCGGCGGCAATGAAGTCGACCCGGATCAGCCGCGCACACGACACGCTGACCACCGAGGCGTTTGCCAGTTCACCGTTCAGCTTGGACAGGGTGGCAGCGATATCGCCCACCAACTGCCCCGACAGTTCAACATGCGCCACCTCGACGCCGTCCACGCCGTCGTCGGCGGGGCTGGACTCCATGAAACTGGTCGAGACCTCGCTGACCAGAGACAAGTCCGGCGTGCGCGTCGACAGCCCCGGGTTGCTGATCGTGACCTTGCAACGCACCGGTTCCCACGATGGCGGCGAGACCTCGTAGGTGACGCAGTAGTCGATGGCGGCTTCGTCGAACTGGTCAGCGCGGTTGGCCAGGCGCAAAGCGTCCAGCCGGGTGAGCCAGAACGCAGGGTCTGCGTCACGCACGCCCGTGGGCGCGGCTTCATGCAGGGCGGTGAACAGCCGGTCACCGGCCAGCCAACGCATCTCCAGAGCCTGCCCACCCCACAGGCGGAACAGCATCGACAGCTGCATCGCCGCTTCGGCGTCGACGCGGGACAGCTGCCCCCAGTCGAAGACCCAGGGCAGAGGCAGCTGCAAGGTTTGCGACCGCAGCCGGCCGACGGCTTCGATGTCCAGGTGCGCGGGGCAAATCCAGCCCACCTCGCTGTGGTCCCCCGGGGTGGTGTCGGCCACGGCGGTCACGGCCTCGTCGGCTGCCGCATCGGCCACCAGTTTGGGCAGCGAATACCACTGCGGCGCTGACCATCCGAACTGCTGCGCGTAGTCCATCGCCAGGCTCTCGAAGCGTTGCTGCTGACCCGTGGCGCGGTACAGGTCGAACAGCACCAGCCAGGTCTCGGCGTGCTGCGCGCGCATGCCTTCTTTCGATGTCAGTCTGGCCAAGGCGTCTTCACATTGAGTGAAGTCGGCGTTGGCGAAGGCAATCACGGCCTCGTCGAGCTCGGGGTCGTGCATGACCTCGCTGACCTCCAGTGCCGACGACGCGCTGCCGAAATCGCCGGAGCCACTGCCGCTGCCGCCGCTACCGCCGCTGCTTTCCTTGCTGCTGCCACTGCCGCTGGACGGACCACTAAACGACACCGCAGCGGCCGGTGCCAGTGGTGGCAGGCCCGTAGCCACCATTTGCACCGGGGAGGGCGCCGCCGCAGGCGCCAAGCCCAGCGGGGGCAGTGGCGCTGGCGGCGACTGCGCACCGGACGCCACGCCAGGCGGGCTGTCCGGCAGCCGGGGCAGGTCACGAATCATGGGCGCAGCAACTGTGCTGGCCATGCCTCGCCGGCTGGTGGTCGAAAAGCCGTCGCCCACCATCTGCTGCTCAATCTCGTCGATCTTCTCCTTGACGTCGTCAGGGCGAAAGGCGTTGCTTTCCGGGTTGCGCGCCTCGGAGTCGTCCAGACGCGAATTGCCACCCAACGCGGCCAGCTGCTCGGGCGACAGGCCTTCGCGGCGTACGCGGCGCAGCATGTCGAACTCGCGTTTACGCACGAAGTCATTGCGTCGCTTGCGCTCGATCATGGCCTTGAGCTCGGACTTCTCCAGGTCCAACTCGCGCGTGTCTTCCTGGCGCGTGTTGATCTCGGTCCAGTCGGTGGCCGGGTTCGCGACGAACCGGACCACCTTGCGGAAGAAGCTCTCGCTCTTTTCGTTGTCAGCCATGGCGCAAATCAGGTTCGGCCCGGGAAGGCGCCGTGCTCAGTCACCAAACATCTTCTGTTTCAACTCGCGGCGCTGCTGGGCCTCTAGTGACAACGTGGCCGTGGGCCGGGCCAGCAGGCGGTTCAGGCCGATGGGCTCGCCTGTTTCGTCGCAAAAGCCGTACTCGTTGCTGTCCAGCCGGGTCAACGACTGCGAGATCTTCTTCAGCAGCTTGCGCTCGCGGTCGCGCGTGCGCAGCTCCAACGCGTGCTCTTCCTCGATCGTGGCGCGGTCGGCCGGGTCAGGCACGATGGTGGTGTCTTCGCGCAGGTGCTCGGTGGTCTCGCCGGCGTTGGACAGCAGCTCGTCGCGTTGGCTGCGCAGCAGAACCCGGAAGAAGTCGACCTGTTTGTCGTTCATGTACTCGCTGTCGGGCATGGCCAGCAGCTCGGGCACGCTCAGTTCCCGGCCGGGCTTGGTCTTCCAGGCGTTGACGAGCTTGGGGTCGGCCTTGTAGGTCGATTTCTGCACTTCAATGGGGTCGGGTGCCCGCAGGTGGCGCGCCGGGGCAAAGCGATCGGTGAAGCGGTTCGACGGCGGCGATGCCGGCGCGACTGCGGGAATACCCCGGGTCGATGACCTTGTGGCTGGCTTGGTGGCTGGCTTTGCAGCCACCGCAGGTGTCGAAACCGGCGTGGGCGCCGACGCGGCAACGGCTGCTTTCGCCGCAGGCTTGGCAGCCACTTTGATGGCTGGGGTGGCTGCAGGTGCAGCGGTGGGCTTGAGGGCTGATTCGGGCACGGGTTTGGCGGCAGGCTTTATAGGGGGTTTGGAGACAGGCTTGGGCGCCGGCTTGGGCGCCGCTGCAGGTGCGGATTTGGCCACGGGCTTGGGCGCCACTTTGGCGCTTGGCTTGCTCGCTGGCTTGGGCGCCACTTTGGCAACCGGCTTTGAAGCCGGTCCCGCGACTGGTTTGGAGACAACCTTGGCCGCCGGTTTGGCCGCCGGTTTGGCCGCCGGTTTGGCCGCCGGTTTGGTGGCCGACTTGTGCGCCGGTGGTGTGGGCTGTGCGCGCTTGACCGCAGACTTCACGGCGGCAACCGGGGCCTTGGCCTTGGGCTTGGTCACGGGGTTCTCCTTGCCCGTCGGGGCACACGGTGGCTGACATGGCCGCCTGCGGACAAAGCACCGCGGGCATCCGGCCGGTCTTCAAAGCGCGCGGATTGTAGCCACGCCCAGGCCGTTGCCGACCCACCGCCGGGCTGGTCCGGCGGCCACATCACACGAGACACTGCTCCATGCCTTGCAGAAGCACGTCCTTGGGCAGGTCGATGCCGATGAAAACCATCTTGCTGCCCTTCTCTTCGCCAGGCGCCCACTTGGGGCCCAGGTCGCTGCCCATGAGCTGGTGCACGCCCTGGAAGATCACCTTGCGGTCGCTGCCCTTCATATAGAGCACACCTTTGTAGCGCAGCATCTTGGGGCCGTAGACCTGGACGATGGCACCCAGGAAGTCTTCCAGCTTGGCCGCATTGAAGGCCCGCTTGCTGCGGAAGACGAAGGACTTCACGTCGTCGTCGTGCGCATGGTGGTGCGGGTGGTCGCAATGCTCGTCGTGCACGTGGTCATCGTCGTGTCCGTGAGCGTGCTTGTCATGGGCGTGGCCGTCGTCGGTGTTCAGGAAGTCCGGGTCGATGTCGAGCTTGGCGTTGAGGTTGAAGCCCTTGAGGTCGAACACCTCGGCGATGGCCACCTCGCCGAAGTGCACCGCCTTGTGTGGCGCGCGCGGGTTCATGTGCTTCAGGCGGTGCACCAGCGCATCGACGGCGGCGGGCTCGACGAGGTCGGTCTTGCTGATGAAGATGCGGTCGGCAAAACCGACCTGGCGGCGCGCTTCCTGCCGCGTGTCGAGCTGGCTGTGGGCGTGCTTGGCGTCGACCAGGGTCAGGATGGAGTCGAGCAGGTAGCTCTCGGCGATCTCGTCGTCCATGAAGAAGGTCTGCGCCACCGGGCCGGGGTCGGCCAGGCCGGTGGTCTCGATCACCACGCGGTCGAAATCCAGTTCGCCCTTGCGCTTTTTCTCAGCCAGGTCGGCCAGCGTGGCGCGCAGGTCTTCGCGGATGGTGCAGCAGATGCAGCCGTTGCTCATCTGGATGACCTGCTCGTTGGTGTCGGCGACCAGGATGTCGTTGTCGATGTTCTCCTCGCCAAACTCGTTCTCGATGATGGCGATCTTCTGACCGTGGCTTTCGGTCAGCACGCGCTTGAGCAGGGTGGTCTTGCCCGAGCCCAGGAAGCCGGTGAGGATGGTGGCGGGTATCAGTGTCATGGTGCAGGTCTGGTCAGGGGGGTGGGCGCCCAGTTGCCCACCAAGGGCAGCAGCGCGCGGTAGGGTGCCAGCAGCAGGGCGGCCATCGCGGCCTTGACGGCCAGGTCGCCCGTGGCCAGCATCAGCCAATCCATGTCGCTGCCGGCAAAGGCCAGGAAGAAGAACACGGCCGTGTCGACGGTCGACGCCACCAGCGAGCCGATCAGCGGCGCCTTCCACCAGCTCTGGCGGCGCCAGCGGTTGAAGACCGCGATGTCCATGATCTGCGAGATGAGAAAGGCCGCGCCCGAAGCCAGCGCAATGCGCCCGGGTGCCAAGCCCAGGGACACGGCCACCGCCACCGCGAACCCCACCCAGGCCACGCGCCGCGCGGCCTTCGGGCCCAGCGCGCGGTTGGTCAGGTCGGCGACCAGGAACACCAACGGGTAGCTGAACGCGCCCCAGGTCAACCAATCATTGATGGGGTGCTGCACCAGCACGTTGGACAGCACGATGACGGCCGCCATCGCGAGGATCGGCAGGCGCAGGCGCCACAGGCTGGAAAAGCTGAATTCAGACATGGTGTTCGGGCACGGGGGCCATTCAGCGCTGCAATGCCTGAGCCCTGGGTCAATGCGCAGCGAGGGGCGGATTGTGCCTTTCCCCCAGCCCGTGGCGGGCGTGCTCGGTTATTCTCGGCCTCCCTCGACTTCCGACACCGCTTCGTGTCAGAACCCCAGTCTCCCCGGTCCGCACGCGCCAGCCACGCGGGTGCGGACAGACCCCATCCGCAAGACAAGCGCACCTTCTTCGAACGCCTGGTCGAGTTCGTCTCGCCCGGGCCCGACAGCAAGGCCGAGCTGATCCGCACCCTGGCCGACGCCGAACTGCGCGAACTCATCGAGCCCGAGTCGCGCCTGATGCTCGAAGGCGTGCTGCGCATGGCCGACATGACCGCAGGCGACGTGATGGTGGCCGCCCCGCGCATGGACCTGCTGGACATCGACGCCGACTACGACGAGCTGCTGGCTGCGGTGATCGACACCGGGCATTCGCGGTTCCCCGTGCACGAGGGCGCACGCGACAACATCATCGGCATCCTGATGGCCAAGGACCTGCTCAAGCTGCAGCGCGCGCCCGAGCTGAACCTGCGCACGCTGCTGCGCCCGGCGGTCTTCGTGCCCGAGAGCAAGGGCCTGAACGAGTTGCTGCGCGATTTCCGCAGCAACCGCAGCCACCTGGCCATCGTCATCGACGAGTTCGGCACCACGGCGGGGCTGCTGACCATCGAAGACGTGCTCGAAGAGATCGTCGGCGAGATCGAAGACGAGTTCGACGAGCGCGCGCAGGAAAGCGGCATCTACACCCTGGCCGACGGCAGCCACCGGGTGGCCGGCGACGTGACCATCCCGGCCGTCAACCAGGCCTTCGGGACCCAGCTGCCCGAGGACGACTTCGACACCATTGGCGGCCTGCTGGCCCACGAATTCGGTCGCGTGCCGCGCCGCGGCGAGGCGGTGGAGATGGCCGGCCTGCGCTTCGCCGTGATGCTGACGCGTGGCGGCGCGGTGCGCTGGTTTCGCGTGGCGCGTATTTCGCGTACGGCGCAGCCGCAGACCACGGCTGACGGCGGCGACGTCGATTGAGCGCGCCGCCGGCAGCCGGCCGGCCCGCGGCGGCATCCCCGGGCTCCTGGCGCGCTGGCACCGAACTGTTGCTCGTGGCCCTGCTGGGCGCGGCGCAGACCCTGGCCTTCGTGCACACCGCCGCCTGGCCGCTGCCGCTGCTGACCCTGTTGCTGCTGGTGTGGCGGCTCAACCGGTCTGTTCCGCGCCACGCGGCGCTGCTGGGCTGGTGCTACGGCACGGCCTGGCTGGTGGCCGGGGTGTGGTGGTTGTTCATCAGCATGCACCGCTACGGCGGCCTGCC
>JANNWL010000195.1:0-8492 GCA_031414735.1 Burkholderiales bacterium | reverse complement strand
CTCGGCCGCGTGCTCTTCGCCGAGGGCGTGGCGCGCTGCACGGCCGCGTGGCCAGGGCAGGGCATCCGCATCAGCGCCCAGGCGCACCTGGACCGCTTCTATGCCGGCTTCGGCTTCCAGCCCGTGGGCACCGTCTACATGGAAGACAACATCCCGCACCTGGAGATGCTGCGGCCTGCGCAAGGGGCGCAGCCGTGACGGACCCAGCGTCGGCGCGCGGCGAGGACTTCCGCGACGACACGCGCGCCCCGGGCTCGGGCAACGCGGCCGCGCGGCGCGTGCTGTCCGCGGCCGACCTGGCGCCACTGACGACCCTGCACGACGGCCGCTCGATGCTCGCCGTGGCGACCACCCTGGGCTTCATCGCCGCAGCAGTCGGTTTCGGCATCGCCCTCGGCCCCAGCCCGTGGCTGGTGCTGCCGGTGCTGGTCATCGGCGTGCAGCAGCACGCGCTGTTCATCCTGGCGCACGAGGCGGCGCACTACCGACTGCATTCCAAGCGCGCCGTCAACGATGCGCTGGGCCGCTTCATCGGCATGGCCGGCGGTGTGTCGATGTGCACCTACCGCGTCACGCACCGCCTGCACCACAACAACCTGTACGGCCCCGCAGACCCCGACACCGCCATCCACGGCGGCTACCCGCGCGGAGTGGCTTACCTGTGGAAGAAGCTGCTGCAAGACGTGGCCGGGCTGAATGCCTGGAAGACCTACGCCTACTTCTTCGGCGCCCCGGCCCTCAACGACAGCACACAGACCGCCGCGCGCCCGCTGGACGACACCAGCCCGGCGTTGCGCGCCGCCGCCCGCCGCGACCGCTGGGGTGTGGTGGCCTTTCACCTGGGCCTGCCCGGGGCCGTGATGCTTCTTTGGGAACCGCACGGGTTGCTGCTGTATGCACTGCTGTGGCTGCTGCCGCTGCTGACGGTGTTGCAGCCGATCCTGCGGCTGCGCGCGGTGTGCGAACACGGGGCGGTGACTGAACTGGCTTCACCGTTGACAGCGGCGCGCACCACGCTCACCGCGGGCTCGCGCAGCGGCCACGCCGTCGACGTGCTGGTCAACGCCGCCGGCCGCGTGCTGCTGTTCCCGCACCACGTGAACCACCACGTCGAGCACCACCTCTACCCCGCCGTGCCGCACTACCACCTGCCGCAGCTGCACCGGCTGCTGCAGGCGCGCGGTGCACTGGCCGGCGCCGAGGTGCGCGACCTGCGCGACACGCTGTCGCAGGTGTTCGCGCCCCGGCGGCCGCGCACCGCGCGGGCCGAGCTTGCCAACTGAACCCCCGGGCCACGGCCCAACGAATCGAAAGACATCCCCATGAACATTGCTTTGCAAGGCGGCGTGGCCGTCATCACCGGCGCAGCTTCGGGCTTCGGCCTGGAGGCCAGCCGCATCGCCGCGGCGCGCGGCATGCAGGTCGTGATGGCCGACGTGCAGGCCGACGCGCTGGAGGCCGCGGCGCAACAGGTGCGCGCCCTGGGCGCAAAGGTGCTGCCCTTCAGGCTCGACGTGTCCAAGGCGGCCGAGGTCGAGGCCCTGGGTGCTGCCACGCTGCAGCACTTCGGCACGCCGAACTTCGTCTTCAACAACGCAGGCGTGGCGGCGGGCGGGCTGATCTGGGAGCACACGGCGCGCGACTGGGACTGGGTCATCGGCGTCAACCTCATGGGTGTGGCGCACGGCGTGCGGGTCTTCACGCCCATGATGCTGGCCGCCGCCGCGGCCGACCCCGGCTGGCAGGGTCACATCGTCAACACCGCCAGCATGGCCGGGTTGCTGAACGCACCCAACATGGGCGTCTACAACGTCAGCAAGCACGCCGTGGTGGCGATGAGCGAAACGCTGCACCAGGACCTGGCGCTGGTGACGGACCAAGTCCACGCCCATGTGCTGTGCCCGTACTTCGTGCCCACCGGCATCCACCTGAGCGAACGCAACCGCCCGGCCGGCCTGCAGCCGGCAGTGCCGCCCACGCGCAGCCAGCTCGTCGCCCAGGCCATGAGCGAGCAGGCCGTGACCAAGGGCAAGCTCACCGCGGCCGAGGTGGCGCAGTTCGTCTTCGACGCCATGGATGCGCGGCGCTTTTACATCTACAGCCACCCGCACAGCCTGGCCGGCGTGCAGACGCGGCTGGACGACATCATGACGCCGCGCAACCCCACCGACCCGTTCGCCGGCCGGCCTGAGCTGGGCGTCAAGCTGCGCGCCAAGCTGCGCGCGGGCTGACCGCCGCGCCAGCGCTGCTCAGCAGGGCAGCGCCACCGCTTGCAAAGGCTTGAGCGTGGTCGCGTCAGTCACCACAAACACCACGCGCCGGGGGTGTTCTGGCACGCCGCGCGACACGCTCAGCTGCGCGGCACCGCCGGCGGCGGCCTGCCAGGCGGGCACCGGTTTGTACAGGCGCACGACATGGTCGTGGCGCAGCGTCTCGCCAGCGTTTTCGCCGGCACGCACGCGGCTTTCGTGCTGGTCTTCCAGCACCGCCCAGTAACCGGCCAGTTGCGTCGGGGCGCCTGCGCTGGCGGTGACCTGGGCGCTGACCTTGTCGCCGTCGCGGCTGAGCGACACGCTCACTGGCGACGCGCCCGGGGCCTCGGGCAGCCGGGGCCAGCTGCGCCAGTCGCGCCCGTTGGCAATGATTTGCGGGGTGTAGACCTGCCGGCTGCCCGCGTTCTGCGCCAGCACGTGCTGGCGGGCGGTGGCCTCGGGCGAGGCAAAGCGGTCGGGCCAGCCCAGCTTGTCCCAGTAGTTGACATGGAAGGCCAGCGCCAGCACCTCGGGCTGGCCCTTCAGCGTTGACAGCCACTTGTCGGCCGGCGGGCAGGAACTGCAGCCTTCTGACGTGTACAGCTCGACCACGGTCGGTGCAACGGCAGCGCTGCGCGCCTGGCAGGTGGTGGCGGCGGGCGCGGCGGCGTGTGCGGCGGTGGCGGCCAGCAGGGCCAGTGTCGAGCAGAAGGTGGTGGCGGGGTCGCGGGGGCGGGTTGGCATGGCGGGTCCTTGGGCGGTGGGCGGTGTCGCTCAGTCGCCTGGGCCGGCCAGACCTTTCACTCCGAAGGCGCGCTGCCTTGCCCGGCTCAGCCGGCAAGCGCGTTGTCGGACAGCCGCCTGAGCCGTTCCTGCGCCTTCGCCAGCACGGCGTAGCAGCCGCAAGCCTGGCGCAGCAGCCCGGGGCGGTCCAGGCGGGTCAGCCGCCCGCGGCCCAGGCCCATGATGCCGGCGGTTTCCAGGTTGCCGACGATCTGGTTCACGCGTTCGCGCCGGGCCCCTATCAGCAAGGCCAGTTCCGCCTGGGTGATGGCCAACTCGTCGGTCTGCTGGTGGTCGATGACCTGCACCAGTCGCATGCACAGCTGCTGTTCCAGCGTGTGGAAGCGGTTGCAGGTGGCGAGTTGGCTGAGCTCACTGATGTACACCCGCAATGCGGCCAACAACAGGCTGCGAGCCCTGGACGACTGCTCGAATTCCTCGCGCAGCAGGTCAGCCTCCAGGCGCAGCACCCGGCCGGCCACCACCACCGTGACGTCGTGGCGCGCGGGCGAGTTGTCGAGCAGCGCGCCCAGGCCGACCAGGCTGGTGGGCCCCACCAGGGTGGCAGCCATGGGCGTGTCCACCGAATGCCGGTTGTAGCCGGCCAACAGCGCTGTGGTCGGGAAGTACACGTGGGTCAGTGGCTGCCCGCTGGTGATCAGGACGGCGCCCACACGCACATTCACCTCGGCCAAGCGGCTCTGCCAGCGCGCACGGGTGACATCGGGCAGGCTGTCGATCAGGTACGAACCTGTTGCGGTTGTCTTCAACATCAAGACCAGTGGTAGTGGGGCCGACCGTTGGGGCTTGGTTCGCGTCCAGCCAGAAACTCGGTTTCCAACCAGCACGGTACTTTAGTAGGAGACCGCTGACAAAAAGTCGGATAAACGAACCGAAATTGAGAACTGCAAAGGTTGGCGTGCCTGACTTTGTGCGGTGGCGAACACTTGAGCACTGCTTCCGGCTGTCATGCCAAGAAGTTCACACCGCAACGTGCGGCGACGCACTCGACTGGGTTCCAGGCGGGTCGAAATTCAGGTTCTGCCGTGGCCAAGGACCCCTCCCCGGCCATTCCAGCCCCCCCAAGGAGTACCCGCTCATCATGATGTTCCTCAAAAACCTGAATATCGGCGCCCGCATGGGCCTGGCCTTTGCCGCCGTCATCGCCCTGGCGACCGTGGTGTTGGTCATCGGCATCTCACGCATGTCGCAGCTCACGGACAGCCTGACGCTCATCGGCGACGACCGCGTGCCCCATGTCGTGAAGGTGGCGGACATGGTCGACAACCTGAACCTGATCGCCCGCGAGCTGCGCAACGCCTTGATCTGGACGGACGCGGCCAAAGTCAACACCGCGCTGGACACCGTGGCGCAGACCCGCGAAAAGATCCGCAAGACGCTGGAAGCGCTTGCGCCCACCATCACGTCGGAAGAGGGCAAGAAGCGCCTGGCAGCGGTGACCGATGCGCGCAACGCCTTCGTGCCCGTGCAACTGGCCTTCATCGACTTGGTGCGGGCTGGCAAGAAGGAAGAGGCCACGGCGATGCTGACCGACAAGCTGCGTCCCACCCAGCTGGCCTACATGGCCGAGTTGGACAAGCTGAAAGACCTGCAGATTGAACTCATCAGCCAGGCCGTTGCCGACGGCCAGAACGTGTATGCCCAGGCCCGGCTCTTGATGTTCAGCCTGCTGGCGGTCATGGTGGCGGCCGGCGCGGCGCTGGGCTGGCTGCTGACGCGGTCCATCACCGGCCCGGTGGGGCAGGCGGTGGGGGTGGCCGAGCGGGTGGCCGCGGGCGACCTGGGTTCGCGCGTCGAGGTGAGCTCGCACGACGAAATCGGCCGGCTGCTGACGGCACTGAAGGCCATGAACACGAGCCTGACCGGCATCGTCGGCACCGTGCGCAGCAGCAGCGACAGTATTGCCACCGGTTCGGCGCAGATCGCCAGCGGCAACGCCGACCTGAGCCAGCGCACTGAAGAGCAAGCCAGTGCGCTGCAGCAAACGGCCGCGTCGATGGAGCAACTCGGCTCGGCCGTACGCCAGAACGCCGACAACGCCCGCCAGGCCAACCAACTGGCCCAGGGTGCGTCGGCCGTGGCCGTGCAGGGCGGCGAGGTGGTGGGCCAGGTGGTGAACACCATGAAAGGCATCAACGACAGCAGCAAGAAGATCGCCGACATCATCAGCGTCATCGACGGCATCGCCTTCCAGACCAACATCCTGGCGCTCAACGCCGCCGTCGAAGCCGCCCGTGCCGGTGAACAGGGCCGGGGATTCGCCGTGGTGGCCAGCGAGGTGCGCAGCCTGGCCCAGCGCAGCGCCGAGGCGGCCAAGGAGATCAAGGGCCTGATCGGCGCCAGCGTCGAGCGCGTGGAACAAGGCACGGCTCTGGTCGACCAGGCCGGCAGGACGATGGAAGAGATCGTCACCAGCATCAAGCGCGTGACGGACATCATGGGCGAAATCAGCAGTGCCAGCAGCGAGCAGAGCACCGGCGTGTCGCAGGTGGGCGAGGCGGTGATGCAGATGGACCAGGTGACGCAGCAGAACGCCGCGCTGGTGGAAGAAAGTGCCGCTGCGGCAGAAAGCCTGAAGCACCAGGCCCAGCAACTGGTGCAGGCGGTGTCGGTGTTCTCGCTGGGCCGCGCCTAGCCGCTCAGGCCACCCAGCGCAGCCAGGCCAGCGGCAGCGCCTTGCTCAGCAGGGCCACGCCGGTGCAGGCCAGCACGGCCAGCACGACGCGCTTGAAGGCGTCGGGGCTGATGACGGCGTACATCCGCGCGCCCAGCAGCACGGGGCACAGCAGCGTGGCGGCCACCACGCCCAGCTGCGGCAGCATCGGCCGCGTCACCGCGCCGGCGGCCAGGTAGCCGGCGAAGGTCAGCGCCAGCATCGCCAGGTTGAAGTTCTGCACCACGCCGCGCAGCGTGTCCTTGTCCCAGCCGCGCAGCGTGCACCACAGCGTGGGCAGCGGCCCGGTGAAGCCGCCCAGCGCGCCAGTGATGCCGCCTGCCAGGCCCGCCAGCGCGTCGGCAAGCCGGCCGCCGCGCTGGATGCGCGGGATGCGGCCGCTGAACAGCATCACCGGGCACCACACGGCCAGGAGCAGGCCAATGCCGAGTTGGAAGCTGACGCTGTCAACGCGCGGCAGCAGCCACAGGCCGACGGGCAGGCCACACAGGCCACCGGCCAGCAAGGGCGCCAGGCGCGGCCACATCAATGGGCGACGCGTCGACAGTGCGGCCACCACCTGCCCCGTCAGCGCACCAAACACCGACATCACCGCGATCAGCTGCGGCGGCAGCCACCAGGCCCAGATCGACGTGGCCACCAGCCCGAAGGCGAAGCCCGACAGGCCCTGCACCAGGCCGGCCACTGCGGCCCCGGCGATCAGCACCCACCACGTGTTGTCCATGGCGGCATTGTGGGCGTGCCGTACAGTCGCCCGCGATGCAGACCGCCCCCACCTTGCCCCCTCAAAACAGCGGGGTGGCCGTCATCGGCGGTGGCCCCGCCGGCCTGATGGCTGCCGAGACCTTGGCCGCGCGCGGCGCGGTGGTGGACGTGTTCGACGCCATGCCCTCGGTAGGCCGCAAGTTCCTGCTGGCCGGCAAGGGCGGGCTGAACCTGACGCATGGTGAGGCGCTGGACCGCTTCACCACCCGCTACGGCACGCGCTCGAACCTGCTCACGCCCCGTCTGCAGGAATTTGGCCCCAATGAACTGCGCGACTGGGCTGCGGCGCTGGGTGTCAGCACCTTCGTCGGCAGCTCGGGCCGCGTCTTCCCCACCGACCTGAAGGCGGCACCCCTGCTGCGCGCCTGGCTGCACCGCCTGCGCGGGCAGGGCGTGCGTTTCCACATGCGCCACCGCTGGTTGGGTTGGGGCGACGACGGTGCGCTGGTGTTCGACACGCCCCAAGGCCCGACGCTGCACCAGCCTGCCGCCACCGTGCTGGCGCTGGGTGGCGCGAGCTGGCCACAGCTGGGGTCCGACGGTCAGTGGTGGCCCTGGCTGCAGGCGCGCGGCGCGGCGCTGGCGCCCTTGCAGCCCAGCAACTGCGGGTTTGACGTTGGCTGGAGCACGCACTTCGCGCAGCGCTTCGCCGGCGAGCCGCTGAAGTCGGTGGCCATCGCCTTCGAAGGCTGGCGCCAGCGCGGCGAGTTCGTGGTGACTGCGGGCGGTGTCGAAGGCAGCCTCGTGTACGCCGCATCCAGCGCGCTGCGCGACCGCATCAACATGGCCGGGCACGCAACCTTCGAGCTCGACCTGCTGCCCGACCGCACGCTGGATTGGGTGGCCACCGAGCTGGCCCACCCGCGCGGGCCGCGCTCGCTGTCCACCCACCTGAAGACGCGCCTGAACCTGGCGGGTGTGAAGGCCGGGCTGCTGTGGGAAACCGTGCCCAAGGCCGACCAGGGCGACCCGGCGAAGCTGGCTGCGATGGTCAAGGCGCTGCCCATCACCGTGCGCGCCGCCCGCCCCATCGCCGAGGCCATCAGCAGCGCCGGCGGCGTGTGCTTCGAAGGGCTGGACGACGCCCTGATGCTGCGCGAGCTGCCCGGTGTGTTCGCCGCCGGCGAGATGCTGGACTGGGAAGCGCCCACCGGCGGCTACCTGCTGACGGCGTGTTTCTCGACTGGCCGCCAGGCCGGGCAGGGCGCGGCTGCCTGGGTGGCCGCCCACTAAACTCGCCGGCTTCGTGTCGACGGGCGCAGCGCCCCCAGGATTCCTTGGACAAGATCGTTCTGTTGATAGCCGCCGAGATCGGCGCGCGGCCCGCCCAGGTGTTGGTGGCGGTGGAGTTGCTGGATGGCGGGGCCACGGTGCCCTTCATCGCCCGCTACCGCAAGGAAGCCACCGAGGGGCTGGACGACATCCAGCTGCGCGAACTCGAAACCCGCCTGGCCTACCTGCGCGAACTGCAGGACCGGCGCGATGCGGTGCTCAAGGCCATCGACGAGCAGGGCAAGCTCACGCCCGTCCTGCGCGCTGCCATTGAAGCCGCCCCGACCAAGCAGGAACTGGAAGACCTCTACCTGCCGTACAAGGTGAAGCGCCGCACGAAGGGCGCCATTGCCCGCGAGGCGGGGCTGGAGCCGCTGGCCGACCGGCTGTTTGCCGACCCGGCGCGCGACCCCTCGGTCGAGGCGGTCGCCTTCATCAACGCGGAGGCTGGTTTCGCGGATGCTGCTGCGGTGCTGGACGGCGTGCGCGACCTGCTTTCCGAACGCTGGGCCGAAGACGCGCTTCTGGTGGGCAAGCTGCGCGAATGGCTGTGGGAAAGCGGCCTGCTGCAAAGCAAGCTGGTCGACGGCAAGGACGGACTGCATCCGGATGCCGCCAAGTTCCGCGACTACTTCGATTACACCGAGCCGATCGCCCGCGTGCCCAGCCACCGCGCGCTGGCGGTGTTCCGCGGCCGCACGCTGGAGTGGCTGGACGCCAAGCTG
>JANNWL010000194.1:0-13375 GCA_031414735.1 Burkholderiales bacterium | reverse complement strand
CTGCTGGCCGTGGCCGTCAGCCTGGTGTCCGTCCTGGCCGCTGCGGTGTTCCTCGTCGTTGCAGGCCCGGTGCAGGGGCGCAGCGACGCCACGCCGAGGGCCGTGACGCCCCGCGGTCCGCTCGGCGCCGACGAGCAGGCGCATATCGAGGTCTTCCGCAAAGCCTCGCCCTCGGTGGTGCACATCACCACCCTGGCCGCGCAGCGCGACATGTTCAGCATGAACGTGCAGCAGGTGCCACGCGGCACGGGCACCGGCTTCGTGTGGGACGACCGTGGCCACATCGTCACCAACTTCCACGTCATCCAGGGCGCCACCGCCGCGCGCGTGACGCTGTCGGACCAGAGCGTGCACGAGGCCACCCTGGTCGGCGCCTTTGCCGACCGCGACCTGGCGGTGCTGAAGATCGACCTGCCCAAGGCCGGCTTTCCGCCCATCCCCATCGGCACCAGCCGCGACCTCATCGTCGGCCAGCGCGTCTATGCCATCGGCAACCCGTTCGGGCTGGACCAGACGCTCACCACCGGCATCGTGAGTGCGCTGAACCGCGAGATCGAGTCCTTCAACCAGCGCACCATCAAGGCCGTGATCCAGACCGACGCGGCCATCAACCCCGGCAACTCCGGCGGGCCGCTGCTGGATTCGGCGGGGCGGCTGATCGGCGTCAACACGCAGATCGCCAGCCCCAGCGGCGCCAGCGCCGGCATCGGGTTCGCGATTCCGGCCGACGAGGTCAACCGCATCGTGCCGCGGCTCATCCGCGACGGTCGCTACCTCCGCCCGTCCCTGGGGGTGTCGGCCGGCCCGCCGGGGCTGAACCAGTCGCTCAAGCTGCCCAAGGGCGTGGTGCTGTTGCAGGTGGGCGCGGGCAGCCCCGCGGCAAAGGCAGGGTTGATCCCGTTCCGCCGCGGCAACCGGGGCGAAGTCGTGGCGGGCGACATCATCACCGCCATCAACGACGACCCCGTAACCGGCCTGGACGACATGCTGACCCTGCTGGAACGCCGCCAGCCCGGTGACACCGTGACGCTGACCCTGTGGCGCGCCGGCCAGGCGCGCAAACAACCCGTGGTACTCGGGACTTCCGAATAGCGGGTAGCGTTGAAAGATTCGGCCGGCCCGGCCGACACATGGACATGCACACGCCACAAGGAAGTCCGATGACCCGCAGACACCTCATGAAACTGTTGTCCCTCTTCGGCCTGGCTCCGCTGGCCAGCCAGGCGCAGGCACCGGCCGTCGCCGTCAAGCCCGCCGCCGGCACCGCAACTGCGGCAGCCGTCACCGATTGGCGCAAGCTGACCCCCGCCGACTGGCAAGCCCGCCTGAGCCCGGCCCAGTACGCCGTGCTGCGCCGCGAGGGCACCGAGCCGTCACACACCAGCCCGCTCAACGCCGAAAAGCGCAAAGGCGTGTTCCATTGCGCCGGCTGCGACCTGCCGCTGTTCGCGTCGGACGCCAAATACGAAAGCGGCACCGGCTGGCCCAGCTTCTTCGCCGCGCTGCCCAACGCGGTGAACACCAAGACCGACTACAAGATGATTCTTCCGCGCACCGAATACCACTGCGCCCGCTGCGAAGGCCACCAGGGCCACGTCTTCAACGACGGCCCGCGGCCCACCGGCAAGCGCTACTGCAACAACGGCGTGGCCCTGCGTTTCGAGGCGGCCTCGGCATGAAGAACTTCGCCTCCGCCGCCCTGCTGGCACTGGCCGCCAGCGTGCCTTCCACACAGGCATTCGCCCAGGGTCCCACAGCCAAGGCCACCTTCGCCGGTGGCTGCTTCTGGTGCGTGGAATCGGACTTCGACAAGGTACCGGGCGTGATCTCGACGACCTCGGGCTACATCGGCGGCACGGTGGCCAACCCCACCTACCAGCAGGTCTCGGCCAAGACCACCGGCCACGCCGAGGCGGTGGAAATCGTCTTCGACCCGAGCAAGGTCAGCTACGCGCAACTCGTCGAAAAGTTCTGGCGCACCATCGACCCCACCACCAAGGACCGCCAGTTCTGCGATGCGGGCTCGCCCTACCGCACCGCCATCTTCACGCACGACGCAGCACAGGCCGCTGCCGTGCAGGCCTCACTGGCGGCGCTGGAGAAAAGCAAGCCCTTCAAGGAAGCCATCGTCACGCAGATCGTGCCCGCCGGGCCGTTCTACGTGGCCGAGGACTACCACCAGGACTACTACAAGAAGAACCCGGTGCGCTACAACTACTACCGCACCAGCTGCGGCCGCGACGCGCGGCTGGAGCAGTTGTGGGGCAAGAAGTGAACCTGCTCCACGCCGGGTGATTCAGGCCGCGGGCCGCTGCCGCCGCCGCACCCAGGCCACCACCGACACGGCACCGGCCAGCATCAGCACGCAGGTGCTGGGCTCGGGCACGGCGCTGACCCCGTCGCTCAAGGAATTGAGTGTCAGCTTGCCGCTGACGGCGTCAAAGGTGGTGCTGAACTGCCAGCCGGCAAGCAAGCCCGTGACGGCAAAGTCCGCGCTGCTGGAAAAGGTGCCCGTGACGTCCAGCAGAACAAACTGCTGGCCCAGCACGGGCGCAAAACCGTCAATGAAGGCCAGTTCCACCAGACCACCTTGCAGGTTCAGGTTGCCCAGCACCTGCAACACGTCGTGCTGCGTGCCGGCCTGGAGACCGGCCAGTTCCAGGACCAGCAAGGAGGTTTCGGTGAGCCTCACGTTGCTTTCGATGCGCAACAGGCCGGGTGAGTTTCCCGGTCGCAATTGACCCGCGGCATCGAAGTCGGTTGCGAACTTCATGACACCCGTACCGAGCAAGCTGCCGGTCGAGCTCTGCGCGAAAGAGGCACCCGACAAGACCGTCCCGGCGTTGACGATGACGCTGCCTGCCAACTGCAGCGTGTTGAACCCGGTCAGCCGGCTGCCCGCGCCCGAAAGGGTGATCCGGCCGCCCGGGCCGACCACGATGTCGGCGCGGCTGGCGTCCACGGTGGCGCCGCTTTCAATGTCCACCGCGCCACTGGAGACCAGGTTGCTGCCATTGAACAGGCCCTCTACGGACAGCTCTGAGAGCACTGCGGTGGCCTTGTTCAGCCTGGCCTGTCCGCCCTTGACTTCCAGCGAGTTGGCCGCACCCGGCCAGGTGGCTTCGTCACGAAGCTCAAAACTGCCGCCCGCAGCCACGCGCACGTTGGTGCCCAGAAGCTGGGTGCCGACGCCGGAGGCACGCATCACGGAAAACAAGGTCGGGTCGCCACTGCCCACCGTGAAGCGCGAGGAGTTGCCTTCGATGACCCCGCCGTTGACGACCTCCAGCGAGCCACGCCCACCCTTTCCGATGTCGACAAATCCGCCGCTGACGACCAACCGGCTGCCGACCCCGTCGATCAACAAGGTCGCGCGGGAGCCCGCGAGTTCCGCCATCCCCAGAGACTGGGTCTGCAACACGCCGCCCAGGCTGACCGTGACGTTGGCCTCACCCCGGTCGCCCAGCGCCACGCGCGTGGCTTCCACCCGCGAGCCTGCGCCAGTGACGTCCATCACCGCCAGGAGCTGCCCCGGCGCACCCGCCGCCGGTGCCTTGCGAGCCAGGGCCAGCACATTGGTGACGACGCGGCTGGCACCTTGCACCGTGAGCCGGCCCGGCCCGTCATCGGCCACGGCCAGGCTGGCCAGGCCCGCACCGCCGTTGACGTTCAAGACCAGGCCGCTGTCCAGCCTCATGTGGGCCGTGGGCCCCTGGGGGCCGAAAGATCCACCGACCAGGAAGTCGTTCTCGGCGGCCACGGTGCCATTGCGCAAAGTCAGCGTCGAAGCGCTTGGCCGACCTTCGCCCACACGCACATTGAAGGTCTTCAACGACGGCCCGGCAGTGCCCAGGCTCAGCGTGCGCTGGTTCAGGTCCAGCGACAGGCTTTCACCGTCGACGATCAGGCCGCGCCAGGTGGCGTCGCCAGACAGTGTCAAGCCGAGCACACGCCCGCTGTTGCGGTTGAAGGTGGCCCAGCTGCTGGCATCGGGCGCAGCCTGCTCGACCCAAGAGGTATCGGGCAGCATCGGGGCTTCAAGGGCCGGTGCCCAGTGCCGGCGGTCTTCGATCAGGTTCAGTGTGTAAGTCAGTTGCGCCTGCGCGCGGCCTTCGGCCGTGGCCTGCTGCGCGGTGGCCGGGATGCTTTCAATCGCGCTGGTCTCGGCACGGATGGACATTTGAACCGTCCCCCCGGCGCGTATTGCCATGGTGCCGCTGAGGGGGACCATGGGTGCGATGGCGCAGCAGTTGTTCTGGGCCTGGGCGAGACCCTCCCCGAAAATGTCCTGACCCAGGCTGCTGACAGATACGGTGACGCGGCCCCTGGCGTTCGGGCTTGCGGTGGCGCTGACGGTGCCGATGATGTTGTAGTCCAGCGTGGCCAGGACGCCCGCTTGCTGGGGTTCCTGGCTGGGGCTGTTCCATCGCCAGAACGCAGTCGCACCACCGCCGCTGTTGCTGACGGTCGGTTGCGCTACCCCCGCCGCCGACCTGAACGCAGATGACTCGCTGGTCGCCGAAAAGCTGCCCACCTGCGCCGAAGCGCTGTGCCCGGGCACCTGCGCGAGCGAGCCGTTGCCGCCTTGGGTTTCCTGGCTCAGCGATGTGTTGACGCCATTCAATGTGACGCCGCCACTGGCACTGGTGCGGAAGAGTTGGTCGAGCGTGGGAACGGCGCTGGCGGTGCCATGCACAGCCCAACCCAGACCAGAGACTGCCAGCATGACAGCAGCCCGCAACGCCGTCTGACGAAGGCGCCGCCCGCTGAGGTCCCTGCGCGCAGACACGAAACGGTGACGGTCTTGGGCGATGGGCATGATCAACTCCTGTTGGCCGCTGCACAGTTGCAGGCGCTCTGGCTGTTAAAGCGGATTTGTCACAGGCCGGGGATCACGCCGGAACAACTTCTTGTCATATGCTGGCTTGATGGCTGGCAACGACGACCACAGTTTCGGCAGCGCCTTCAGCGCGGCCTACCCCGAGTTGCTGCGCTTGGCGCGCGCGCGCCTGGCGCGTGAGCAGGCGGCCGTATCGACCGGCACGCTGGCGCATGAGCTGTACCTGGGCTTGCAGCACCGCACCGACCTGCGCTTTGGCTCGCGCGAACAGTTCATGGCCTACGCCGCGCGCGCGATGCGCTCGCTGCTGGTGGACATGGCCCGCGAGCGGCTGGCGGCCAAGCGCCATGCAGACCTGGTGCCGCTGACGCTGTCGCACGACATTGCCGACACCGCAGGCAACCCCGAACAACTGCTGGCGCTGAACCAGGCGCTGGAGCGGCTTGGCCAGATCGACGGGCGGCTCTTGCAGGTGGCCGAGATGCGCGCCGTGCTGGGGCTGGAGATAAGCGAGATTGCCGCGACGCTGGCCGTCTCGGAGCCCACCGTCAAACGCGATTGGCAGCGAGCCAAGGCCTATCTGCATGACGCGCTGGGTGTGCCAACTTGAACATGCCCGCCGCCTCGATACAGATCGACCGGCAGGCGATGGCGCTGCTGGACCAACTGCTTGACGCGTCTGCCGCCGAGCGCAGCGACGCGCTCGGCGCAATTCAGGACACCCAGCCCGGCGTGCACTTGCGCTTGCAGCAGTTGTTGCGGGCAAGCGACGCCGCGACGTACGACGGCGCCGCGCAGGCTTGGGCCGCCCCGCTGACCGCCGGGCTGCAAGCCGCCGTGCTGCCGGGTCCGCAAGCCGGCACGCTGATCGCCAGTTACAGGCTGCTGCGCCCGCTGGGCCAGGGCGGCATGTCTTCGGTATGGCTGGCCGAACGCGCAGACGGGCAGCTCAAGCGCCAGGTGGCGATCAAGCTGCCCTTGTCGGCACACTTGTCGGCGCTCCTGGCCGAACGTTTTTCACGCGAGCGCGACGTGCTCGCGGCGCTGGACCATCCGCACATTGCGCGCCTCATCGACGCCGGTGTGGCTGCGTCGGGCCAGCCCTACCTGGTGCTCGAGTACGTCGCTGGTGTGCCGATCACCGAACACGCCACGGCGCTGGCTCTGCCAGCAAAGCTCAGGCTCTTCCTGCAGGTGCTTTCGGCGGTTGAGCACGCACACCGTCACATGACGGTGCACCGAGACCTCAAACCCAGCAACATCCTGGTCGATGCCCAGGGCCAGGCAAAGCTGCTGGACTTCGGCATCGCCAAGCTGCTGGCAGCGCCGCCTGGAACGACTGCGCTGACGCAAGACGCCGCCAGCGTGCTGACGCCGCGCTACGCCGCGCCCGAGCAAGTGACAGGTGAAGCCGTCACCACCGCCACCGATGTCTACAGTGCCGGCGTCGTGCTCTACGAGCTGTTGACCGGCCGCCTGCCCTATGGTGCCGCAGGCGACAGCGCCGCCACGCTGTTGCACGCCGTGGCGCATGCCCAAGCGCTGCCGCCGCGGCTGACGGTGAACCTCGACACGGTGCTGCTCAAGGCCCTGCGCAAAGCCCCCGCCGAGCGCTACGCCTCGATTGAGCGGCTGGCCGAAGACATTCGCCGCTTGCTTGCGCATCAACCCATCCTGGCCCGTCGCGTGCCGTGGTCGCAACGCTTCTTGCTGCTGCTGCGGCGTCGGCGCTGGGCCAGCGCAGCAGCGGCCAGCGGCGCGTTGGTGCTGGCCCTGACCGGCGTGGTGGCCTGGCAGCAAGCGCACGAATCCAGCGCCCAAAAGGATCGCGCCGACAAGGTGCGCGAGTTTGTTTACACCATGGTGAGCGACGCCGAGCCCGACCAGGGCAAGAGCGAAGTCACGGGCCTGGAAATGATCGACGCCGCCGTGGCCCGGGCGCAGACGGACTTCGCAGCCGACCCGCGCCTTCACGGTGAACTGCTGGCCGAACTGGGGCGCATTTACTTTCGGCTGCAAAGACCCGAAAAGTCCGTGGCCACGCTGGAACGTTCGCTGTCGCTGTTGACACCGCTGGCAGCGCCTGACGACCCCGCACTCAACCGCACGCGCGCGGAGCTGGCGCAGTCGCTCGTGCAGCGCGACAACCAGCGTGCCGGAACGCTGGCCGAACAGGCGCTGTCGGGCTGCAGCCGCGCCAACGCCGAGTGCGCCTACGTGCGCGCGCGGGCGCGGTATGCCCTGAGCGTGCTGTGCGGCTGGACCGGGCGCTTCCCGCAAGCGCTGGAACATGCGCGCGCGATGGTGCGTGAATCGCAAGCCGCATTCGGCAGCCAAGCCATGCAGGTGTTTCCCGCCCTCGAAACCTGGGCCAGCGCAGCACGCAACAACGGTGACCTGCACGAGGCCGCCGAAGCCGTGCTGCAGGCCCAGGCCATGGCCAGCAACCAGACATTGAAGTCCATCAACCGTGTCCGGCTGGATGTGCTGCAGGCCGTGCTGGAGGTCGACCTGGGCCAGTATGTGCAGGCCCGGCAGAACCTGCAGCGGTTGACCCAAGGGCATGCCACCGCATCGGAGCAAAGCATTCAATGGCGCTGGCTGGCTGCGGCCGAATTGGGCTTGGGGCGGCCCGAAGCCGCATTGCAAGCAGCCGACCAGGCCCAGCGGCTGGCCCCGCCTGGGGCCATTGGCTGGCTCGCCAGACAGGCCTGGGGCGACATCGCTTCGCACCTGAACCGTCACGATGAAGCCCTGGTCGCACTGACACAGGCGCAAGCGGGGCTTGTGCAGCTTGGCATGCCCTCGCAGTCAGCGGCCGTCATGCGGGTGCGTCGCCAAACCGCCGAGGCATTGGTGCGCCAGGGGCTTGACGCGGCGGCAATGGAGTCCTTGCGGACCCTCGTTGCAGAGCATGCCGCGGTGGACGCACCACGGGCGGTTGAATCGGCATTGGCGATGGACGCGCTGGCCTGCGTTGCGGCGCTGAGCGGAGATCTGGCTGAAGCACGGCGCCTGCATACGGCATCACTTGCGCGTTACTTCACCACGCTTCCGGCAGCCCACACCCATCGGCTGCGCAGTGCGCTGCTGTTGGCCCTGATTGATGGCGACCCCGCACCCGCACTGCAACGCTGGCGCGACGCTCTGGCAGCTGACAGCCCGTGGCGCCCACGTGCCGTCGTCGATTGCCGCGCTGTGATCTGACGCGATGCCGCATTGACACGCTGGTGACGCGTGGCTGGGTGCGGCGGCATTAAGCTGTGCAACTCCATCGAGAGGCTCCTCATGACCACCACAACAAGCGCCAGCGAACGCAGCCACTACCGCATCTGCCCGCTGTGCGAGGCCTGCTGCGGCCTGGAGGTGCGCACGCACGGCGACCAAGTCGTCGGCATTCGTGGGGCGAAGGACGACGTCTTCAGCGCCGGCTACATCTGCCCCAAGGGCTACGCGCTGAAGGACCTGCACGAAGACCCCGACCGCCTGCGCACGCCGCTGATTCGCCGCGACGGCGAACTGGTGCCCGCCACCTGGGACGAGGCATTCGCAGAGATCGAGCGCCGGCTGGTGCCCATCCTGGCCGCGCACGGCGCGGACGCCGTGGGCCTGGCGGTGGGCAACCCCGCCGCCCACAAGTTCGGCCTGCTGCTGTACTTCAGCCGCCTGGCCAAAGCACTCGGCACGAAGAACGTGTTCTCGGCTTCGACGCTGGACCAGATGCCCAAGCAGCTCTCCAGCGGGCTGATGTTCGGGCACTGGCTGAGCATCGCCGTGCCCGACATCGAGCGCAGCGACTACCTGCTGGTCATCGGCGCCAACCCCGTGGCCAGCAACGGCAGCCTGTGGACGGTGCCCGACTTCCGCGGCAAGGCCAAGGCCCTGCGGGCGCGCGGCGGGCGGCTGGTGGTGATCGACCCGCGGCGCACCGAAACGGCCGAGGTGGCCGACGAGCACCTCAGCATCCGCCCCGGCGGCGACGTGTTCTTGCTTGCCGGCATGGTGCACACGCTGTTCGACGAAGGGCTGGTGCGCCTGGGTCGGCTGGCCGAGCACGTCAACGGCCTGGCTGAAGTGCAAGGGGCCATGCTGCCCTTCGCGCCCGAACGCCTGGCAGCACGCTGCGGCATCGCGGCCGCAGACATCCGCCGCCTGGCGCGAGAGCTCGCCGCCGCACCGCGCGGCTGCGTGTACGCCCGCATCGGCACCTGCACGCAAAGCTTCGGCACGCTGAATTCCTGGCTGGTCGACGTGCTGAATGTGTTGACGGCCAAGCTCGACGAACCGGGCGGCGCGATGTTTCCGCTGTCAGCCGCCTTTGCCAACAACACGGCGGGCAAGCCGGGCAGCGGGCGCGGCATCGTGACGGGCCGCCACAACAGCCGAGTCAGCGGCGCCCCGGAAGTCTTCGGCGAGCTGCCCATGACGGTGCTTGCCGAAGAGATCGAGACGCCCGGGCCCGGCCAGATCAAGGCGCTGATCAGCGTCGCCTGCAACCCCGTGCTCTCGTCCCCCGGTGGACTGCGCCTGGCCCGCGCGCTCGACAGCCTGGACTTCATGGTCAGCCTGGACATCTACGTGGGCGAGACCTCACGCCATGCTGACGTGGTGCTGCCCGGCCTGAGCCCGCTGCAGGACAGCCACTACGACGTGGCCTTCCCGCAACTGTCCTTCCGCAACCACGCCCGCTACAGCACGCCGGTGTTCGATCCACCCGCCAGCCATCCGCCCGAGTGGCAAACGCTGCTGCGGCTGGCGGCTGTCGCCAAAGGCCTGGGCGCACAAGCCGACGTGCTGGCGCTGGACGATGAACTGGTGGAAGCCGATGTGCGCAAGCTGGCTGGCGACGCCACGCCGCAGGTGATGCAGGCGGTGTCCGCGCTGCGCGGCCCCGACCGCCTGCTGGAACTCGCCCTGCGCGGCGGCCCCTACGGCAACCTGTTCGGCATGAAGGAGGTCGACCCCGCGTTGGGCCTTGGCCCCGACGGCCTAACGCTTGCAAAGGTGCAGGCCGCCCCCGGCGGCATCGACCTGGGCCCGCTCCAGCCGCGCATCCCCGAGGTGCTGCGCACATCCAGCGGCCGCATCGAGCTGGCGCCACCCTCGCTGCTGGCCGACCTGCCGCGGGCCTTGGCCGACCTGGACACGCCCGCGCCCGACATGGTGGTCATTGGCCGCCGCGACGTGCGCAGCAACAACAGCTGGATGCACAACCTGCCCACGCTGGCCAAGGGCCCGTTTCGCGGCACCGCGCTGCTGCACCCTGCAGATGCTGCGCGCCTGGGGCTGACCGACGGCGCCGCCGCGCAGATGTCCAGCGAAAACGGCGCGGTGGCCGTGGTGGTGGAACTGAGCGCGGCGATGACGCCCGGCGTCGTCAGCCTGCCGCACGGCTGGGGCCACGACCTGCCGGGTGCGCGGCTGGCACTGGCGGCGGCGCGGCCCGGGGCCAACCTGAACGCCTTGCTGAACGACACCCAGCGCGACCCGCTCTCGGGCAATGCGGTGCTCAGCGGCGTGGCGGTGCGGCTGGTGGCCGACCCGGCCGTTGTTTGACGGGGCGCTGCGCCAGAATCGACCCCTCTGCCCGTCAACCAACCCAGGCAACCATGCACATCGTCTGCCTAGACCTCGAAGGTGTGCTCGTTCCCGAAATCTGGATCGCCTTCTCGCAGCGCACCGGCATCGCCGATTTCTCACGCACCACGCGCGACGAGCCCGACTACGACAAGCTGATGCGCTGGCGCCTGGCGCTGCTGCGCCAGCACGGGCTGAAGCTGGCCGACATCCAGGCCGTCATCGCAGGCATGCAACCCCTGCCCGGTGCGCGTGAGTTTCTCGACGACCTGCGCACGCGCTACCAGGTGTTGATCCTGTCAGACACCTTCTACGAATTCGCCGACCCGCTGATGCAGCAACTCGGCCGCCCCACCCTGCTATGCCACCGGCTGGTGGTGGACGCAGAAGGCTTCGTCGCCCAGTACGTGCTGCGCCAGCCCGACCCCAAGCGCCATGCCGTGAACGCGCTGAAGAGTCTGAACTACCGCGTCATCGCGGCGGGGGACTCGTACAACGACACCGGCATGCTGATTGCTGCCGATGCGGGATTCTTCATCCACGCACCGGCGGCGATTGCGGCGCAGTTTCCGCAGTTCAGGGGGCATGGGAGCCTGGCGGAACTCAGGGCGTCGATTGACGGCGCTGCTGCGGCGCTGGCGTCAAGCTGAGCGGACCAAAGTCCGCATCGCTCAGCGCCTCCCCGCCCGCCCAAAGATCACTTGGGCGTCACGACCGGGGGTGTCTTGCCCGTCGTGACCTTGGGTACCAGCTTGGCCGCCGAACCAGCCGCCGGGAACGAAGCACATCCCGAACCCGTGGCGACTACGACGGCGCGAACATGTTCTGCAGCGCCGCTGCAAAACGAATAGACGCTGGTGCCGGCGACGTTGGTGGCAGGCCCGAAGACCGCCCAGTTGAATGCCACAGATGCATAGCTGTGGACAATGCCTGGCACCCCGGCAAATCCTTGTCCCACTGACCAGGTTCCCACTTTTTCGCGCGGATCGACGGGATGCCCTGGACCGCGCTTGTAGTCGAACAAGTCGCCATTGGCCAGGTGTTCCTCCTGGAACCGGTCGCTGGGCGCGCCTGGGTAACTGGCGCCTGGCACGCCGCAGACCGTCCGCCCCGATACCAGTGCGGTGATTTCAGGGTTCGATAGCTTCACAACCGCTCCCGAGGCTGTGCACTGGGCATGCGCAGGCAACGAAAATGCTGCCAGGGCCACAGCCACCGACATTGAGACTTGAAAGACCTTCATGAGCTGCACCTTCGAAAATAGTTGTGGCGGATTTTGCCTGGGCCAGAGCCCTCGAACGTCGCAATTTCGCCTGAGTCTGCGGGCCATCGTGTGTGGACGCGCTGCAAGGACGCCGTGACGCGTCGGAGCTTTGCCATTGCCTGAGCCGCGTCACGATCGCACGCACACGGCCCGCTCGTCAACACCCGAAACAAAGGGGACGCCCCCAGCTGGCCGCCCGCGGAGCCCGCTTTGAGCCGGCGTTGGGCATGGAAAGAAGAAAGGCCGCCCGAGTGGTCCCGTCGCTCTGGGCAACGGGACACTCGGGCGGCCAAGCCGCTGTGTCTTGCTGCAGCCGGTATCAGGCGCGGCGACGCGCAGCCGCTGCGCCAATGAGTGCCAAGCCCACCAGAGCCAACGAACTCGGCTCAGGCACTGCGTTCGCAGTCGGCGTGCGGGTGGCTATCGCGACCACACCCAGACGAGCGGCGGTCGGTGTCACGACACCCAATCGCACGTACTCGGTCGACAAGCTGCCCAGACATGTCAACGTGCCGACACCGTTGCCGCACCAAATGTTGATGCCACTGCCGATGGTGGGATTCTGGAAACCGAAGCCTACGTCGGTCCCGGAGAAGTTGAAGTCAATGGAATCGATGTCAGCCGTCAGGGACGAACCAAAGGCAATGAACTCAGAATTTGCCTGGCTGATGGCAAACGTACCGATACCGTCATTCAGCGTCAGCGACCAGCTCATGACGTTGGCGGTGGCCAAGGCTCCAAACGTGCCGTCGGTGGTGATGGTGCCAAGTACGCTGCCGGCGCCGATGCTGCGCCCGACGTTGTACGTCAGTGGCGCCGCCGTGGCGGCGGAGGCCAGACCAACGATGGCAAGCGCGGCAAACAATGAGTTGAGCTTCATGGGAGGGTCTCTTGTAGGTTTGATGTGAGGAAGGGCCGACAGACTTCACGCACGATTGATGCCGCGAAAGAAAAAGCGTTACGCGACAACAACTTAGCGACAGCCGCCGGCTCTGTGGCGCGCGTTGATGCAGGAGGCCGTAAAGACCGTCGACACCCCTGTTCCAGGGGTCGCCAGTGGCCAAACGGCCGTTTTCTGAAAGCAGATGTTTCGGCAAGTGCCCGGCCACACGGGCGATGCAAGAGTTAAACGCCAGGCGTGAGCAACACAGGGTTGCCGAGCTCTTCGGCAAATTCAACGGGGACTCGGCCTGCAACTGCAAAGCCGACTGCGCCCGCAAGAGCAGTCAGCCTGAATGCGTTCGACTCGGCCAGAGCCTTTCGACAATCTCGCCGGGCCATGACTTTCGCAATGCCAAGAAACTCAGCGCTTCGGCGGCCCGCCGCGCGACGCCGGCCTGGCCGGTCCGCGCGAACCACCGCCACCACCGCCGGGGCGGCCTGATCCACCGCCGCCCGGCCGCCCGCCGCCCGAAGGCGCAGCACCGGCTCGTCCACCGCCGCCGCCGCCCGGCCGGCCGCCTCGGCCACCACCGCCGCCGCCGTTGCGCTGCGTGCCGCCGATGCCGATCGTCATGCGCCCCAGCACGATGGGCTCGGCCTTCTCGCCGGCAGGTGGCTCGAAACCGGGCACCACTTCACGCGGGATCGTGCGCTTGATGAGGCGCTCGATGTCGCGCAGGAAGATGTCTTCGTCCACGCAGGCCAGCGAGATGGCCTCGCCCGTGGCGCCGGCGCGGCCGGTGCGGCCGATG
>JANNWL010000193.1:0-9533 GCA_031414735.1 Burkholderiales bacterium | reverse complement strand
TCGTCGCTTTCCTGTTGCTGGCGCAGTACACGCGCAAGACCACGACCAGCGGTACGCTGGTGCCCGACCGGGGCTTGATCCGCCTGGTGCCGGCGGAATCGGCCACGGTGCTGGAACGGCGCATCACTGAAGGTCAGGCCGTGACTGCGGGCGACGTGCTGTTCGTGCTGTCGCTGGAGCGGCCCGTGCGCGGCACAGATGCCCAGGCGCAGGTGCTGCGCAGCGTCGAGGCGCGCCGGCTGAGCCTGCAAGGCGCCGCGCTTCGACAGCAGGCGTTGAGTTCGGCGCAGCAACAAGCGCTGACGCGGCGGCTCCAGGCGCTGTCCAGCGAACTGGCGCAGGCCGACCTGGAGGCCTCGCTGCAGCGCGACCGTCTGGCGCTGGCGCGGCAGTCGCTGCAGCGCTTGCAGTCGCTGGAATCTGCCCAGTTCATCAGCCCGGCCCAGGTGCAGGCCAAGAGCGAGGAGTTGCTGGCACTGCAAGCCGCCGCACAGACGGTGGCGCGCGAGCGCGCGGCACTGGAGCGTGAGCGTGCCGACCTCGAAGGCCAGCTGCGGGCGCTGCCGATGCTCGCCGACAGTGCTGCCGGCGGCATCGCGCGCGAACTTGCCTTGCTGTCGCGCGAAGCCGCCGAGGTCGACACCGACCGCCGCCTCGTGGTGCGCGCGCCGCAGGCCGGCACCGTCAGCGCCGTGCTGGCCGAGCCGGGGCAGAGCGTGTCACCGGCCTCGGCCCTGGCCAGCCTGATGCCGCAGGGCGCCGCGCTGCAGGCCCACCTGTACGCGCCGTCCAGCGCGGTGGGTTTTGTGCGCCCGGGCCAGTCGGTGCAGTTGCGCTTCGACACCTACGCGTACCAGAAGTACGGCCACCGGCCGGGCCGGGTGCTGCAGGTGTCGCGCACGCCGCTGGGCGCCAGCGAGCTGGCCACGCTGGCGCTGCCCGCCGCAGCGCTGGCCGAGCCCTTGTTCCGCATCACCGTGGCGCTGGAGGACGCACCCGGCGCCGAAGCCCTGGCGCTGTCCCCGGGGATGCGCCTGCAAGCCGACGTGCTGCTGGAACGGCGGCGCCTGGTGGAGTGGCTGTTCGAGCCGCTGATCGGCCTGCGGAGCCGGCTGTGACGGACGCCTCGGGCGGACTGTGGCTGGGCCTGCGCCGCGGGCGCGTGCCCATCATCCTGCAGACCGAGGCGGCCGAGTGCGGCCTGGCGAGCCTTGCCATGGTGGCCTCGGCACACGGCCAGCACACCGACCTGCGCGCGCTGCGCCAGCAGTTTTCCGTCTCCTCGCACGGCATGACCATGGCCGACCTGGTGCGCATGGCCGAGCAAATGAACCTGGGTGCACGCGCACTGCGCCTGGAGCCTGAGGACCTGCCGCAGATGCCGCTGCCCTGCATCCTGCATTGGGACATGAGCCACTTCGTCGTGCTGGTGGCGGTCAAGCGCGGTGTGGCCGTGATCCACGACCCCGCACTCGGCCTGCGCCGGGTGAAGGCGGCCGAGCTGTCGCAGCGCTTCACGGGGGTGGCGCTGGAGCTGCAGCCGCAGCCTGGGTTTGTGCAGGCGCCCGCGCCGCCGCGGGTCACGCTGCGCCAGTTGCTGGGCCCGGTGGGCGGGTTGAAGCGATCGCTGGCGCAGATCGTCGTGCTGGCGCTGGCGCTGGAAGCCTTTGTGCTGCTGATGCCCTTCCTGATGCAGGCCGTGGTCGACGGCGTGCTGCCATCGGCCGACCGCGACCTGCTGGTCACGCTGGGCCTGGGTTTCGCGCTGCTGGTGGGGGTGCAGTCGGCGACGGCGGCGGCGCGGTCCTGGGCGGTGCTGGTGCTGTCGGCCACCCTCAACCAGCAGTGGCTGGTGAACGTGTTTGCGCACCTGCTGCGCCTGCCGGTGGCCTGGTTCGAGAAGCGCCACATCGGCGACATCTGGTCGCGCTTCGGCGCGGTGCAGCAGATCCAGAAGACGCTCACCACCAGTTTCATCGAGGCCTTTCTCGACGGCCTGCTGGTCGTGCTGACGTTGACCATGATGGCGCTGTACAGCCTGCCGCTCACCGCAGTGGCGCTGGCGGCCGTGGCCCTTTATGCGCTGCTGCGCTGGGCTTTCTTCAGCCGACTGCGCCAAGCCAGCGAAGAGGCGCTGGTGCACGAGGCGCGACAGGGCAGCCACTTCCTGGAGTCGCTGCGCGGCGTGCAGGCCATCAAGCTCTTCAATGCCCAGGGCGATCGCGGCAGCCGCTTCGCCAGCCTGGTGGTGCGCACGATGAATGCGCAGATCACCGTACGCCAGTTGGAGCTGCTGTTTTCGGTGCTGCACCGATTGCTGTTCGGCCTGGAACGCGTGGCGGTGGTCTGGCTCGGCGCCCTGCTGGTGCTCGACCGCCAGTTCAGCGTGGGCATGTTGTTCGCCTTCTTTGCCTACAAGGAGACCTTCGCGCTTCGCGTGAGCGGGTTGATCGACAAGGTCGCCGAGCTGGGTATGCTCAAGCTGCAGGGAGAACGGCTGGCCGACATCGTGCTGACGGCGCCCGAGTCCGACGCCGCCACCGGCCACGGTGGTGCCTTGCCGGGCAGCATCGAGTTGCGCAACGTGAGCTTTCGCTACGCCGACGGCGAGCCCGAGGTGCTGCGCGGCGTGAACCTGAAGATCGAGCCCGGCGAATCGGTGGCCGTGGTCGGCCCCTCGGGCTGCGGCAAGACCACGCTCATCAAGCTGATGCTGGGCGTGCACGCGCCCACCGAGGGCGAGGTGCTGGTCGGCGGGCGCCCGCTGCAACACCTGGGCCTGCGCGCCTGGCGCGACCGGGTTGGCGTGGTGATGCAGGACGACACGCTGTTCTCGGGTTCCATCGCCGACAACATCTGCTTCTTCAGCCCGCAGCCCGACCGGGCCTGGGTGGAGCAATGTGCCCGCGTTGCGGCGGTACACGAGGACATCGAGGCTTTGCCTATGGGCTATGAGACCTTGATAGGTGATCTTGGCGTGGCCCTGTCTGGCGGGCAAAGACAGCGCTTGCTGCTGGCCCGTGCGCTGTACAAACGGCCGCAGGTGCTGCTGCTCGATGAAGCCACCAGCTCGCTGGACCTCGACCGCGAACGCATCGTGAACCACGCCGTGCGGCAGCTGGCCCTGACACGGGTGATCGTGGCCCACCGGCCGGAAACCATCGCCTCGGCCACGCGCGTGATTGCGCTGCACGAGGGCCGCGTCGCGCAGGACCTGCGCAGCGTCGGGGGCTCGGCACCGCTGCAGTAAGGGCGCCGGTCAGCCGGTCAGCCATTCAGCGGCTGGCGCCCTGCGGGTGCAGTGCGCGATTCCAGCCCGGCAAGCCAGGTCATGGCCTCGCTGCGCTGGCTGCCGCACATCTCGGCCGTCGGGCGCAGTGACGAACACACCGCGGGCCGCTCGGGCCGGCCGAACAGGCGGCAGCCTTCGGCCTCGTCGAGCTGCACACAGCGCACACCGGCCGGCTTGCCGTGCGGCATGCCGGGAATGGCCGAGCTGATGGAAGGCGCCGTGCAGCAGGCACCGCAGGCGGGGCGGCAGTTCATGGCGCCGCATGCTAGTGGTAGCCGGCGGCTTCGTAGAATCGGGGCCTCATGCAGCACCCTCAAGAATTCGATGTGATCGTGGTCGGCGGCGGCCATGCCGGCACCGAAGCCGCGCTGGCAGCCGCCCGCATGGGCTGCGCCACCTTGCTGCTCACCCACAACATCGAAACGCTGGGGCAGATGAGCTGCAACCCGTCGATCGGCGGCATCGGCAAGGGCCATCTCGTCAAGGAGATCGACGCCCTGGGTGGCGCCATGGCCGAGGCCGCCGACGAGGCCGGCATCCAGTTTCGCATCCTCAACGGCAGCAAGGGCCCGGCCGTGCGCGCCACCAGGGCGCAGGCCGACCGCGTGCTGTACCGCGCCGCCATCCGCCAGCGGCTGGAGAACCAGCCCAATCTGTGGCTTTTCCAGCAGGCCGTGGACGACCTGATGTTGGAAGGCGACCGCGTCGTCGGCGCCGTCACCCAGGCCGGCGTGCGCTTCCGCGCGCGGTCGGTGGTGCTGACGGCGGGCACCTTCCTGGACGGCCGCATCCACGTCGGCCTGCAGAACTACAGCGCGGGCCGTGCGGGCGACCCGCCGGCGTTGAGCCTGTCGGCGCGGCTGAAGGAGATGAAGCTGCCGCAGGGCCGGCTGAAGACCGGCACACCGCCGCGCATCGACGGGCGCTCGATCGATTTCAACCGGCTGCAGGCGCAGCCCGGCGATCTCGATCCCGTGCCGGTGTTCAGTTTCCTGGGCCGTGCCGAGCAGCACCCGCGGCAGGTGCCCTGCTGGATCACCCACACCAACGAACGCACGCACGACATCATCAAGAGCGGCTTCGACCGCAGCCCCATGTTCACTGGCGTCATCGAAGGCGTGGGCCCGCGCTACTGCCCGAGCATCGAGGACAAGGTCAGCCGCTTCGCCGACAAGAACGCGCACCAGATCTTCCTGGAGCCCGAAGGCCTGACGACGCACGAGTTCTATCCCAACGGCATCTCGACCTCGCTGCCCTTCGACATCCAGATCGCCGCCGTGCAGTCCATGCAGGGCCTGGAGCGGGCGCACATCCTGCGGCCCGGCTACGCCATCGAGTACGACTTCTTCGACCCGCGCGAGCTGAAGCCCAGCTTCGAGACGCGGGCCGTGGGCGGCCTGTTCTTTGCCGGCCAGATCAACGGCACCACCGGCTACGAAGAGGCCGCCGCCCAGGGTCTGTACGCCGGCACCAATGCGGCGCTGCAGGTGCTGGGGCGTGATGCCTGGCTGCCGCGACGCGACCAGGCCTACCTGGGCGTGCTGGTGGACGACCTCGTCACCAAGGGCGTGACCGAGCCCTACCGCATGTTCACCAGCCGCGCCGAGTTCCGCTTGCAGCTGCGCGAAGACAACGCCGACCTGCGCCTCACCGAAGCCGGCCGCGCGCTGGGCCTGGTCGACGACCGCCGCTGGGCGGCTTTCCAGACCAAGCGCGAACGGCTGGAACGTGAGCTGCAGCGTCTGCGCGCCACCTGGGTGCGCCCCGCCACAGTGCCGGCGCTTGAGGCCGAACGCCTGCTGGGCAAGGCACTGGAACATGAGTACGCGCTGGCCGACCTGCTGCGCCGGCCCGGCGTCGGCTTCGACCAGGCCTGGGCGCTGGCGGCCATCGCCCAGGTGCCGGGCGCTGTTTCACGTGAAACACTGCGGGCCGAGTTCGGCGCCGTCGAGGCCGACGCCGTCATCGAGCAGGCCGAGATCCACATCCGCTACGCCGGCTACATCGACAAGCAGATCGACGAGGTGCAGCGCGCCGCCGCCTTTGAGAGCCTCGTGCTGCCGCCTGACCTGGACTACAGCCAGGTGCCCGCCCTGTCCTTCGAGGTGCGCCAGACGCTCAGCCGGCAGCGCCCGGCCACGCTGGGCCAGGCAGCCCGGATGTCGGGTGTGACCCCGGCTGCGGTGTCGCTGCTGCTGGTGCACTTGAAGAAGGGCCGGCTGAAAGCCCAGGCGTCCACCTTGGCTGTTGACCCGGTTCAAGGCGAAGCGGCTTGAGCGAAACGCTGCCGCCGGCGGAAGGGGCAGCCGGCGACCTGACGGCGCTGTGCGCACCTCTTGGGTTGGCGCCTTCCGCCGAGCAGGTGCAGGCGCTGCACGGTTTCCTGGGACTACTCGCCCGCTGGAATGGCGTCTACAACCTCACGGCGGTGCGCGACCCCGCTGCCATGCGAATCCAGCACCTCGCCGACTGCCTGGCGGTGGTGCCCCCGCTGGCGCGCCACTCGCTGTCCACCCGGTGGGACGTGAGGGGCCGGTTGCTCGATGTGGGCAGCGGCGGCGGGCTGCCGGGCGTGGTGATCGCCACCCTGCTGCCCGGCTGGGACGTGACCTGTGTCGATACTGTCGGCAAGAAGGCGGCGTTCGTGCGCCAGGTGGCCGGCGACCTGGGCTTGAAGAACTTGTCTGCGGCGCACAGCCGGGTCGAAGCGCTGACGACGGCGCCGTTCGACGTCATCACCTCGCGCGCCTTCGCCACGCTGGCCGATTTCGTGACGCTCAGCCGTCCGCTGCTGGCGCCGGGTGGCGTGTGGATGGCCATGAAGGGCCAGCGGCCGGACGTCGAAATCGCCGCCCTGCCCGCCGAGGCGGAGGTGTTTCACGTGGAACAGCTACAGGTTCCCCAACTCGACGCCCAGCGCTGCCTGGTCTGGATGCGTCTTCGAAAGACCGAATGACCGATTCCTTCGCTGCTTGCATTGCCGCAACCCTTCGTACCCATGCAGTGTTGGTGGCTGTTGCCGCCACGCTGGCAGCCACCACCGCCACCGCACAAACCGCCCCGTCAGAACCGCTGGCCGCCCTGCCCAGCCTGGATGTGCCGAGCTACATGGGCACGTGGTACCAGGTGGCCTGGTTTCCCAACCGCTTCCAGAAGCAATGTGTCAGCAACACCAGCGCCACCTACCGCCGCGTGCCGGAGGGCGTGGAGGTGCTGAACCGCTGCCGGCTGGCTGACGGCCGCATCGACGACGTGCTCGGCCTGGCCCGCCCGGCGGGCTCGGTGCTGGCGGGCGACAAGCTGGAGCCGGCTCGGCTGGAGGTGAGCTTTCTGCCGCGGTGGCTGCGCTGGCTGCCGATCTGGGGCGACTACTGGGTCATCCAGCGTGCCGACGACGGCCGCTATGCCGTCATCAGCGAGGCCAGCCGCAAGTACCTGTGGGTGCTTTCACGCACGCCGCAGCTGTCGGCGGCCGATGAAACTGCGATACGCTCCCGGCTCGTCCAGCAGGGCTTTGACCTGAGCCCCTGGCAAGCCCACCCGCACACCGCGGCGGCCGACGCCCATCGCTGAGACGCCCCCATGGCCCCTGTCCCGTACTTCATCCGCTGGCGTCGCCGCGGCGGTGCCGTCACCTTGGCTGCGCAGGCTTCGGCATGAGCTTGCGCATCTTCTGCATCGCCAACCAGAAAGGCGGCGTCGGCAAGACCACCACCACCGTCAACCTGGCCGCTGGCCTGGCGCAGCTGGGCCAGCGCGTGCTGGTGGTCGACCTGGACCCCCAGGGCAACGCCACCATGGGTTCGGGCATCGACAAGCGCAAGCTGGAGCTCAGCGTCTACGACGTGCTGCTGGAATCGGCCAGCGTCCCCGAAGCCCGCCAGCGTGCCGACAAGTCGGGCTACGACGTGCTGGGCGCCAACCGCGAACTGGCCGGCGCCGAGGTGGAACTGGTCGGCCAGGAGCGCCGCGAGCGCCGGCTCAAGGCCGCACTGCACGCCGTGCGCGACGAGTACGACTTCGTGCTCATCGACTGCCCGCCCTCGCTGAGCATGCTCACCCTCAACGGCCTGTGCGCCGCCCACGGCGTGCTGGTGCCCATGCAGTGCGAGTACTTCGCGCTGGAAGGTTTGTCCGACCTGGTCAATACCATCAAGCAGGTGCACGCCAACCTCAACCCCGAGCTGCTCATCATCGGCCTGCTGCGCGTGATGTTCGACGCCCGCATCACGCTGCAGCAGCAGGTGAGTGAACAGCTCACCGCGCACTTCGGCGGCAAGGTCTTCAACACCGTCATCCCGCGCAACGTGCGCCTGGCCGAGGCGCCCAGCTACGGCCTGCCCGGCGTGGTGTTCGACCCCGGGTCCAAGGGTGCGCAAGCCTTCGTGGAATTCGCGCGCGAGGTCGTGCAGCGGCACGGCTGACCCTGCGGGCCGCCCCAACCCGCTGCCTCGCATGTCCATGGACATCGATCTGCTCTCGCGCATCGAAGACGCCGGCCTGAACGCCAGCGCCCCGACCCAGCAGCGTTGGCTGGACGGCTGGCTGCTTCGCCTGTCGCCCGGCAAGGCACGGCGGGCGCGCTGCGTCAACGCGCTGGCCGGCGGCCGGTTGCCGCTGGCCGACAAGCTGGCCCTGGCGGGCCTTGCCTTCGCCGAGGCCGGACTGCCGCTGCTGATACGCATCACCCGCTTCACGCAGCCGGCCGACCTGGACGGGCAGCTCGCGGCGCTGCGCTGGACCGTGCTGGACCCGACGCGGGTGATGGTCCTGTCCGCGCTGCAAGCGCAACCGCCGCCGCCGCTGCCGTCCGACCTCAGTCTGGAACCCCTGCAAGCCGAAGCCTTCGCCCAGACCGTCGGCGCCCTGCGCGAGTCGCCCCCCAGCGAACGTGCCGCGCACGCCCATCGCTTGCGCCACTCGCCCGTGCCCTACTGCGGCTACGTGCTGCGCGACAGAAACACAGTGCAGGTACTGGCCTGCGGGCAGTTTGCGCGCGAGGGCCATCTTGTCGGCCTGTACGACGTGTTCACCCACCCACAGGCCCGTGGCCGGGGTTTGGCAAGGGCGCTGTGTGAGCGCCTGCTTAGCGTTTCCGCCTCAGAGGGCGGCAAACAGGCCTACTTGCAAGTGGCGGCTGACAACGACGCCGCGATGCGCATCTATCAGCGGCTGGGTTTTGTCGACGGCTACGCCTACCACTATCGCCAGCCGCCGGGCTGATCTGGTCTGCGGCGGTTACAGCCCCAGCCCTTCGTCCAACCCCAGGTGCACGTTCATGGACTGCACCGCCGCGCCGCTGGCGCCCTTGCCCAGGTTGTCCAGGCGGGCCATCAGCAGGGCCTGGGTGTCATTCGCGAAGATGAAGATCTCGGCCCGGTTGCTGTCGTTGCAGGCCTGCACGTCGAAGGCACCTTGTTCCAGCGTGGCCGGGTCGCGCAGCGGCATCACGTGCACGAAAGCCTCGCCGGTGTAGCGGGCCGCCAGCGCCGCGTGCACGGCCTCGGCGGTGGTGCCCAGGGCAGCCAGGTCCAGCGGCACCGTCACCGCCAGGCCCTTGTAGAAGTTGCCCAGGATGGGCATGAAGATCGGCGCCTTGCCCAGCCCCGTGTGCGCCATCATTTCGGGCACGTGCTTGTGATGCAACGACAACGCATAGGGCCGTGGCGATGTGAGCGCAGGCTCACCACCGGCCTGATACTGCTCGATCATCTTCTTGCCGCCGCCCGAGTAGCCGGTGATGGACGTGGCACTCAGCGACTGGCCGACCGGCACCAGGCCGGCGTCGACCAGGGGCCGCAGCAACAGGATGAAGGCGCTGGCATGGCAGCCCGGGTTGGAAATGCGCTTCGCGCCGCGCAAGGCGGCCCGCTGGCCAGGGGCCAACTCCGGCAGGCCGTAGACCCAGCCTGGCGCCGTGCGGTGCGCGGTGCTGGCGTCGATGACGCAGGTCGACGGGTTGTCGATGAGCGCCACCGCCTCGCGCGCGGCCGTGTCGGGCAGACACAGGAAGGCCACATCCGCGGCGTTGAGCAGCCGGGCGCGCTCGGCCGCGTCCTTGCGGCGGTCGGCATCGATGCGCAGGACTGCGATATCCGGGCGGCGGGCCAGCATCTCGTGGATGCGCAGGCCCGTGGTGCCTTCCTGGCCATCGACGAAAACGGTGTGGGTCATCTCTTGCACCTGTCACGCACAATGCGGCGCGTCCAGAACAAGCATAAGCCAAGCCGATGTCAGCCCC
>JANNWL010000192.1:0-10754 GCA_031414735.1 Burkholderiales bacterium | reverse complement strand
GGGCGACCGCATCTACCCGCGCCTGTGGCCAGCGGCCGCGCCGGGCGACGCGCCCGACTACCGCCAGCCGCTGCAACTGCTGGCGCGCGAGCTGTCCTTTACCGACCCCGTCACCGGCCAGCCGCGCTGCTTCGTCAGCCGGCGCCAACTTGCGCTTGCGGGCTGGGCCGATACTGCGCCGCTGTCACCCCACCAGGCATTGCCATGAACTCACCCATCGACCTGCGCTCCGACACCGTCACCCGCCCCACCGCCGCCATGCGCGCGGCCATGGCCGCCGCCGAGGTGGGCGATGACCAGTACGGTGAAGACCCCAGCACCAACCGCCTGCAGGCCCGCATGGCCGAGTTGCTTGGCAAGGAGTCGGCGCTGTGGCTGCCCACCGGCACCATGGCCAACCAGGTGGCGCTGCGCACGTTGACGCGGCCGGGCGACGAGGTCGTGGCCAGCCGTGAGTCACACGCCGCGTGGCACGAGGCCGGGGGTGCTGCGGCCAACGCTGGCGTGCAGATCCACGAGATCGGCCAGGGCGGTGTGTTCACCGCCGAAGAGTTGCGCGCCGCCACCAAGCCGCGCAACTTCGCGATCTTCCCCACCACCACGCTGGTGCAGGTGGAAAACACCCACAACCGTGCCGGCGGCGTGGTGGTGCCTCAGGCCGAGGTGTTGCGCATCGTCGCCGTGGCGCGCGAACTGGGCCTGGCCACTTTTCTCGACGGCGCGCGCCTGTGGAACGCCAGTGCCGCCTGCGGCTTGTCACTGGCCGAACTGGCTGCGCCCTTCGACCTGGTGGCTGTCGCCTTCAGCAAGGGCCTGGGCGCGCCCGGAGGATCGCTGCTGGCCGGCGCGCGTGGACTGATCGGCGTGGCCGACCGCCACCGCCGCCGCCTGGGGGGCGCGATGCGCCAGAACGGCATCTTCACCGCCGCCGCGCTGTACGCGCTGGACCACCACCTGGCACGCCTGCCCGACGACCACGCCCACGCCCGTGTCTTCGCCGAACGCCTGGCCGCCGGCGCCCCGGTGCAGCTGGACCTGGCGACGGTGCAGAGCAACATCATCGTCTTCCACCTGCCCGCCACGTTGCCGGTCGACGCACCCACGCTCAGCGCCCGCGCCCGCGAACGCGGCGTTCTCGTCAACGCCTTCGGCCCGCGCACCGTGCGCGCAGTGACGCACCTGGATGTGGACCGCGCGCAGTGCGTGCGCGCGGCGGACACCTTGGTGGAATTGCTGGCCCAGGCCTGAAAGCCGCTGGCCCGCAGCAGCCCCCCGGGCGCCCGGCGCCCGGCGCGTTACTCAAGCTTGAGCTTCTGCTCCAGCACCACGCGCTTGTAGAGGGCCAGCTCGTCGCTGACCTGCTTCTGGTACTCCTCGGTGGAGCCGCCCACCACAACGGCGCCGGTGGCTTCGATGCGGCTTCTCACCGTGGCGTCGGACAGCGCCGCTTTCACCGCAGCATGGAGCTTGTCGACCACCTCCCGAGGCGTACCCCTGGGCGCAGACACGCCCAGGAAGGACATGCGGTTCACAGGCGCCAGCCCGACTTCGGCGAAGGTCGGCACATCAGGCAAGACGGCCAGCCGCTTGGGCGCGGCGACGATGATGGCCACCAGACGCTTGTCCTTGATGAAGGGCAGGGCCGACGGCAGGTTGTCCACGATGACGGGCAATTGACCCGCCACGACATCGTTCAACGCGGGGCCTGAACCCCGGTAGGGAATGTGGGTGACGAAGACCTTGGCCGTGCTCTTGTACAGCTCGGCCAGCAAGTGGCCGACGCTGCCGTTGCCGGCGCTGCCATAGCTGAACTTGCCAGGGTTCTTCTGCAGCGCCTCGACGAAGGCCTTGTAGTCCTTGGCCGGGAACGAAGGATGGACCGCGATGACGTTGGGGGTTGCAGCGACATTGATGATGTGGACGAAGTCCTTCACCGGGTCATAGGGGGTCTGCGGGTTGATGGCGGGGTTGGTGGCCATCGTGGACACCGAAGACATCAGCAGCACATGGCCGTCAGCCGGCGCCTTGGCCACGTCGGCTGCGCCGATGGCGCCGCCTGCGCCGGCCTTGTTTTCCACGACCACCGTCTGCCCCAGGGCGGCGCCCATCTTCTCGCCAATGATGCGTGCCAGGAGGTCGGTCGTGCCGCCGGGGGCGAAGGGCACGACCAGGCGCACCGGTTTGCTCGGGAACGCCTGTGCCAGGGCCAGGGTGGGCAGAAGGGATCCTGCAAGGGCTGCTGCAAAGAGGCCCGATCTAACCTGCTTCATGGTGTGTCTCCGGTGGGATGCTGAGGGTACTGCGGCTGAGGGTACTGCGGCTGAAAGTACGGCGGCTGAAAGTACGGCGGCTTGAGGCGCCTCGCGCGCGCTTGGGTCGGCTGCGCACCAGGCACCCTCGATCTCCCGTTGACGCGAAGCTTCGGGTCAGACGCAAAGGCTGAACCCCTCCCGCGCAGGGTTCACCAGACGACGATGGGATGGCCCGCGACCATGGCGTCGCCGGGCTTGCGACTGAGGGCCTCGGCGAAGGCCTGCATTTTGCTCATCGGCCCCAGGATGCGCCAGCGCCCGGGTGGATGCTGGCCGGTGCGGATCTGGTTGACCAGCGCTTCGTTGCGGTATTTGGTGCGCCACACCACGGCATTGGCCATGAAAAAGCGCTGCTCGGGCGTGTGGCGGTCGACCAGCCGCGTCAGGTCGCCCAGCAGCAGACCGCAGAGGCCAACCCGGCTCGACGAATCGAGTCGTCGGCGTCGCTGACAGGTTGCGTGGCGAGCGCGCGGTGGCGCGGCTGCGCAAGATTCGGTACGCAAAGGGCTCACGCGCCACACGCCGGGTCGCGGGGTTGTCAGCTGCGGTTTGGTCCGCACACACTCTCACCGTCTTGCGCGGCGCTGCGGCGACATGGCAGGACTCAGACCGCAACCCACAGGACGACCATGCAATTTTCGATCACCCACCTCGCCGTGACTTTGACAGTCGCGATGGCTTGCAGCGTATCGGCGCGTGCCAGTACCTACGACGGCAGCTCGGCTGCCAACGCGGGTTTGTCGGCGGCGCAGATCAAGCGCGATTTCGCGTCATCGGCCGATGGTGTTTACTGGATCGACGCGGACGGCCCCGGGCCCGGCGCAGCCGCGCAGTTCTATGCCGACATGACCACCTCGGGCGGTGGCTGGATGCTGGTGCGCCACGCCACGAACACGGGAGGCTGGATCAATGTCATCGACAGCCTGGCTGGCACCGCGTCGCTGAATGCAGGGCAACGCACCAACCCGCTGGCAGCCGTCGACTGGACGATCCCGTTCAGCAGTGCCGACAGCGATTTCCTGTTCATCACGGGCAACCGGTCGACCTGGGGCGTGATGTCCACGACCGATGCGCGGCAATTCGTATCGGGGGACAACTTTGCACCCAATGCGCGTGTCAAGGCCTCGTTCAACACCGCCGTGGCTGCGGGCGGCATGACCAACGTGCTCAACCGAAACGGCACCGGCACGGGCGGCGCCGAAGATCCGTGGATCGGCTTTGAAGGCACACACATCGCCAACGTGCCCAGGATGTTGTACGGCGAGGCGGGGTTTGGCGGAGCCCACGCGGCTTACAAGAACGCCCACCTGGGTGCCAATGTGTTCGTGCGCGAACTGACCGTGCCCACCGCGCCGGTGCCCGAGCCTGGCACCTGGGCAATGTTGCTGGCCGGCGGCGCGTCGGTGCTGGCGTGGTCACGGCGTCGGGGCCCACCAGCCGCCAACTTCAATGGCGGGGAATAGACCTGTGCAAGTCTCCACTCGAACCCTCTTCACCCTGTTGGCGGCCATGATCTTCTCAAGCGCTGCAAACGCCGGGTTTTTTAGCGACCCCCCACCCGTTGTCAGCACCGCGCCCGAAAAAACCGTGCTGCGCATGGAGCTCAACGGCTACGCCAACTATGGTCAGGCCGACGCCGCAGCCGATGTGGCCTACACGGGCGAAAGCCACACCTGGGTCTTCACCTTGCCTATCTCGCTTCTGTCGGCAGACCTGAGCCGTGCCTACTTTCGGGCTGCGCTGGTGATTGACGACCACTACGGCGTGGACCCGGCACGTTACTCCTTCAACATCGCAACCGGCGGCTCTGCAGCCTTCAGCGGTGCAGCCGGCATGGCCCACGGCGGCCCGTTCAACAGCGTGTTCAACAATTGGGTGGTGCGGGACTATGCGATGGCCGGCGCGGCAGGCTCACCGTGGTCATTTTCGCTGCTCAACACCTCTGCCGGGGCGGCTTTCGATTGGATGGCCGTGGATTGGATCGAACTCCATGTGCCCACTTCCGCCGTGCCTGAACCCGATGGCGCATTGATGCTGGCCCTGGGTGCGATGGGCCTGGGTTTTCAACAGGCAGCACGCCGCAGGAAAAGAATGTCGCCACAACGCCAATAGCAACATCACGATTTCACCGCGAGCGGGTACGAGGGGTCAGGGCACGCTCGCTACCAGCCCGGCGCGCACGGGGTTTTTTGTTCCCTATCGCGGCACACCGCCGTCAGCAGGCCTCACGGCCTGCCATGAGCGCCTTGTTCAGTTCCGCAAACGGACTGCGGCGTTCTTCGGGTGGATCAGCATGCGCCGACCGTCGGCCGTGCGCTCGGCGGTGTCCACGATCAAGGCGATCACCTCGGTGGGCGTGAGCGCGGGCTTGACCGCCAGCAGCTTGCCCGCCAGGTTGGCCACCTGCGGTGCCGCCATCGACGTGCCCGAGAACGCGAGCCGGTCGCCGCCCGGGATGAAGCTGACCACCTGGTAGCCGTTGGCATGCGCCTTCACGGTTGGGCCGTAGCTGGTGAAGCCGGCCTCGTCGCCTGCCAGGTCCACGGCACCCACCGTCAGCAGGTTGGGCAGCACGATGGACGAGGGGATGGACTCGTCGAACGTGGCGTCGGTGCCCGAGTTGCCGGCGGCGGTGACGAACAGGATGCCGGGCGCGCTGGCCATGGCGCGTGTCAGCGCGTCGCGGCCGATGTCGAAGACCTCGCGGGCCAGCTTCTTGCGCCCGTCGGCGTCCCCACCCAGCCCGCACTGCTCCAGCGCCGATTCGACGGCGCCCACCGAACCACCCCAGCTCATGTTGACGACCTGCACGCGGTGCTTCTTCATGTAGTCCACGTAGGCCTGCTGGGCCTTGGCCTCTTGCCGCGCCAGTGCCAGGCTGGGGCAGGGGTCGGGCTTGATCTTGTGGTCGAACTCGATGCGCGCCACCAGCAGCCGGGCATAGGGGTTGCCCGCCATGGTGATGCCGGCCACGTGGGTGCCGTGCATGTAGCTGCCGGCCAGGCTCAGTTCTTCGACGGCCGACTTGTACTGCTCGGGCGCCATGCCGGACAGGAACTGCTTGACCTCGGTGGCCTCGGCGCTGTCGATGTTGCTCTGCAGGTCCGACAGCCCCTTGCTGCGCGACTTCATGCTTGGCAGGCGCGAACGCAGCGCGGCGGGGATGGGCATCAGTTCGCCTCGCGCCGGGCGACTGAATTTGTCGAAGGCAATCACCAGTGGCTGGCCGCGGGCGTCGCGCAGCACCTGGTTGCCGAACAGCCGCGTGTCGGTGCCGCTGTCCCACACTGCCAGGCGCACGGGGGCCTTGCCCTCGCCCGGCTGCAAGGTCAGGTCGCGTGCCGCCCAGATGTCCTTCTTGGCCACTTGGTGGGCGTCGAGGTAGCGGGTGAAGACCTCGACGCTGGTTTGCTTGAGCGGCAGCAGCACGGTCAGTGCATAGCGTGCGCCGACCAGGCCGGGGGCGAAGTCAGAGCTCAGGCTGCCGGCCTGGTTGACGATGGGCTGCAGCCGTTCGCGCAGGTCGCCCACGATCAGCGCGTCGCCGATCAGCTCGCTGCTGGCTTTGAGTTCGCGCACCTCGTTCTGCACCACCGCAAAAGGCATGGCAGCCAGTTCGCGCGCCATGAACTCGCCTGTGGCCTTCTTCCAGGCGTCACTGCCCACCGGCTGGCTGCGCGCGGCGGTGGCCGCGGCGCGCAGGCGCAGGCCGGACATCAGCTTGTCGGCCGGCTTGTCCTGCAAGGCGCGCACCTGCTCGGCGCGCAGCAGCGCCAGGTCGTGGCGGCCCTCAAGAAAGTCCAGCAGCGCCAGGCGCGTGATGAGGTCGCGTTGCGTGGCCTTGTCGGGGATGTCGTAGCCGGCCAGCACGCCGTCCACGTCGCGGCGCAACGCGCTGGCAAAGGGTGCGAACTTCTCGGCGCTGCGCACCAGGGCTTCCAGCGGGCCTTCGATGCGGTAGGTGAAGCGCGGCAGGTCGGCCGCGCGTTCGATGCGCGGCTTGCCGTCGGCGGGGGCCGAGGGCGTCTGGGCCCGGGCCGTGAGCAGCATGCCGGCGAGAACGAGCGCGGCCACCAGCGGCGCGCGGACAAAGAGAGTGGTCATGGGCGGTGTCCTGCCGGGAAATGGGGTGAGATCGTAGCCGCGCCCGGGCCCGGGCCCGCACAATGCCAGCTTCCCTGATCGCCCCGCGGAGCCCCCGATGCTGAAGTTCTACTACTCGCTCGCGCCCAACCCCATGAAGGTGGCGCTGTTCCTGGAAGAAGCCGGCTTACCGTACGAGGCCATCCCCGTGGACACACGCAAGGGCGAGCAGCACGCACCCGCCTTCCTGGCGCTGAACCCCAACGCCAAGGTGCCGGTGCTGGTGGACGGGGCCGCCACCGTCTTCGACAGCAATGCCATCCTGCTCTACCTGGCCGACAAGAGCGGCCAGTTCCTGCCGCCGGCGTCAGAACGCGGCGCCATGCTGTCGTGGCTGATGTTCGTGGCCTCCGGCATCGGCCCCTTCACGGGGCAGTGCGTGCACTTCAAGCACTACGCGCCCGAGCCGCTGCCCTACGCCGTGCAGCGTTACGAGTTCGAGGCTTGGCGGCATTGGAAGATCATCGACGCGCACCTGGCGCAGCGCCCGTGGATGGCCGGCGCCGACTACTCGCTGCTGGACATGGCCGTGTGGGGCTGGGCGCGCGCCGTACCCTTCGCGCTGGGCGCAGAAGCCTGGGCGCAACTGCCGAATGTGAAGCGCCTGCTCGACGCCATCAATGACCGGCCAGCAGCGACGCGCGCTGCTGCGCTGAAGGACCGCCACACCTTCAAGGCCGAGATGGACGACGACGCGCGGCGGGCAATGTTCAGGCACATCGACATGCCGAAGGCCTGAATTCGCCGCCGCCACCGAGCTTGCCCGGGCCGGTAGCGCGCGGAGCGTCAGAACAGGAAGTACTTCTGCGCCAGCGGCAGCACCGTGGCCGGGTCGCAGGTGAGCAGCTGGCCGTCAGCGCGCACGCGGTAGGTCTGGGGGTCGATCTCCATCACCGGCAGGTAGCTGTTGTGCACCATGTCGGCCTTGGTCACCTTGCGGCAGCCGCGCACGGCGGACAGGCGTTTCTTCAGGCGCAATTCGGTGCCGATGTCGCTGTCCAGCGCGGTGTGGCTGACGAAGGTCAGGCTGGTGGCCGGCAGGGCGCCGCCGAAGCTGCCGAACATCGGCCGGTAGTGCACCGGCTGCGGTGTCGGGATGCTGGCATTCGCGTCGCCCATGAGTGCGGCGGCGATGAAGCCGCCCTTCATCACCAGGCTGGGCTTGACGCCGAAGAAGGCCGGCCGCCACAGCACCAGGTCGGCCCACTTGCCCACCTGCACGCTGCCCACCTCGTGGCTGATGCCATTCGCTATCGCCGGGTTGATGGTGTACTTGGCGATGTAGCGCTTGATGCGAAAGTTGTCGTTGCGCGCGTTGTCTTCGGGCAGGGCACCGCGCTGGCCCTTCATCTTGTGCGCCGTCTGCCACGTGCGGATGATGACCTCGCCGACGCGGCCCATGGCCTGGCTGTCGCTGCTCATCATGCTGATGGCGCCCAGGTCGTGCAGCACGTCTTCGGCGGCAATCGTCTCCCTGCGGATGCGGCTTTCGGCGAAGGCCAGGTCTTCGGCGATGGACGCGTCCAGGTGGTGGCACACCATCAACATGTCCAGATGTTCATCCACCGTGTTCACGGTGTAGGGCATGGTCGGGTTGGTGCTGCTGGGCAAGAAGTTGGCTTCGCCCACCACACGCAAGATGTCGGGTGCGTGGCCACCACCGGCGCCTTCGGTGTGGAACGCGCACAGCGTTCTGCCGCGTGTGGCGGCGATGGTGTCTTCGACAAAGCCGCTTTCGTTGAGCGTGTCGCTGTGCAGGCTGACCTGCGTGTCGCTGGCTTCGGCCACGGCCAGGCAGTTGTCGATGGCCGCAGGTGTGCTGCCCCAGTCTTCGTGCAGCTTCAGGCCAATGGCGCCGGCAGCGATTTGTTGACTCAGCGCCTCCGGCCGGCTGGCGTTGCCCTTGCCCAAAAAGCCCAGGTTCATCGCAAATTCGTCGGCCGCCTGCAGCATGCGGTGCAGGTTTTCCGGGCCTGGCGTGCAGGTGGTGGCGAAGGTGCCGGTGGCTGGGCCGGTGCCGCCGCCCAGCATGGTGGTCACGCCACTGGCCAGCGCTTCGTCGATCTGCTGCGGGCAGATGAAATGGATGTGGCTATCGACGCCGCCGGCGGTGACGATCAAGCCTTCAGCAGCAATGATTTCTGTGCCAGGGCCGATGACGATGTCCACCCCCGGCTGCACGTCGGGGTTGCCGGCTTTGCCGATGGCCACGATGCGGCAGCCCTTCAGGCCGATGTCGGCTTTGATGATGCCCCAGTGGTCGATGATCAGCGCGTTGGTGATGACGCAGTCGCAGGCCTGGCGTGCGCCGGGGCCGTTGATGACCTGGCTTTGGCCCATGCCGTCGCGGATGGTTTTGCCGCCACCAAACTTCACCTCTTCGCCGTAGCTGCCAGCGCGCAGCGTGAGGTCGTCTTCCACTTCCACGATCAGGCCGGTGTCGGCCAGCCGCACGCGGTCGCCCACGGTGGGGCCGTACATCTCGGCATAAGCCTGGCGCGCAATACTGGGCATGGCTTTTAGGCCCCTGGGGCGGTGTAGGTGTTGTTAAAAGGGTCGTTGGATGACCCGTCCAGCGGCCCGTTGACCAGCGCTCGGAAGCCCCACACCTGCACCGGGCTTGCGGTGCCGACGAAGGCCACCAGCCGCACATGACGCGCCTGGCCGGGTTCAAACCGCACGGCAGTGCCGCTGGCGATGTTCAAGCGCATGCCCTTGGCGGCCTGGCGGTCGAAATGCAGTGCGGCGTTGGTTTCGGCGAAGTGGTAGTGCGACCCGACTTGGATCGGCCGGTCGCCTGTGTTCGACACTTCAAGGGTGATGGTGGGGCGGCCGACGTTGATGTCGATGTCTGGCCCCTCGGTGAGAAATTCGCCGGGGATCATGTGCTGGGCCCCTTCACTTGCGGCGCAGCCACCACACCGCCGCAGCCGCCACCGCGCCCACCAGCAGCAGGCTCAAGGTGTCGGTGGCATGCCAGTGCGAGGCGCCGGGCAGGCCGTGGCCTTCATGCGCCAGCGCCAGCGGTGCCGCCAGGCAGGCGCCTGCCAGGGCTGCGGCGCGGCTCAAAACGGGTGGAAACGGCATCGTGTTTGCTCCTGGGAAAAATGGGCTGTGCAGGCGATTCCTGCGCAGGTTCATGCAATAGGTTGGTGCACGGTCACCAACTTGGTGCCATCGGGGAAGGTGGCTTCGATCTGGATGTCGTGGATCATTTCCGGAACGCCCTCCATCACATCATCGCGGCCGAGCACGGTTTTGCCTTCGCTCATCAGCTGTGCCACGGTCTTGCCGTCGCGTGCACCTTCCATGATGGCGGCGCTGATCAGCGCGATGCTCTCCGGCACATTCAGCTTCAGGCCGCGTGCGCGCCGCCGTTCGGCCAGCAAGGCGGCGGTGAAGATCAAGAGCTTGTCTTTTTCACGCGGGGTCAAATCCATTCGCTTCGCTTTCAGTCAGCGCGTGCGGCCGCTAAGGCCGGCTGAACACGCGGCGTCAGGTCCATGGGGACTTCGTTAGAGCACAAGAGGTGCCAGCATCGTAGCGCGGGGTGCAGCCGGTTTCCGCTGCAACGCGTCTGTTCCTGTGCGCGCGCTGCAGAAGTTTGGCTTAAAACCTGCGTGCTAGGCTGCGCCATGGCGCTCGAAATCCCACCTATCCCGGCTGCGCTGGGCCCGCAGCAGCGTGTCGTCAAGGTGCGGCGTGACTACAACGCCTGGGTCGCGCGCGAGACGCTGGAGGACTACGCGCTGCGCTACACGCCGCAGAGTTTTCGCAAGTGGAGCCCAGCGCGTGTGGCACACACGGCATTGGGCGGTGCGGCCAGCTTTTTGGTGTTGGAAGCGCTGGGTGCGACGTTGTTGCTGCAGTACGGTTTTGTCAACACCTTCTGGGCCATCATCGCCACGGCCTTGATTATTTTTGCCGCGGGTCTGCCCATCAGCGTGTATGCCGCCAAGTACGGGCTGGACATGGACTTGTTGACCCGGGGTGCCGGCTTTGGCTACATCGGCAGCACCGTCACCAGCCTCATCTACGCCAGCTTCACCTTCATCTTCTTCGCGCTGGAAGCGGCCATCATGGCTTACGCGCTGGAGCTGGCGTTTGACATCCCGCCCGCCTGGGGTTACCTCATCTGCGCGCTGGTGGTAATACCGATGGTCACGCACGGGGTCACCGCGATCAGCCAGTTCCAGGTCTGGACGCAGCCGCTGTGGTTGGTTCTGTTGGTGCTGCCGTATATCTATGTGTTCAACGCCCACCCCACGCTACTGAATGATCTGCGTACTTACGCCGGGC
>JANNWL010000191.1:0-6263 GCA_031414735.1 Burkholderiales bacterium | reverse complement strand
GGCGCGCAGCGCAGGTGTGGTCAGCACATGGGCCACGATCTGCGCGCCGAAGGTCGGCGGCGTGCTGTAGTTGCTGCGGATGACGATCTTCAGCTGCGACAGCACACGGGCGGCCTCGTCCCGGCTCTTGCACACCACGCTAAGCGCGCCTACCCGCTCGCCGTACAACGAGAAGCTCTTGGAAAACGAGGTCGACACAAACAGGTCGATGCCGCTGGCCAGGAACTGCTGCACCACGGCGCCGTCCTGCGCGATGCCGTCGCCAAAGCCCTGGTAGGCCATGTCCAGGAAGGGCACGAGTTGCTGGTCGCGGCAGGTGGCCACGACCTGGTCCCACTGCGCCGGCGTCAGGTCGCAGCCCGTGGGGTTGTGGCAGCAGGCATGCAGCACCACCACGGTGCCGGGGGCAGCGCCGCGCAAGGCCTGCAACATCGCTTCGAAGCGAACGCCGCGGGTGGTGGCGTCGTAATAGGGGTAGGCGGCCACCGCGAAGCCGGCGTTCGAAAACAAGGCGCGGTGGTTCTCCCAGCTCGGGTCGCTGATGAGTGCCGTCGCCCCGGGTGACAGGCGCTGGAGGAAATCAGCCCCCACCTTGAGCCCGCCGGTGCCGCCGAGCGCCTGCACGGTCGCCACCCGGCCCTCGGCCACCGCGGCACTGTCGTTGCTGAACACCAGGCCTTGCACGGCGCGGTCATAGGCGGCAATGCCGTCGATCGGCAGGTAGCCCTTGGTCTTGGTGCCGCCCGCCAGTTCCTTTTCGGCGGCCGCCACGCAGGCCAGCACAGGCAGCTTGCCCTGGTCGTCGAAGTACACGCCGACGCCCAGGTTGACCTTTGCCGGGTTGGGGTCGGCGTTGAACTGCTCGCTCAAGCCGAGGATGGGGTCGCGCGGGGCCATTTCGACGGCCGTGAACAGTGACATGTCGTTCTTCCTTTTCTGCGGTACGCTGGCGGGTTGAGCACCAATTTTAGGACGCCCCCATGAGTGCACTGGCTGACGTCCCGTCGGACCCCCTGGCGCTGGCCCCCAGCAAAGCCGTGGACGAGGCGGGGGAGTTCGTGAGTTTTCCTGACTCGCCCTACCAGCTGTTCCAACCCTTTGCGCCGGCCGGCGACCAGCCCCAGGCCATCGCCCAGTTGCTTGAAGGCCTGCAGGACGGTCTGGCCTACCAGACCCTGCTGGGCGTGACAGGCTCGGGCAAGACGTTCACGATGGCCAACGTCATCGCCCGCACCGGGCGGCCGGCCATTGTCTTCGCGCCCAACAAGACCCTGGCCGCGCAGCTGTACAGCGAGATGCGCGACTTCTTTCCGAAGAACGCCGTCGAGTACTTCGTCAGCTACTACGACTACTACCAGCCCGAAGCCTACGTGCCGCAGCGCGACCTGTTCATCGAAAAGGACAGCGCCATCAACGAGCACATCGAACAGATGCGCCTGTCGGCCACCAAGAGCCTGCTGGAGCGGCGCGACGTGATCATCGTCGCCAGCGTCAGCGCCATCTACGGCATCGGCAACCCGGCTGATTACCACAAGATGGTGATGACGCTGCGCGTGGGCGACAAGTTGAGCCAGCGCGACGTCATCGCGCAGTTGATCCGCATGCAATACAAGCGCAACGAGATCGATTTTTCGCGCGGGGCGTTCCGCGTGCGCGGCGACACCATCGACGTGTTCCCTGCGGAGCACAGCGAGCTGGCGCTGCGCATCGAGCTCTTCGACGACGAGATCGAGTCGATGTCGCTGCTGGACCCGCTGACCGGCCGCGTACGGCAGAAGATCCCGCGCTTCACGGTCTACCCCAGCAGCCATTACGTGACGCCGCGCGAACGTGTGGTCGACGCCATCGCCACCATCAAGGACGAGCTGCGCGAAAGGCTGGACCAGTTCGTCAAGGGCGGCAAGCTCGTCGAGGCGCAGCGGCTGGAGCAGCGCACGCGCTTCGACCTGGAGATGCTGCAGGAGGTGGGCCACTGCAAGGGCATCGAGAACTACACGCGGCACCTTTCCGGCGCCGCGCCCGGCGACCCGCCGCCCACGCTGGTGGACTACCTGGCCAGCGACGCGCTGATGTTCCTGGACGAGAGCCATGTGCTGATCGGCCAGTTCGGCGGCATGTACAACGGCGACCGGGCGCGCAAGACCACGCTGGTGGAGTACGGCTTCCGCCTGCCCAGCGCGCTGGACAACCGGCCGCTGAAGTTCGAGGAGTTCGAAGGCAAGATGCGCCAGGCGATCTTCGTTTCGGCCACACCCGCCAACTACGAGAAGGAACACGCCGGCCAGGTCGTCGAACAACTGGTGCGCCCGACGGGCCTGACCGACCCCGAGATCGAGGTGCGCCCCGCCGCCAGCCAGGTCGACGATGTGCTGCAGGAGATCCGCAGCCGCGTCGACCAGAGCGAGCGCGTGCTCATCACCACGCTGACCAAGCGCATGGCCGAACAGCTGACGGATTACCTCAGCGACAACGGCGTCAAGGTGCGCTACCTGCACAGCGACATCGACACGGTGGAGCGTGTGGAGATCCTGCGCGACCTTCGCCTGGGCATCTTCGACGTGCTGGTCGGCATCAACCTGCTGCGCGAGGGCCTGGACCTGCCCGAGGTGAGCCTGGTGGCCATCCTGGACGCCGACAAGGAAGGCTTCCTGCGGTCCGAGCGCAGCCTGATCCAGACCATAGGAAGGGCGGCGCGCCACCTGAATGGCCGCGCCATCCTGTACGCGGACAAGATGACGGATTCGATGAAGGCGGCCATCGGCGAAACCGAACGCCGGCGCACCAAGCAGATCGCGCACAACCTGGCCCTGGGCATCACGCCGCGCAGTGTCACCAAGCGCATCCGCGACATGATCGACGGCGCCGTGTCGGATAAGTCGGCCAAGGACGACCTGCAATCCGCCAAGGCCGCTGCCGAGGTCGAGGCCATGAGCGAGAAGGACCTGGGCAAGCGCATCAAGCTGCTGGAAAAGCAGATGCTCGAACACGCACGCAACCTGGAATTCGAGAAGGCAGCACGGGTGCGCGACCAGCTGGCGCTGTTGCGTGAACAGGCCTTTGGCGCGGCGGGGCACGACAGCAACGTCGTTCCCTTGACGGCAGGCCGCTGATGTTCTGGGGCCGGGCCAAGACCGCAAACACCACCAAGACCCGGGTCTTGATGGTCTGCATGGGCAGCACACCGCGCACCTATGAGCGTGCGGAGTTTGTGCGGATGGCGTGCGGCATCAGCCCACGCTGACCCTGATCGGCTCGGCCCCGCGCGGGTCTCCGTAGAGCGCGCCCATCTTCTCGGTAGAGTGGCCCAGCAGGGCCTTCGTGTCCACGCCGCCCTGTTTGTCGTATAGCCGCTTTGCGAGACTGCGGATCTCGTGAAAGGTCGGTGCACCCTTGCCGTCCGGCAGCACGTCTGGGATGCCTGCCAGCCGGCGCGCTTCCGTGAACGCGTGGCTGATACGGTCGGGGTGTACGCGGCTGCCGGCCGGCGCATTGCCCCAGATGTTGACGTGGTGCACAAGATACTTGCTGACCACGCGCGTTCGATGCGCGACCAGCTCGGTGAGCGAAACGCCGACCGCGTCCAGACGCAGCGCCAGCGGAATCTCGACCGGTTGATTCGTCTCGCGCGTCTTGGTGCGCCAGGTCGTCAGCGCGCCACCAGCAACATGCGTACGCTCCATCGCGGCCACCGTGCTGCGGTCTTGGGCACTGACCAGCGCGAGCATCATCGCGTGCGGCAGCCACTCTGCCGCCTCGTGGGCCTTGGCGTGAATGAGCTGAAAGGTCTCCAGCGTCAGCCGGCCACGTTGCACCGTCACGCGGGGCTTCTCGGTCACCTCGGCTGGGTTCGACTCCATCCATCCCAACCTCATACCCTTGCGGCAGACCGCCATCAGGCGCGAGCGCAGCGCCTCGGCTGACCGCGCCTTGCCGGCGTCGATCACTTCCTCCAGCAGCGTGGCGCAGTCCTCCACGGTCAGCGCAGCACAAGCCTTCGCGCCGATCTTTGCCGCGATGAGTTTGTCCAGGCTGCGGGTTGACTTGAGCGTGTTCGCGTTTTCTGCAACTGGCATCTTGGCAAGCAGGTCGGAGACGGTGCGCTCGGCGCCTTTCAGGCGATCGACCAGGCTGGGCGCGGCCTCCTGAAGGTAGAGGTTCGCCGAATTGGCCTCTTGCTTGGCAACAGCCAACGGCACGCGACCTATTGCCATCGTGGTGCCGTTCGGGTGGTCCCAGGCGTAGTAGCCAGGACGGGGCTCGCGCAGCCCGCGCGGCCAGTCTCTTCGCTTCAGGCTGCGGCGCGCGGCATTCATGCTGCTCGCAGTCTATCGACGAGCGAGACTGGCGCACCGGTCAGGCGGCGCGCATCCTCGCGCACGTAGTACGTCTTGCCGACCTTCTCGGGGACTGGGTGAATCTCGCCGTCTCTCGCCCAGCGCCGAAGGGTCCACATCGAGGGCGGTGGGTCGTACTGGCGCGAGGCCCAGTCTTGCAGCTTGATCTTCTTCATTCCGCCTCTGCTTCCAGGATCGCCACCGACACACTGGTGCCGGCGAACTCGTTGTCGAAAGGGCCATGCCAGCGCGCCTGCAATCCTGGCAGCGCGATGTCCCGGTTCTGCGCGCCAGACGGCACGATGGCCACCAGCCGGCCGCCGGCCTTCAGCAGGGCCGCAGCGCGCTCGACGTGGGCCTGCCAGCGGCCGCTGAACGGCGGGTTCATCACCACGCGGTCGAAGCGCTCGGCCGTGGTGTCGGCCCACTCGATGAAGTCGCCAGCCACCACGTCGTGGCCCTTGGCCTGCAGCACCTTGCAGTGCAGCGGCGCGATCTCCACGCAGCGCGTCCGGCCGACCGGCAGCAGGTCGGCAAGCCCGCCCGTGCCGGCGCTGGGTTCCAGCACCTGGTGCGCGTCGCCGATGGCGGCCAGCTCGACCAGGCGGGCAGCCAGGCCGCGCGGCGTCGGGTAGAACTGGTGCGCGCGCTGGTCAGGGATGCAGCCGCTGACGACGATCTCCTGGATCACTTCGAAGGGCCTGTAGTCGAACTGCCACCATCCCTGCGGCTCGCGCACGCCGCCGATGGCCTCAAGCACCCGGCCGGCCTCGTCGCGCACCACCGCATCAACGCCGGCGCCGTGGCCGTAGCCGAACTGCACCGCGTTGTGGACGGTGGTGTAGCGCTCTGGCCAGGCGTTGGGCACGCGCAGCTTGACCTCCCGCATGTCGGCGATCAGCTCGAGCACCGGGAACGGCAGCGGCCGGCCCATCATCTCGAAGCCTTTCACGCGCCGCTTCGGCTTTTGCCGAAACTCGGCCGGAATCGCCAGCGGGTAGATGCTGGCCAGCACCTTGTTCAGGCGCCAAGCCATGTCCGGGTGCACCTCCAGATGGGCCGTGCCTTTGCGGTACAGCCGCACGCGCAGCGCGCCGCCGTCCACCGGAACCCACTCCCCCCATCGCCCCTTCAACGCGGCCACCAGCGTCGAGCTGGCCGTGTGCTTGGGCTCGTCGCGGCCCATGAACTTGGCGATGACGCAGCGCAGGTCGTTGATCAGCCCGGCCGGGCCGTGGTTGACGCTGTGGTACTCGCTCAGGACGTGGGCGACGATCATCCGCTTGCCGAAGGCCTCGGGCGCGTTGGTGACGTGCTCGCCGCTCAGGCCGCGGAATATGCCGTCGACGCGCTCAGCGAAGAAGGTCGCGCGCATGCCGATCAGGTCCGCCAAGGTGGCACGCACCGTCGATTCCTCGAACTCGGGTGCGGTCTTCTCGCTGATGGACTTGTGCCACTCGTTGCGGCGCTTCTGCGGCATCAGGTCAAGCACGTCGGTCAGCGACAGAGCCTTCGACCAGAAAGCGGCGTTGAGCGCGGCCACGGCGCCGGCCTCGTCAAACAGCTGGTCGGCGGACCGTTCCCAGAAGCGCCCACCGCGGCTCTGGTCCTGGTTGCCCTCCAAGAAGTAGTGCAGCACGCTGGCGTGCACTTCGCCGTTCACAAAGGCCGCGACCTCGGCGATGCGCGCGCGGGCCTGGCGGTGCTGGGCGAGCAGCGTGTCGAGCAGGTCGGTGGAGACGGGCGCCAGGAAGGGCGCGTCGTCGACCAGCTCGACCTCGGCGCGTTCAGCGATGTCGTTCAAGCCATGTCTCCCAGCAGCTTGACGCGGCGTTTCAGGTTCTGCTCGGCCAGCGATGCGAGGCGGTGTGCGCGGTGCTGGCCACCATGGGCCTTGTCGCTGAAGAAGATCGTCAGCCGGCGCTTCTC
>JANNWL010000190.1:0-26711 GCA_031414735.1 Burkholderiales bacterium | reverse complement strand
CGTGTGGTCGGTGTTCATGCCGATGCCGAAGCGCATGCGCAGCACGCGCTCTTCTCTCGGCGTCAACGATGCGAGAACGCGCGTCGTTGTTTCACGCAAATTGCTCTGGATCGCCGCATCGATCGGCAACAGCGCGTTCTTGTCCTCGATGAAGTCGCCAAGATTTGAATCGTCCTCTTCGCCAATCGGCGTCTCGAGGCTGATCGGCTCCTTGGCAATCTTGAGAACCTTGCGCACCTTCTCCAGCGGCATCGCGAGCTTTTCAGCCAGTTCTTCCGGCGTCGGCTCGCGACCGATTTCGTGCAGCATCTGGCGGCTCGTGCGCACGATCTTGTTGATCGTCTCGATCATGTGCACGGGGATACGGATGGTGCGCGCCTGATCCGCGATCGAGCGCGTGATGGCCTGCCGGATCCACCACGTCGCATAGGTCGAGAACTTATAGCCGCGGCGGTACTCGAACTTGTCCACCGCCTTCATCAGGCCGATGTTGCCTTCCTGGATGAGGTCGAGGAACTGCAGGCCGCGGTTGGTGTATTTCTTGGCAATCGAAATCACCAGGCGCAGGTTGGCCTCGATCATTTCCTTCTTGGCGTCGCGCGAGGACTTTTCGCCCTCGTTCATCTTCTTGTTGATCTGCTTGAGGTCTTCAAGCGGCACGACGGCGCGGCTTTGCAGGTCGGCCAGCTTCTGCTGCATCTCCTGCACGGCGGGCAAGTTGCGCTGCAGGATGGTGCTGTAGGGCTTGCCGGTGGCGATTTCCTTCTCGGCCCACTTCTGGTTCATCACGTTGGGCGGGAAGGTCTTGATGAAGTGGTCCTGCGGCATGCCGCACTTGTCGACCACGATCTTGCGGATCTCACGCTCATAGCGGCGCACGTCATCGACCTGCGAACGCAGGATGTGACACAGCTTCTCGATGGTCTTGACGGTGAAGCGGATCGTCATCAGGTCTTCGCTGATGGCGTGCTGGGCCTTGTTGTAGGAAGGGGACTTGTAGCCGTCCTTCTCGTAGCACTTGCGCATCTTGTCGAAGTGCACGCGCAGGTTGGAGAACTTCTCAAGCGCCTGCTTCTTCAACTCTTCCAGTTTTTTGGTCAGCGCCTTGCTGCCACCCTGGCCGTCGTCGTCGTCTTCTTCGTCGAACTCGTCGAAGTCTTCTTCGGCCACGTAGTCGTCGGCCTCGTCGCTGCTGATGAAACCGTCCACCGCCTCGCTGATCTGCATGGTGCCCGCGCCAATGCGGTCGGCCATCGACAGGATCTCGGCGATCGTCGTGGGGCTGGCGCTGATGGCCAGCATCATGGCCTGCAGCCCGCCTTCGATGCGCTTGGCGATCTCGATCTCGCCCTCGCGCGTCAGCAGCTCCACCGTGCCCATCTCGCGCATGTACATGCGCACCGGGTCAGTGGTGCGTCCGAACTCGCTGTCCACAGTGGACAAGGCGGCTTCCGCGGCTTCCTCAGCCTCTTCTTCGGTCGCCGTGGTGGTGCCGCCGCCGGCCACCAGCAACGTGGCTGCGTCGGGCGCTTGTTCGTAGACGGCGATGCCCATGTCGTTGAGCATCGAGATGATCGCCTCGAGGATTTCCTCGTTGATCAACTTTTCTGGCAGGTGGTCGTTGATCTCCTGGTGCGTCAGGAAACCGCGCGTCTTGCCCATCTTGATGAGCGTCTTCAGCTCGTGCCGGCGCTTGGCGGCTTCTTCTTCGCTAAGCGTGGTTTCTTCCAGGCCGAACTCGCGCATCAGCGCGCGCTCCTTGGCCCGGCTGACCTTCATGCGCAGGGGCTTGACCTTCTCGACCTTCTCGCCCTCGGTGCTGGTGTCGACCTCGGCTTCTGCTTCGGGCTCGCCCTCAAGATCGGCCTCGATGTCGGCCATGTCGACTTCTTCGACCGGGAGCGCCGCCTTGCTGCCCGCGGCTTTCTTCGCCACCCCCTTGGCGGGCGCGGCTTCTGCCTTGCCCTTTGATTTGGCAGGGGCTGCTTTGGCCGCAGCCTTGACCGGCGCGGCCACAGGCTTGGCGGCGACCGGTTTGGCGGCCTTGGCCACGGCTTGCGTTTCGACAGGCGCAGCCGGCGCCGTGCTCTTGGTGTCTTTGGCGGGCTTGGCGGCAGGTGCTGCGGCGGTCTTCTTGGCGGTCATGCGATTCCTCGTTAAACGGTGGCGACGGGAGTGCCCTGTGCGCACTGGACCCAGATGGGGGCGGTCTTGCCGTTCGGCAATGCCGCCGCCCCTGCACCGCGCAAGGCAGTGCGTGGGGTCGTGCGTGTCGGGCGGGCAAGCTCGCGTGAACTCATTGGGGTGGGCAGCCCTTGCGGGTGGGGTTGACCTTGGATGGACCCTTGTCTAGGGTGGTCGGGGCCCGGAGATGCTGCTGTCACTCTTGCCGCGGCAACTAACCTTCAATTATAACGATTTGCGAAGGCCTCGCTGGCGCAACCTGAGCCTTCAGGCGCCGCTCTCGGCGGCGCGGTGGTGTGCGATCTGCTGGCGCAGGGCCTGTATTCGGCCGAGGTGTTCACGGTCGGTGTGGCCTTCGGCGATGAGCGCCTTGACGGCCTCGTCCAGGCGGGCGATCCACAGCCTGTGCAGCACCCGTTGCAGGTCCGCAAAGTCTTGCTCTTCGTCCGCTGCGGCGGCTGCCACCCAGGCCCGCGCTTCGGCCTGCCAGGGCTGGTCGGCCAGGCCCGTGTCCAGCGCAGCCCAGGTCAGCGCGCCATGTTCCGTGAGTTGCTGTTCGATCCAGGCCACGGCCAGACCGTGGGTGCCGCCGAGTTCATGCAGCAGCTGCTGGTCGTCGCTGGCCAGGCGTTCCCACCAGTCGCTGTGGCGCAGCAGCAAGCGCAAGGCCAGGTCGGCCGATGCCGCCGGGGCGCGCCGTCCGCCACTGACGATGCGCCGCGGCGGCGTCAGGCCACTGCTGCGCGGCCGCGGGGCGGCTGCCGCGCCCAGCCCCCACAGGCTGGACAGGTCGTCTGCACTGAGTTGCCCGGCCCGGGCCAGCTCGGGCAGCAACTGACGCCTGAGTGCGCCGTCGGGCAGGGCCGCCCACAGCGGCCTGGCTTGCGCGAGCATCTTCGAGCGACCCTCGGCAGTTTGTACGTCAGCCTCCGCCGAGGCTTGTTCCAACAATTGGCGTGACAGGGGCACGGCGCGGGCCACCTGGTCGTCGAAGGCCTGGGCGCCGAGTTCGCGCACGTAGCTGTCGGGGTCGTGCTCGGGCGGCAGGAACAGGAACTTCACGCTGCGCAGGTCGCTGGCGTGCGGCAGTGACGCTTCCAGCGCCCGCGCTGCCGCGCGGCGCCCGGCGGCGTCGCCGTCGAAGCTGAAGACCACTGAATCGGTGAAGCGGAAAAGCTTTTGCACGTGGTCGGCCGTGCACGCCGTGCCCAAGGTGGCCACGGCGTTGGCAAAGCCCTTCTGGGCCAGGGCCACCACGTCCATGTAGCCCTCGACGACCAGCGCGTAGCCCTTGTCGCGCAGGGCTTGGCGGGCCTCGAACAGGCCGTACAGCTCGCGCCCCTTGCTGAACAACGGGGTCTCGGGCGAGTTGATGTACTTGGGCTTGCTGTCGTCGAGCACGCGCCCGCCGAAGCCGATGACCTCGCCCGACACGGAGCGGATCGGGAACATGATGCGTTCGCGAAACCAGTCGTAGCGGCCACGGTCTCTGTCGCGGGCTTGCTCGGCGTCACGCGCCGGCGTGGCTGCGCTGTCGGCCGCCTCGGTCGCGTCATCGGCAACACGCTGGCGCACCAGGCCGGCTTCTTCGAGCAGCGGCTCGTCGTAGCTGGGGAAGACGCCGGCCAGCGTGCGCCATCCGGGCGGCGCAAAGCCCAGGGTGAAGCGCGCGGCCACGGCGCCCGTGAGCCCGCGCCGCTTCAGGTAGTCGATGGCACGCGGGCTGGCACTGAGTTGGCTGCGGTAGAAGTCGGCCGCACGGCTGAGCACGGCGCCCAGCGACAGCCGTCGCTGCCGCAAGGTGTCTCGGCGTTCGCGCTCGTCGGCGCTGACCTGTTCTTCGGGCACCTGCATGCCCGCGCCCTGGGCCAGGTCGCGCACGGCTTCAACGAAGCTCAGGCCCAGGTGCTCGGTCAGGAAGCGGATGGCGTCGCCACTGGCCCCGCAACCGAAGCAGTGATAGAACTGTTTCGACGGGCTGACCGAGAAGCTTGGCGACTTCTCGGTGTGGAAGGGGCACAGCCCCATCAGGTTGGCGCCGCCGCGCTTGAGTTCGACGTGGCGCCCCACGACCTCGACGATGTCGACGCGAGTGAGCAGGTCTTGCAAGAAGCCGGGTGGTATCACCCAGCCAAGTCTAGCGGCCGCGTGCGGGCGCCACCGGTGCAGCCGGCCCGACAGGCAGCAGCGTCACCACCTCGGCCGGCGCCAGGGCGAACATGCCGCGGTACTCGCGCACCCACGAGGCCACCTGGTCTGAGGGCATGGGCGCTGCCACGCCCGTGCCCTGGCCGATCTCGCAGCCCAGCTCCAGCAGGGTGCGGGCCTGTGCCGGCGACTCCACACCTTCGGCCACCACCACGCAGCCGAAGGTGCGCGCCAGGCCGATCACGCCTTCGACGATGGCCCGGTCCTGGGTGTCGTCCAGCATGTGGTGCACGAAGGAGCGGTCGATCTTGAGCACGTCCACCGGCAGCCGCTTGAGGTAGGTCAGCGTGGAATAGCCGGTGCCGAAGTCGTCGAGCGCAAAGCGCACGCCCAGGGCCTGGCAGCGCACGACCAGCGCCGACGTGGCCTCGATGTCGGCATGCGCTGCGGTCTCCAGCATCTCCAGCTCCAGGTGCTTGGCAATGGGGTCGGCGTGCCGCGCCAGCAGTTCGGACAGGCGCAGCGCGAAGTCCGGTTCCTGGAGGTGGCGCGCCGAGATGTTGACGCTGACCGAGATGTCCAGGCCGTCGCGCCGCCACTGTGCCAGGTGGTCCAGCGCCTGCGACAGCACCCAGTCGCCCACCCGCGACGACAGCCCCGTGTTCTCGATCAGCGGCAGGAACTGCAGGGGCGCGATCAGCCCCTGCTGCGGGTGTTCCCAGCGAAGCAAGGCCTCGAAGCCGAGCACGCGGCCCGTGCGCATGTCCACCTTGGGTTGGTAGTGCAGCACGAACTCCTGCAGGTCCAGCGCCTCCTGCACGCGGCCGATGGCCATGACGCGTTCTTCGGTGCGGCGCCGGTGTTCGGCATCAAAAAACAGGTAGCCGTTGCGCCCGGCTTGCTTGGCGCCGTACATCGCGTGGTTGGCGTGGCGAAGCAGCGTGTCGGCGTCGCTGCCGTCCATGGGATAGACGGTGGCGCCCATGCTGGCCGTCACCTGCACCGGTTCCTGGGCCGGGTCGATGGCGTAGGGCATCGACACCACCCGCAGCACGCGTTCGACCGCCATGCGGGCTTCGTCGAGCGTGCCTGCACGCAGCAGCAACACGAACTCGTCGCCACCCAGGCGCGCAGCCGCGTCCTCCCAGTGCTCGCGGGTGCGCAAGGCGCTGCGCAGGCGGCCACCCAGCTCGGCCAGCAGGCGGTCACCGGCGGCATGTCCGAAGCGGTCGTTCACGGGCTTGAAGCGGTCCAGGTCCAGGTAGCACACCACCAGCAGGTAACCGTCCCGGTCGGTCGCGAGCATCGCCTCGTCCAGCAACTGCGTCAGTCGGGCCCGATTCGGCAACCGTGTCAGTTCGTCGAAGTGCGCCTGCCGTTCGAGCCGCTCTCGCTGTACCCGCTGCTCGGTGATGTCCGACAGCACCAGCACGTGGTAGCGCAGGTCGCCGGCAGGCCCCAGCACCGTGGAGACCGTGGCCTGCAGGGTGCACAGCTCGCCGTTGCGACGGCGCTCAAAGAGCTCGCCGCGCCAATGCCCGGTGTCGGCCACCCCGGCCCACATCAGAGTGCGCTGTTGCCGGGCCAGCGGGTCGGCGGGGTTGGGGCGAAGAAGCGAGGGCACGGTGCCCATCACTTCGTCTCGGCTGACGCCCAGGATTTGCGAATAGGCGGGGTTCACGTCCAGCACGCGCAACTCGGCGTCGGTGATCAGCAGGCCCTCGTGGAGGTGCTGGAACAGGCTGGACGACATGCGCTGTCGCTCAAGCGCCTCGCGGCGGTCCTGGATGTCGACCAGCGTGGCGAGCAACCGGGTCGGCCGGCCGTGGCCGTCTCGTTCCATCACGAGCAAGGTGGCCTCCAGCCAGCGCCATCCTGGGTCGGCCGGCATGCGCAGTTCGATCTGCTGGCGACCGGCCTCGCCGCGGGCAAGGCTGGCGATGCCGTGCTCAAGACGCGTGCGGTCTTCGGGGTGGACCTGCCACAGCCAGGCTGCAGCCGTCCAGGCCTTTTCCGGGTGCCCCGTGATGGTTCGCCAAGCGGTGGACGCGAAGCCCTTGTGGTCCGTCAACGACCAGTCGGCCACACCCAACTGGGAGCCGTCCAGCGCCCATTCCCAGCGTTTCGACCTGCCGTGGGTGTCGGCGACGACGGCATGCACGGCCAGCAGCAACGTCAGCGCCGACCCCACCCACGCGGCCAGGGGGGCCTTGACGGCGCCGCCCGGGCCCCACAGGAGCAGCCCTTGGTCGGCCAGGCCCGCCACAAGCAGTGCTGCCAGCAGCAGCGCCGAACTCGCCAATGCCAGCCGCCGGCGCAGTGCCAGCGCCACCACGAGCACGTGCGGCAGGTAGGCCGGTACGGGTGCCAGTGCCGAACTGCTGCCAGCAGCCATCCACAACGACCAGAGCATGACGGCAACGGCTGAGGCGCTCAGCGCGGGTTCAAGCCAGGGCGATTGCGGTTGCAGGGCCCGCAAGGCTCGCCGTTCCAGTGAGAGCACAGGGAGGGCTGCCAGCAGCATGCCCAGGTACAACACGGTCCACCCCAGCGTCACGGCAACCAGTGGCGTGCGCTGTGTGGTCGCCGTGACCCATACCGCCATCAGCAGGGCCGCCGGCAGGGCGGCGGCCACGGCCACGGCCGCGGCGAGCGCGCCCACATCCCAGGCCCGGTCCAGTCGAGCGTCGAAACCGATGCGGGCCAAGGCGGCCCGGGCCAGAAGGCAGCTGGACAACAGCACCGCAGCCGCGAAGACCGCACCCACGGCCGGCTCACCCAGCGCGAGCAGTGCCATGAACAACCCGGCGACGGCACCCAGAAGCACCGACCGCCCCCAGCGCAAGGAGGCTGCGAGTCCGGCCCCGGCGCACAAGGCCAGGGCCCCCCAGGGCGCCAGCCCCTGCGACAGCGTTCCCACCAGGCCAAGCGCGAGGCAGGCCAATCCCACGGCCAGGGTGCGCGCAGCAAGCGCGCTGCTGCCTTTCAAGCCCTCACCGAGGTCGAGCAAAGCGCGCGCAGAGCCGATTCTGTTCACTGCTGGGAAGCCCCGAGGATGCCGCTGAATGCTAGCGGCCGCCGCCTTGCACTGGGGTCGGTGCTAGCCCTCGCGTCCCGCGTTCGAGGGGGCGGCCGACGCGCTGACTGCGCGTTGCGTGCAGGTCGGTCAGACCTTGAACTCGTCGAGTGACCGACCGTCGGCCAGCGCTTTCTTGAGCCAGTTGGGCTGCAGCCCGCGGCCCGACCAGCTGTCGCCGGTGGCCGTGTTGCGGTACTTGGCAGCCACTTTCTTGGCGGCGCTGCTCCGGGGCGCGGCGGGGCTGCGGGTGCCGAGGTCTGCCAAGCTCAGCCCATGGGCTGCCATCAAGGCCTTTACCTCGGTGATGGCGCCCGCGCGCTCGGCCTGCTTGGCCGCAGCAATCTGTCGGCCCAGGGCCTCCCGTTGGGCGGACAGTTGTTCTTCCTGGGCTAGCAGTTCTTTGAGGGTGGCCATGATTATCTCCGGATGGTTGGATGAGGCCGGAATAATATCACCCTTGATCGCTTTGGATATAGATCATGCCGACGGCGGCACATACCCCATGGGTTTGTCGCCCCCGTCGCCAAAGAAAAATTGTTCCATCTGCCGCGCCAAATACTGCCTGGCCCGCGCATCGGCCAAGTTGAGCCGATTTTCGTTGACGAGCATGGTCTGGTGTTTCTTCCAGAGTTCGAAGGCTTCCTTGCTGACATTTTCGTAAATGCGCTTGCCCAATTCGCCCGGGTAGGGGGAAAACCCCAGTCCCTCGGCTTCCTTCTTGAGGTGTACACACTGAACCATTCGTGTCATGAGAATCTCCGTGATCAAAGCAGTTTCTTGACCAGCACCTGCGAGCGCCGGTCCCAGTTGTATTTTCTCTTGCGCGCCTCGGGCAGCCAGTCGGGGTCGACTTGCGTAAAGCCGCGCTTGATGAACCAGTGCATGGTTCGCGTGGTGAGCACAAACAAGGTATCCAGGCCCGCAGCCTTGGCGCGCTGCTCGATGCGCTTGAGGATGCGTTCCCCGTCGCCCTGGCCCTGCGACAGCGGCGACACGGTCAGCGCGGCCATCTCGGCCGTGCGCGCTTCAGGGTAGGGCGTCAGCGCGGCGCAGCCGAAAATGATGCCGTCGTGTTCGATGACGGTGTAGGTGGCGATGTCGCGTTCGATTTCGGTGCGTTCTCGCCGCACCAGCGTGCCGTCGCGTTCGAAGGGCTCGATGAGCTGCAGGATGCCGCCCACGTCGTCGGACGCGGCCTCGCGCAGGCTCTCCAGCTTCTCGTCGACCACCATGGTGCCCACGCCGTCGTGCGTGAACACCTCGAGCAGCAGCGCGCCATCGGCGGCGAAGGGCAGGATGTGCGAGCGCTCTACGCCGCCCTCGCAGGCGGTCACACAGTGGCGCAGGTAGAACGCGGTGTCGGTGGGTTGCGCAGGCTTGGGCAGGCTGGCCAACAGCCGCTTGGCCTCGGCCAAGGCGAGCTCGGTGTCGATGGCACTTTCCGGGTCGGCCAGGTCCTCGTGGATGCCGGCGATCTCGGTCATGAAGACCAGCTTGTCGGCCTGCAGCGCGATGGCGGTGGAGGTGGCCACCTCTTCCATCGTCAGGTTGAAGGCCTCGCCTGTGGGCGAGAAGCCGAAGGGGCTGAGCAGCACCAGCGCGCCGATGTCGATGGCGCGGCGAATGGCGGCCTGGTCGACCCGCCGCACCAGGCCGCTGTGCATGAAATCGATGCCGTCCACGATGCCCACCGGCCGCGCCGTGAGGAAGTTGCCCGACACCACGCGCACAGTGGCGTTGGCCATGGGCGTGTTGGGCAGGCCTTGCGAAAACGCCGCCTCGATCTCGAAGCGCAACTGTCCCGCGGCCTCTTGCGCCGCGTCCAGCGCCACCGGGTCGGTGATGCGCGTGCCGTGGCTGAATCGGCTGACATGGCCCTTGGCGGCGAGCTGTTCATTCACCTGCGGCCGAAAGCCGTGCACCAGCACCAGTTTGATGCCCATGGCGTGCAGGATGGACAGGTCCTGCACGAAGATGTGGAGCTTGCCGGCCGCAATCAACTCACCCGTCATCGCCACCACGAAAGTCTTGCCGCGGTAGGCGTGGATGTAGGGCGCCACGGCGCGGAACCAGGGGACGAAGGTGTGCGGGAAAACGAGGCTCATGCTGCGTCGGATTGTGCAGCAGCATGTCAGCCCCTCACCTGCGTTGGAGACCCCCATGGACGTGTACAAGACCCACGGTGCATTCAGCTGGAGCGAGCTGACCACCAGCGATCCCAAAGCCGCCGCCGCCTTTTACAGCCAGCTCTTTGGCTGGGCCGTGAACGACATGGACATGGGTACCGGCCCCTACCATGTGGTGAAGGTTGGTGACACGTCTGTCGGCGGCATCATGGGCCCGCCGCCGGGCGCGCCACCGATGCCGCCGCACTGGGGCTGCTATGTGACGGTGAGCAGCGTCGAAGACACGCTGGCCCAGTGCGCCGCCTTGGGCGGCAAGACCCTGGTGTCGGCCATGGACGTGCCCGGCGTGGGCCGAATGGCCGTCATCCAGGATCCACAGGGCGCGGTGCTGAACGTGATGGCCTACTCGATGTGACTTCGCGGGGCGGCGGACATAATCCGCCCCCCGTGACCCGTCCTGCGCGCGCCGCCCCGGCGCAACCCATCCCGCCCATCCACTATCCCGAATCGTTGCCGGTCTCCGGCCGGCGGGACGAGATCGCACGCGCCATCCGCGACAACCCGGTGGTCATCGTCTGCGGTGAAACCGGGTCGGGCAAGACCACGCAGTTGCCCAAGATATTGCTCGAACTCGGCCGCGGCCTGGGCGCGGGTGGCACGGGTTTGATCGGCCACACCCAGCCCCGCCGCATTGCTGCCAGCAGCGTGGCCAAGCGCATCGCGCAGGAGCTGAATTCGCCGCTGGGCGAGGTGGTCGGCTACAAGGTGCGTTTCCAGGACCGCATCCAGCCTGGGGCGTCCGTCAAGCTGATGACCGACGGCATCCTGCTCGCCGAGACCGAGCGCGACCCGCTGCTGCGTGGCTACGACACGCTGGTCATCGACGAGGCGCACGAGCGCAGCCTGAACATCGACTTCCTGCTCGGCTACCTGCGCCAGTTGCTGCCGCGCCGGCCCGACCTGAAGATCGTCGTCACCTCGGCCACCATCGACGCCGACCGCTTTGCGCGGCACTTTGAGTCCATTCGTGGCCCCGCGCCGGTCATCATGGTGTCGGGGCGCTTGTTTCCTGTCGAACAGCGCTGGCGGCCTTTCGAAGAGCGGCGTGACTTCGGTCTGGAAGACGCCATCGCCGACGCCGTCGACGAACTGTGGCGACATGCGGCGGGCGACATCCTCGTCTTCCTGCCCGGCGAGCGCGAGATTCGCGATGCTGCCGATCACCTGCGCAAGCACCTCGCGCAAGTCCACCGTGGCGGGCCGCAGGCCGAGGTGCTGCCGCTGTTCGCACGCCTGTCACCGGCCGAGCAGGACCGCGTGTTCGAGGCCGGCAACGGCCGCCGCATCGTGCTGGCCACCAACGTGGCCGAGACCTCGCTCACCGTGCCGGGCATCCGCTACGTCATCGACACCGGCTTGGCGCGCGTCAAGCGCTACAGCTACCGCAGCAAGGTCGAGCAGTTGCAGGTCGAGCCCATCAGCCAGGCCGCAGCCAACCAGCGCGCCGGGCGCTGCGGGCGCGTGGCCGACGGCATCTGCATCCGCCTGTACGACGAGAAGGAATTCGCCGGCCGGCCGCGCTTTACCGACCCCGAGATCCTGCGTTCTTCGCTGGCCGGCGTGATCTTGCGCATGAAGGCGCTGCACCTGGGCGCGGTGGAGGACTTTCCGTTCCTCGAAGCGCCGCCGAAGAAGGCCATCGCCGACGGTTACGCGCTGCTGGACGAGTTGAACGCCATCGACGAGGCCAACGAACTGACGTCGATGGGCCGCGAGCTCTCCAAGCTGCCGCTCGACCCGCGGGTCGGCCGCATGATCCTGGAGGCGCGCAACCGCGAGGCGCTGAGCGAGGTGCTCGTGATCGCCGCCGCGCTGAGCGGGCAGGACGTGCGCGACCGCCCGCAGGAACAAGCGCAGACCGCCGACGAACGGCACAAGAAGTTCGACGACGAAAAGTCGGAGTTCCTGGGCTACCTGAAGCTGTGGAAGTGGATCGAGGAGGGCCGCGGCCACGCCGATGCCAGCGGCGCGGCCAGTCACAAGCTCACCAACCGCCAGCAGGAACAGCGCTTGCGCGACAGCTTCGTCAGCGTGCGCCGGGTGCGCGAGTGGCGCGACATCCACTCGCAGCTGCACACCGTGGTGGCAGAACACGGCTGGCGGCTGAACACGCTGCCGGCCAGCTACGAACAGATCCACCTGTCGATGCTGGCCGGGCTGCTGGGCAACCTGGGCTGCAAGAGCGAAGAAGACGAGTGGTACCTGGGCGCACGCGGCGTGAAGTTCTGGCGCCACCCCGGCGCGCACCTGAGCAAGAAGCCCGGGCGCTGGCTGGTGGCCGCCGAACTCGTCGAGACGACGCGGCTGTACGGTCGTGGCCTCGCGGCCATCGAGCCGCAGTGGATACCCGGCATCGCGGGCCACCTGATGAAGACGCAGCTGCTCGAGCCGCACTGGGAGAAGAAGGCGGCCGAGGTGGTGGCGCTGGAGCGCGCCACGCTGTACGGCATCGTCATCTACAACAACAAGCGCGTGAACTTCGGTCGCCTCGACCCGCCTGCGGCGCGCGCCATCTTCATCCGCGAAGCCCTGGTGGGCGAGGAGTGGGAAACGCGGCTGCCGTTTCTGGCGCACAACCGCAAGCTCATCAAGCAGGTGCAGGAACTCGAACACAAGGCCCGCCGGCAGGACGTGCTGGTCGACGACGAGCTGATCTTCGCCTTCTACGACCAGCAGTTGCCGCCCGACGTGTGCTCAGGCGCCACGCTGGAGAAGTGGTACCGCGAAGAGGTGAAGAAGCAGCCGCAGCTGCTGCAGCTGACGCGTGAGGAACTGATGCGCCACGAGGCGGCCGGGATCACCACGTCGGCCTTTCCCAAGGTATTGCGGCTGGGCGGCATCGACTGCGCGACGACTTACCTGCACGAGCCGGGCGATGCCAGGGACGGTGTAACGGTGACGGTGCCCATCTACGCCCTGAACCAGGTCAACGAAGAGCGCTGCGAGTGGCTGGTGCCGGGCATGTTGGCCGCCAAGGTGCTGGCGCTGACCAAGAGCCTGCACCAGCGCCCGCGCACGCGGCTGGTGCCACTGCCGGACTACGCGGCGGAGTTCTGCGAGCTCACGCCCTTCGGCCAGGGCAGCCTGATGGAGGCACTTCTCAAGGCCGTGCGCGAGCGCACCCAGCTGGCCGTGTTGCGCAACGATTTCAAGCTCGACCAGTTGCCGGCGCACCTGTTCATGAACTTTCGCGTCGTCGACGAGCACGGCCGGCAGCTCGGTCTGGGCCGTGATCTGGCTGGTCTGAAGGCCGAGCTGGGCGGGCAGGCGCGCACGGCGTTCCAGGCGCTGGCGGCATTGAAGGTGGCCGCGCCTGTGGCGCAAGCAGGTGCGGCGGCTGCGCCGGCAGGGCGGGGCGTGCAGGCGGTGCTTGCCGCGACTGCGCCCGCGGCCGCAGTCGCGCCCTTGGCGGCGCAGAAGTACACCGCCTGGACCTTCGGCGAGCTGCCCGAGCTGATGGAGATCCGCCGCGGCGCGCAGGTGCTGGTGGGCTTCCCGGCGCTGCTGGACTGCGCCACGCATGTCGAGATCGAGGTCTTCGACGAGCCCGACCTCGCCGCGGCGCGACACGCGGCGGGCTTGCGGCGGCTGGTGTCGCTGCAGATCAAGGAGCCGCTGAAGTACCTGGAGAAGGGCATCCCGGACATGACCAAGATGGCCGGCGCCTACCTGGCGCTGGGCACGCTGGAAGAGCTGCGCGCGCAGATCATCGACGTCGCGCTGGACCGTGCCTTCCTGGCCGACCCCTTGCCGCAGGACGAACGCGCCTTCGCCCGCCGCCTTGAAGAGGGCCGGCCGCGGCTGACGCTCATCGCGCACGAGGTGGCGCGTGTGGCGGGCGTCGTCCTTGCCGAGCATGTCGCCGCGCTGCGCAAGCTCAAGGACAGCAAGGCCCCGCGCGAGGTGGCCGACGACATCACCGCGCAACTGCAGCGCCTGGTGGCCAAGCGCTTCCTGGTGCAGACACCGTGGCCGGCCTTGCAGCACATGCCGCGCTACCTGAAGGGCGTGGTAATGCGCCTGGACAAGTGGCGCGCCGACCCCGCTCGCGACACCGCCCGCCTGGCCGAACTGCGCCCGCTGGAGCAGCGCTGGCTGCGCCGCGTGGCCGAGCTGAAGGGGGCAGGACACGCCCGCATGGACGAGTACCGCTGGCTGCTGGAAGAACTGCGTATCAGCCTGTTCGCCCAGGAACTGCGAACGCCGCAGCCGGTGAGCGTGAAGCGGCTGGACAAGGTGTGGGCACAGCTGACGGGTTGATCGTCATCGAGTAATAGTAATGACAATGATTCGCATTAAGGTTATGATGTGGACACCGAAGCCTCTCAAGGACCTGCCCGTGAACCTGCGCCTCCCTGCCCGTTTCTCCGCCCGTTTCTCCGCCCGTTTCCCGACCCGTTTGCGCGCCCTGGCCGTCGCAGCGCTGTCCATCGCCGCGCTGTCCGCACCGCTCGCCCAGGCCCAGGAAGCCGTGCTCAACCTGTACTCGGCCCGCCACTACCAGACGGATGAGGCGCTGTACACCAACTTCACCCAGGCCACCGGCATCCGCATCAACCGTGTCGAGGCCGACGACGCCGGCATCCTGGCGCGGCTGAAGGCCGAGGGCACGTCCAGCCCGGCCGACGTGATCCTGCTGGTCGACGCGGCCCGGCTCTGGCGCGGTGAACAAGACGGCCTGTTCCAGCCCGTCAAGTCGGCGCTGCTGGAGCAGCGCATTCCCGTCCAACTGCGCGGTGGCGACACCGGCAGCGGGCCGCAGTGGTTCGGCGTGTCCACCCGCGCCCGCGTGCTGGTCTACGACAAGGCCCGCGTCAAGCCGGCCGATGTCGACAGTTACGAGAAACTGGCCGCACCGGCGCTGAAGGGCCTGGTGTGCACGCGGTCGGGCTCGCACCCCTACAACCTCAGCCTGATCGGATCGCAGCTCGAACACCTGGGCCCGCAGCGCACCGAGGCCTGGCTCAAGGGCATCGTCGACAACCTCGCGCGCGCGCCGAAGGGCGGCGACACCGACCAGATCATGGGCGTGGCCTCGGGGGAATGCGGCGTGGCGCTGAGCAACACCTACTACGTCGCGCGGCTGATGCGCTCGTCCAAGCCTGCCGACATCGCGGCCATGGAGAAGGTGGCGGTGATGTTCCCCAACCAGGCCAGCTGGGGCACGCACGTCAACATCTCGGGTGCGGCCGTGGCGCGCAACGCCAAGAACCGCGACGCGGCCGTGCGCTTCCTGGAATACCTGGCCAGTGATTCGGCCCAGGCCATGCTGGCCGACGGCAACAACGAGTACCCCGCCGTGCCGACGGTGAAGAGCAACAACCCCGTGCTGGCCCGCCTGGGTGCCTTCAAGGCCGAAACGGTGCCCATCAACAAGGTGGGCGCCAACACGGCGCAGGTGCAGCAGATGCTGGACCGTGTCGGGTTCAAGTAGGCGGCCAGGGGCCGGTTCGGTTCAGCGCAGCAACAGTGGCAGTGCGCGGTCCATGCCGCCTGTGACGATGGACAGCATCGCCTGTTCGCGCACCGCCGGCTTGGGGTGGAAGGCGATCGACAGCCCCGCGGCCTGCATCATCGGCAGGTCGTTGGCGCCGTCGCCCACGGCAATGGCTTGTTCCGGCCCGATGCCCATCAACTCGCAGACCTCGAGCAGCACGCGCTTCTTCTCAGGCCCGTCGACGATGTCGCCCCAGGGCCGGTCCTGCAGCGTCCCGGTCAGCTTGCCGCTGGACAGGCCGAGCGTGTTGGCACGGGCGAAGTCCAGCCCCAAGCGGGCGCGTACGCGCTCGCTGAAGAAGGTGAAGCCGCCAGACACGAGCAATGTCTTCAGCCCTGCGGCTTGACAGGCACGCACGAAGGTCTCGACGCCGGGGTTGAGCCGCAGCCGCTCGTCGAACACACGCTGCAGCGCCTCTTGCGGCACGCCAGCCAGCAAGGCCACGCGGCGGCGCAGGCTGTCTTTGTAGTCGGTGATCTCGCCGCGCATGGCGGCTTCGGTGATGGCCGCCACTTCAGCCTTGCGGCCCACGATGTCGGCAATCTCATCAACACACTCGATGTTGATCAGCGTGGAATCCATGTCGAAGGCGACGAGCTTGAAGTGCGCCAGACGCAGCGGCGGCATGAAGCCGCGGATGAACAGCCCGGGCTCGAATTCGTGTGCGCCGTGGTGCGCCGTCATGTCACCACCGCCCTGGGCGGCCCGAGGGCCTTGAACAGGTCGCGCAGGTAGTGCGCGCGGTCGGCGGGCGCCGAGATCTCGCGGTCCACGCGCAGCTTGTCGTTGCCGACCAGCTTGATGGCGCGGTTCTTCTGCACCAGTTCGACGATGCGCTGCGCTTCCACCGGGGCCTGGGCGCGGAAGGTGATGTTCATGAGCTTGGGGCCGGCGTCGATCTTCATGACGCCGTAGGACTTGGCCAGCACGCGCAGGCGGTGGGTGTCGAAGAGCGTCTGGCCCTGCGCGGGCAGCTTGCCGAAGCGGTCGGTGACCTCTTCAAGAAGCGTGTCGATGGTCAATGCCTTTTCAGCCGTGGCCAGGCGTTTGTACAAGCTCAGCCGCACTTGCACGTCGCCGCAGTAGGCGTCGGGCAGCAGGGCCGGGGCGTGCAGGTTGATCTCTGTCGTGGCGCTCAATGGCCCCAGCAGGTCGGGCTCGCGTCCGGACCGCAAGGCGCGCACGGCTTCGCTGAGCATGTCGTTGTAGAGCTGGAAGCCCACTTCCATCATGTTGCCGCTCTGGTTCTCGCCCAGCACCTCGCCGGCACCGCGGATTTCCAGGTCGTGCATGGCGAGATAGAAACCCGAGCCCAGCTCCTCCATGGCCTGGATGGCGTCGAGCCGCATGGTCGCCTGCTTGGTCAGCGCCTGGGTGTCGGGCACCAGCAGGTAGGCATAGGCCTGGTGGTGGCTGCGGCCGACGCGGCCGCGCAGTTGGTGCAACTGCGCCAGGCCGAACTTGTCGGCGCGGCTCATGACGATGGTGTTGGCCGTGGGCACGTCAATGCCTGTTTCGATGATCGTGCTGCACAGCAGCAGGTTGTGGCGCTGGGCCACGAAGTCGCGCATCACTTGTTCCAGCTCGCGCTCGGGCATCTGGCCGTGGGCCACGGCGATGCGCGCCTCGGGCAGCAGCTCTTCCAGCTTCTGCTTGCGGTTCTGGATCGTCTCGACCTCGTTGTGCAGGAAATAGACCTGCCCGCCGCGCTTGAGCTCGCGCAGCACAGCTTCGCGAATGACGCTGTTGCCTTCGCTGCGCACGAAGGTCTTGATGGCCAGGCGGCGCTGCGGGGCGGTGGCAATCACCGACAAATCGCGCAGCCCTTCCAGCGCCATGCCCAGCGTGCGCGGGATCGGCGTGGCGGTGAGGGTGAGCACGTCCACCTCGGCCCGCAGCGCCTTCATGGCTTCCTTGTGGCGCACGCCGAAGCGGTGTTCTTCGTCGATGACGAGCAGGCCCAGCCGGGCGAATTTGCAATCGGACGACAGCAGCTTGTGCGTGCCCACCACGATGTCCACCGTGCCGGCAGCGATGCCTTCCAGCGCGGCCTTCACCTCTTTGGGCGAACGGAATCGCGACAGCTCGGCAATCTTCACTGGCCACTGGCCAAAGCGGTCCACCAGCGTCTGGTAGTGCTGTTCGGCCAGCAGCGTGGTGGGCGCCAGGATGGCTACCTGCTTGCCGCCGTGCACGGCCACAAAGGCGGCACGCAGGGCGACCTCGGTCTTGCCGAAGCCGACGTCGCCGCAGATCAGCCGGTCCATGGGCTTGGGGCTGACCATGTCCTGGATGACGGCGTGGATGGCGGCGCGCTGGTCAGCGGTTTCTTCGAAGCCGAAGCTGGTGGCGAAGGCTTCGTAGTCCTTGGGGCTGAAGCGATGCGCAAAACCTTCGCGCGCGGCGCGGCGGGCGTACAGGTTCAGCAACTCCGCAGCCGTATCGCGCACCTGCTCGGCGGCCTTGCGGCGGGCCTTTTCCCACTGGCCCGAACCGAGCCGGTGCAGCGGCGCTTCGTCGGCACTGACGCCGGTGTAGCGGCTGATGAGTTGCAGCTGCGACACTGGCACGTACAGCGTCGCCTTGTCGGCGTATTCCAGGTGCAGGAACTCGTTGGGGCCGTCGCCAATGTCGATGTTCAACAAGCCCCGGTAGCGCCCGATGCCGTGGTTCAAGTGCACCACCGGATCGCCGAGTTTGAGCTCTGACAGGTCCTTGATCAGCGCTTCGACGCTGCTGACCTGTTCCTGCTTGCGCCGTTTGCGCGCTTGCGGCGTGGTCGCGAAGAGCTCGGTCTCGGTGATGAACTGCACCGAGACCGCTTGGCCACCCGACTCGCCGGCATCGATCCAGTGGAAGCCTTCAGCCAGTGGCGCCGCGGTGATGGCGACTTTCTCGATCTGCTCTGCGGGCGCCAGAAACTCCGCCAGCGTGGCCACGCTGGGCACGTTGATGCCGTGGTCGCGCAGCAGCTCGAGCAGGCTTTCGCGGCGGCCGTCGCTCTCGGCGACCAGCAGCACGCGGTGGGCGGTCTGGCGCAGGTGCCTTTCCAGCAGGCCCAGCGGGTCGGTGGCGCCGCGATCGATGCTCACATCGGGCAGCGGCCGCGCCCAGGGCACGGGGTCGGTGCCGCGCAGGGACAGCGTGGCATGCGCCTGCGTGCGCTGGAAGAACTCCTCGGCCGGCATGAAGATGCTGGCCGGCGGCAAAAGGGGACGTTCGGGGTCGTGCTGCAGGAAGCGGTGGCGCTCGCGGGTGTCGATCCAGAAGCGCTCAAGCGCTTCGTCCACCTTGCCGTGCAGCACCAGCGCGGCCGCGGGCCCCAGGTAGTCGAACAAGGTCCCAGGCTCGTCGAAGAACAGCGGCAGGTAGTACTCGATGCCGCCGCTGGCGATGCCCGCGCCAACGTCCTTGTAAATGCGCGAACGCGTCGGGTCACCTTCGATCTGCTCGCGCCAGCGCGCGCGAAACGCACTCCGCGCCTTGTCGTCGAGCGGGAACTCGCGCCCTGGCAGCAGCCGCACTTCGGGCACCGGGTACAGGCTGCGCTGGCTGTCGGGGTCGAAGGTGCGGATCGATTCGACCTCGTCGTCGAAGAGGTCCACGCGGAACGGCACCAGGCTGCCCATGGGGAAGAGGTCGATCAGTCCGCCGCGCACGGCGTACTCGCCTGGTGAGACGACCTGGCTGACGTGCTGGTAGCCGGCCAGCGTGAGTTGCGCCTTCAGGCGCGCTTCGTCCAGCCGCGACTTCTGCTTGAAGTGGAAGGTGGTGCCCGCCATGAACGACGGCGGCGCCAGCCGGGTGAGCGCCGTGCTGGCCGGCAGCAGCACGACATCGACGTCGCCACTGTGGATGCGCCACAGCGTGGCCAGGCGTTCTGAGATCAGGTCCTGGTGCGGGCTGAAGGTGTCGTAGGGCAGGGTCTCCCAGTCGGGAAACACGGCCACGCGCAGGCCGGGCTCGAAGAAGGGCAGTTCCTCGGCCAGGCGGGCGGTGTCGGCAGGCTCGGCGCTGAAGACGGCCAGCAAGCGACCTGCATCGGCATGGCTGCGCGCCAGGCGGGCCAGCAACAAGGCGTCAGAAGAGCCGGGGCTGCGCGGCAGGGTGAAGCGTTTGCCAGGAAAGATCGAGGGCAGTTGCATCGGGGCTGAATGGACGGCGAAAAAGCAAACCGCCCCGGCGACGTGACGGCGGGGCGTGAGTCCCCGATTCTAGAATCGACCCGATGTCTGTGCTGGCAACCCCGCAATGCTTTGCCCTGGTGCCTTGTGCCGGCGTCGGTGCGCGGGCCGGTACGGTGCTGCCCAAACAGTACGCCATGCTCGGTGGCCAGGCCGTGGTGGCACACACGCTGCAGGCCTTGCGCGACGTGCCGCGCCTGGCGGCCACGCTGGTGGTGCTGTCACCCGACGACGACCAGTTCGAGCGCCACGTGCCAGGATTCGAGGGGGCCGGGGCCTGGGTCACGCGCTGCGGTGGTGCGAGCCGGGCGCTGAGCGTGCTGAACGGGCTGGGGGCCCTGCGCGAGCGCGACGTTCGCGACGATGACTGGGTTCTGGTGCACGACGCCGCCCGTTGCCTGCTGCGGCCGGCTTGGGTGAACCGGCTGATCGAGGCCTGCCTGGATGACGCCGTCGGAGGGCTGCTGGCGCTGCCGCTGGCCGACACGTTGAAGCAAGAGTCCGTCGGCCGCGTGGTCGCCACGCTGGACCGGCGGGCCAAGTGGCTGGCGCAGACGCCGCAGATGTTCCGCCTGGGGCTGCTCCATCAGGCGCTGGCGGCTGGCACGGCAGGTATCACCGACGAGTCCAGCGCCGTCGAGGCCCTGGGCCACGCCCCGCTGCTCGTGCCCGGCGAGGCCGAGAACTTCAAACTCACCTGGCCGGCTGACTTCGCCCTGGCCCAACGACTCCTGGAGACGCGATGACGGACGTCCTGCGACTGCGCATCGGCGAAGGCTGGGACACGCACCAGCTCGTCACGGGCCGCCCGCTGGTGCTGGGCGGCGTGACCATCCCGCACAGCCACGGCCTGCTCGGCCATTCGGACGCTGACGCCTTGCTTCACGCCATCACCGACGCGCTGCTCGGCGCGGCCGGACTGGGCGACATTGGGCGGCACTTTCCCGACACCGATGTCACCTTCAAGGGCGCGGATTCAGTGGTGTTGCTCACCGAGGCCGCCCGCCGCGTCCGCACAGCCGGCTATCGAATCGTCAACGTGGACAGCACCATCGTGGCGCAAGCGCCGCAGATGGCACCTCACATTCCTGACATGTGCGCACGCATCGCCTTGGCTTTGACCCTGGATGTCGGCGCCGTCAACGTCAAGGCCAAGACGGCCGAAAAATTGGGCCCGGTGGGCGAAGGTCGCGCCATCGAGGCGCGGGCAGTGTGCCTGCTGTTTCGCACGTCCGAGAATTGAAACGGGCCGCTCGCAGGCGGCCCGTGGGGTGTGGGGCGGACTGGCTGTCAGACTTGCCGGCGTCGTGCAGCCACCAAGCCCCCGGCCGCCAATGCACCGAGCATCATCAGCGCTGTCGAAGGCTCGGGCACCGCGCCAAAGACGGCCGTGCCGGCACCGGCGTTGCTGATGCTGCCGGTGTAGTCACCGAAAGTGGCATTGCTGAATGAGGTGACGACCATCACGTACTGGATGCCCGGCACCAAGGGCCGGGTGATGAGGGACAGGGCACCGGGACCGGCATCGTCGTCGGCTTGCAAGACATTGCTCAGCGGCGCGCCGGGGTTGAAGCTCGTCTGGTACAGCACCATGAAGGTGTCGTCAGCCGGTATCGGCAACAAGTTGGCCGACAGTGTCGCCAGCGAGTAGGTGTCTGCTGCGGTCACGAAGAAGGGAAAGACATCAAAGCTCACGGCGGTGCCCACGCCACTCAAGCCGGAAGGCGGATTGCCGGACAGGGGACGGTTGAAGACCGCGTCGGTGACCGCCAGAGTGCCCACAAAGGGCGCGGTCGCAGCAGAAGCCAACGAGGACAGCCCCAGCAGGGTGCCCAAAAGAACCCAGGATCGAGCGGTTTTCATAAGATTCCTCCAAGTTGTTGATCGGCCGGTGAAAGTTAGCAAGCCGTGCGCCAGCAGCTCCCTAGGAAAACCCGCAGACCCCCCGATTCGAGGGGGGGCCGCCCACCGACTGGGTCAGCCTGTCGCTCGCTTCAATCGCAGGTGCGCCACCAGTCCGCCGTCGGGCGCGTTCGCCAACTCCAGGCTGCCACCCATGCGCTGCAGGGCCTTTTCGACGATGGCCAGGCCCAGGCCGGCGCCGGTGGCGGCCGTGCGCGCGGCGTTGCCGCGGAAGAACGGCGTGGTCAGCTGTGACAGTTTTTCGGGCGCCACGCCCGGGCCCTGGTCGCGCACGCTGATGATGGTCCACACGCCGGCGTTGGCATAGCTGACATTCACCTCGGCCACGCCGGTGTAGGTGCCGCGGCCGTAGCGGCGGGCGTTCTCGAAGAGGTTCTGGAAGACACGGCCCAACTCGGTCTCGTCGGCCATCACGGCCAGGTCGATGGCCACCTTCGCCGTGATGCGGATTTGCGAGGTGTCGCGGAACATCGCTGTCTCACGGTCGAGCAGTTGCGACACGTGCACCGGCCGGGTCTGGGTGGCGCCCGGACGTGCGTAGTCCATGAACTTGTCGATGATGGCGTCGAGCTGGTCGATGTCCATGGCCATGTTGCGCTTGGCCTCGTCCTCGTACACGCTCATTTCGGTTTCCAGCCGCAGCCTGGCCAGCGGTGTGCGCAGGTCGTGGCTGATGCCGGCCAGCATCACGGCACGGTCTTCTTCCACGCGGGCCAGCTCCCGGGCCATCTTGTTGAAGCCCTTGTTGACCTCGCGAATCTCGCTCGTCAAGGTGGTTTCGTCGAGCCGTGAGTCCAGATCGCCGCCGCGCACCCGGCTGGCGGCGAAGGACAGCTGCCTGAGCGGCTGGTTGATCAGACGCGCCACAAGGGCTGAACCAGCCAGCGTGAGCAGCAGCGCAATGCCCGGCCACACGGGCCAGCCCTTGTCATGGCGCGCGCCGCTCGGGGGCAGTTCGGTGCGCAGCCAGAAGCGCTCGCGATCGGCAGCGAAGCTCACCCACAGCGCCGGACTGCCGTTCACCCGACGGACGACCAGGGTGTCCGGGCCCAACGATCGGCGCAACGCCTCGGTGTAGTGCGCCATGTAGCTGTCGGGCTCGAAGCGGTCCAGGCGGTCCACCGGTTCGCGCGGCCTGATCTGCAATGCGGCCTGGGTCTCGAGGTTTCGCAGCAGCGCGGCGCGCCCGCTGCCGCTGCTGGTTTGCAGCGTCGCGCGCGCCAGCTGAACCAGGTCGGCCGTTTGTTGTGCTGCGTGCTGGGCCCGCGGTTCGACATCCAGCACTCTTGCGGTCTGCACCCAGGCGATGACCGTGCCGGTGAGCAAGAGGGCCAACAGGGTGAAGGTTCGCCAGAAGAGATTCAAGGCAGGGGAGACCGGGGGGTGAGGGGGAGAAGGGTCAGTTCACGCCGTCCGGCACGAACACGTAGCCCACGCCCCAGACGGTCTGGATATAGCGCGGCTGTGCCGGGTCGGGTTCGAGCATCTTGCGCAGTCGCGAAATCTGCACGTCCAGGCTGCGGTCGAAGGGCTCGAACTCCCTGCCGCGCGCCAGCTGCGCCAGCTTGTCGCGCGACAGCGGCTGACGGGGATGGCGCACCAGCGCTTTGAGCATGGAGAACTCTCCGGTGGTCAGGGCGATCTGTTCACCGCCCTTGGACAAGCGTCGCAGCGAGAGATCGAACTCAAAGGGACCGAAGTGGACGAGTTGGCCGTCCTTGGAAGGCGCGCCCGGTGCCTCGGGCGCGGGCCTGCGGCGCAGCACGGCATGGATGCGGGCCAGCAGCTCACGCGGGTTGAAGGGTTTGGACAGGTAATCGTCGGCGCCAACCTCCAGCCCGACGATGCGGTCGACGTCGTCGACCTTGGCTGTCAGCATGATGATGGGCGTGGTGTCACCGGCAGCGCGCAGACGACGGCACACTGACAGGCCGTCTTCGCCCGGCATCATCAGGTCCAGCACGATCAAATCCACCGTCTCGCGGGTGAGCACCCGGTTCAGTGCCTTGGCGTCCTCGGCCAGCAACACGTCGAAGCCTTCTTGCGTCAGGTAGCGGCGCAGCAGGTCACGGATGCGGGCGTCGTCGTCAACCACCACCACTCGGTCCACGCGGGCAACTGCAGGCTGGTCCATCAGGTACTCCAAATTTGTAACAGCCGCATTGTGCGGGGTGGAATTTCCGTGTCTGATGGCCAGTTGACCATCTGTTACAAGTCTTTCTCTGACAGGCAGGAAGACCGGGCTGTCAACGGCCCCGGCCCGGCGCGCGCTGTGTACGGAGTGCTGCCCTGCGCTCGCATGCCGGCCCATGACCCAACCCAGGAAGCCCGATGAAAACCCTCTTGCAAGTATTTGTCGTCACCCTTGGCGCTGCGACGCTGGCTTTGCCGGCCGTCGCGCAAGGCGTCGCACCGCCGCCAGTGAACGTGGTGTCGCTGTCGACCAGCGCCACCGTCGAGCTGCCACGCGACTGGCTGACGGTGGTGTTTTCCACCACCCGTGAAGCGGCCGACGCGGCGGGCGTGCAGACGCAGCTCAAGCAAGCCCTGGACGCGGCGCTGGTCGAAGCCCGCAAAGGCGCCCGGCCCGGGCAGTTGGAAGTGCAGACCGGCGCGTTTTCGCTGTATCCGCGCTACGCGCCGCCCAAGCCGGGGTCCGGAGCGGGGGCCAGCATTGCCGGCTGGCAGGGCAGCACCGAGCTGATCGTCGAAGGGCGCGACACCCAGGCCATCGCGCAACTCACATCGCGCATCACCACCTTGTCGATCAACCGCGTCGGCTTCTCACTCTCGCGCGAAGCCCGCGAACGTGTTGAGGCCGATGTCGCCGCGCAGGCCATCGCACGCTTTCGTGCCCGTGCCGAGGCCGTGAGCAAGCAGTTCGGCATGGGCGGCCATGTCATCCGCGAGGTGTCGGTGTCGGGCAGCGAGCCCAATCAGGGCCAGCCTCAGCCCCTGATGCGCGCCCAGGCCAGCCGTGCCATGGCCGACGAATCGCTGCCGGTCGAGGCCGGCAAAGCCCTGGTCACGGCCACGGTGAGTGGCAGCATCCAGATGACCAAGTAGGCCGGGACCGCAGCTACTGCGCGGCCCAGCCGCCGTCCACGTTCCAGGCCACGCCGCGCACGTTTTGCGCGGCGGGTGAGCACAAGAACACCACCAGCTCGGCCAGTTCCTCGGGTGTGGTGAACTGCAGCGAGGGCTGCTTTTCGCCGAGCAGCCGGGCCTTGGCTTCGTCCTGGCCCACGCCGTCAGCCAGTGCGCGCGCGTCGACCTGCTTTTGCACCAGCGGTGTCAGCACCCAGCCCGGGCACACGGCGTTCACGGTGACGCCTGTGGTGGCGCATTCCAGCGCCACGGCCTTGGTGAAGCCGACCAGGCCGTGCTTGGCCGCCACGTAGGCGCTCTTCTGCGCCGAGGCCACCAGCCCGTGCACCGACGCGACGTTGATGACGCGCCCCCAGTTGCGCTGCTTCATGCCCGGCAGGGCTGCACGCACGGCGTGAAAGGCCGAACTGAGGTTGATGGCGATGATGGCGTCCCAGCGCTCGGGCGGGAAGTCCTCGACCAGCGCCACATGCTGGATGCCGGCGTTGTTGATGAGGATGTCGACCGCGCCGAACTCACGTTCGCAGGCGCGCACCATATCCTCGATCTGCGCCGGCTGGCTCATGTCGGCGCCGTGAAAGCGCACCTGCGCACCTGCGCTGCGCACCTCCGCCAGCGCGCCATCGACGTCGCCAAAGCCGTTGAGCATGACGTTGGCACCGCGCTGGGCGAGCATCTTCGCCATGCCCAGCCCGATGCCGCTGGTGGAACCTGTGACGAGTGCAGTCTTTCCGGTGAGCATGGCAGTGGGCTCCTGGGCGGCGTTGATACGATGGCCGGATTATCGACCTGGCCCCTCTCATGACACTTTCTCCCGTTGCTCCTGCCGCTGTCATCCAACCCCGCCTGAAGCACGTGCAGTGCCTGGACAGCCGCGGCCTGCACCGCATGGCCTATTGGGAATGGGGCGACCCCGCGCAGCGCCGCGTGGTGGTCTGCGTGCACGGCCTGTCGCGCCAGGGCCGCGATTTCGACACCTTAGCGCGCGACCTGGCGGGCGACTTCCGCGTCGTCTGCCCCGACGTGGTCGGCCGCGGGCAGTCCGACTGGCTCGCCGACCCCTCGGGCTACAACGTGCCGGCCTACGTGGCCGACATGGTGACGCTGCTGGCGCGGCTGGACGCCGAGCAGGTCGACTGGGTGGGCACGTCGATGGGCGGGTTGATCGGCCTGGGGCTGGCCGGCCTGCCTGGGGCGCCCGTGCGCCGGCTGGTGCTCAACGACGTGGGTCCCGCCATCGAGCCCGACTCGCTCACCCGCATCGGCACCTACCTGGGTCAGCCGGCGCACTGGCGCACCCTGGACGAAGCGGCCGATGCGCTGCTGGCGATCTCGCAGGGCTTCGGGCCGCACACCCGCGAACAGTGGCTGGCGTTGACCGCGCCCCAGCTCAAGCCCGACGGTGCCGGCTTCAAGCCCCACTACGACCCGGGCATTGCCGCGCCCTTTCGAAGCTACAGCGCCGAAGTGGCGCGGGCCGGCGAGGCGCTGCTCTGGCAGGCCTATGACAGCCTGAAGTGCCCGACCCTCCTGTTGCGTGGCGCCGAGTCAGACCTGCTTTCGCCCGCCACGGCGCATGCCATGACCGAGCGCGGCCCGCGCGCCAGGCTGGTGGAGTTTGCCGGGGTTGGTCATGCCCCTACGCTGGTGCAGCCGGACCAGCGCGCCGTGGTGCGGGAGTTCCTGCGCGCGCCATGAAGCCCGCAGGGGCTGCCGCCATCGTGCTGTTGGCCGGCGGTGCCAGCGACAGCACGGCCCAGGCCAGCGACGAACTGGCCCGCGCGCGCGGCTTTTCCGAGCCGCTGCTGGCCGGCCAACTGCTGGATACCGGGGAAGACGCGCTGGTGCATGCCGACGGCGTGGCCGCGATCCTGCGCGACGTGGGCGCTGCGCCCGCGCTGCGCGCCGCGGCCTACCTGGTCTATGCGGGCGACTACCTGCAGCGCCCGGAAGAGGTCGTCAAAAAGGCCTTTGGCGAGTCCTACGCCAGTCTGGTCACGCTCACGCGCAAGCTGGTGCAGATCCAACGCGCAGCGCGCGCGGCGCAGGTGGGCGAGTCGCAGCGGGCGCTGCAGACCGAGCGTGTGCGCAAGATGCTGCTGGCCTTCTCGCGCGACCTGCGCGTGGTGCTGCTGCGGCTGGCGTCGCGCCTGCAGACGCTGCGCTTCCATGCGCTGTCGCGCCTGCCCTGTCCGTCGGAGCTGGCCACGGAGTCGTTGCAGGTCTTTGCGCCACTGGCCAACCGGCTGGGCATCTGGCAAATCAAGTGGGAGCTCGAGGACCTGTCGTTCCGCTTCCTGCACCCGGCCGAGTACCAGCGCATCGCGCGGCTGGTCGACGAGACGCGCACCGAGCGCGAGCAGGGCGTGGCCCTGGTACGCCAGCAGTTGGCTGAGTTGCTG
>JANNWL010000189.1:0-4229 GCA_031414735.1 Burkholderiales bacterium | reverse complement strand
GGCGGGTAGCCACTGAGTGCGAGTTCCGGGGCCACAACCAAGCACGCGCCGGCGGCATGCGCCCGGCGGGCCGCAGCGGCCAGAAGTCGGGCGTTGCCCGACAGGTCGCCCACGGTCGAATTGATCTGAGCGAGAGCCACTTTCACGGGTTCGGATCCTGAATGACACAGGTGCAAGCCATAGACGAAGAGCATGTTATCCGCTGCCACAGCAACCCTGCAGAGGTCGACGCTGCCGCGTGGAATGCGCTGCTGGACAGCCAGTCCGCCCCCACGCCCTTCATGCGCATCGAATACCTCCGGGCCCTGCACGACTCGGGCAGCGCCGTGCCGCAGACGGGTTGGGCACCGCAGTTCATCACCATCGAGTCAGGCGGCGTGCTGCGCGCTGCCTGCGCCCTGTACCTGAAGAGCCATTCCTACGGCGAGTACGTGTTCGACTGGTCCTGGGCGGATGCGTATCGCCGGCACGGCTTGGATTACTACCCCAAGGGCCTGAACGCCGTGCCCTTCACGCCAGTGCCCGGCGCGCGGCTGCTGGCGCAAGACGATGCCTGGCGCGACCGGCTCGTGGCGGTCATGGGCCAGTGGGCGCGGCAGGGTCGGCTGTCGTCCTTGCACTCCCTCTTCCTGTCCGACGACGACCGGGCGGCCGTGGAGCGCGCTGGCTGGATGCTGCGCCACGGGGTGCAATTTCACTGGACGCGCGACGACGCGGCGCCTGCGGCCGACTTCGCCGAATTCCTGTCACGCATGCAGCGCGACAAGCGCAAGAAGATCCAGCAAGAGCGGCGTCGCGTGGCCGACCAGGGCATCGTCTTCAGCACCCACGAGGGCAGCCAGATCGACGAACCGCTGTGGGACTTCTTCTACCGCTGCTACACCCTCACCTACCAGGCTCACCACAGCACGCCCTACCTGATGCGCGAGTTTTTCAGCCTGATGGCGCAGACCATGCCGCGGAACTGGCTGATGTTCGTGGCGCGCCAAGGCGACGCGGCGGGCGAACCGCTGGCCGCGTCGCTGGTGGCCATCGACCCCGACCGCGGTGCCGCATGGGGCCGGTACTGGGGCTGCGTGCAGCCGCTAAGTTGCGTCCACTTCGACGCTTGTTACTACCAGCCGCTGGCCTGGTGCATGGCCAAGGGCTATAGCCGTTTCGAAGGGGGCGCGCAGGGAGAACACAAGATGGCGCGCGGCCTGCTGCCCGTTCGCACGGCTTCGGCACACTGGCTGCGCGACGAACGCTTCGCCTCTGCCGTGGGCGACTTCCTGGCCGCCGAGGGCGGCGGCATCGAGCAGTACGTGGACGAGCTGCGCGAGCGCAACCCGTTCAAGCGCTGAGGCTCACTTCGCCTTCGTGGCTTGCCAATTGGCCATGCCGGTGCTGATCTCGGTACGGGCGCTTTCCGGGCCTTCCCAACCCAGCACCTTGACCCACTTGCCCTCTTCCAGGTCCTTGTAGTGCTCGAAGAAGTGCTGGATGGTCTTCAACCGCATGGGGTTCAAGTCTTCGATCTTCTGCCACTGGCTGTAGATCGACAGGATCTTGTCGATGGGCACGGCAATCAGCTTGTTGTCGCCGCCGGCCTCGTCGTCCATCTTCAGCATGCCCAGCGCCCGGCAGGTGACGACCACGCCGGGAATGAGTGGAACGGGCGTGATCACCAGCACGTCCACCGGGTCACCATCGTCAGCCAGTGTGTTGGGGATGTAACCGTAGTTGCACGGGTAGTGCATGGCCGTGCTCATGAAACGGTCGACGAACAGCGCCCCGGTTTCATGGTCGACCTCGTACTTGATCGGGTCGGCGTTCATCGGGATCTCGATGATCACGTTGAATTCATGGGGCGCCTTGGCGCCGGGAGTCACGTTATGCAGGCTCATGGGACTTCTCGGTAGGTGCGTTGGCGAATGGTTCCGGACATTCTAGGTCGCGGCCTTGCCCCGTCCTGACGATGGCCGCCGACCGATCACAAACCCCGAGCAGGGCGCCGGAAGCCATCAGTTAGCATCCGCGCGCTGTCTAAATCTTGCAGGGTGCGGCCCTCCCGGGCCCCCTTGCGCACCCGACCCCAAGACATAAAACGACGAAGGAGCTCTCTCCATGACCACCTCCATGGCGCTGTACACCGCCCTGGCTTGCGGACTCGCCGCAGTCATCTACGGCTTCGTGCAGCGAAGCTGGATCCTGGCCCAGGACGCCGGCAACGCCCGCATGCAGGAAATCTCCGGCGCCATCCAGCAAGGTGCTGCCGCTTACCTGGCGCGCCAGTACCGCACCATCGCCATCGTGGGTGCCGTGCTGGCAGTGCTGATCTTCGTCTTCCTGGACAACAAGACGGCCATCGGCTTTGTGCTCGGCGCCGTGCTGTCCGGCGCCTGCGGCTTCATCGGCATGAACATCTCCGTTCGCGCCAACGTGCGCACCGCACAGGCTGCCACCAAGGGCATCGGCCCGGCGCTGGATGTCGCCTTCAAGGGCGGCGCCATCACCGGCATGCTGGTGGTGGGCCTGGGCCTCATCGGCGTGGTGCTGTTCTTCTGGTGGACCACCGGCGCGGTCATGCCGACCGGCGACACCACGCTGTCGCAAGTGCTCAAGCCGATGCTGGGTTTTGCCTTCGGCTCGTCGCTGATCTCCATCTTCGCGCGCCTGGGCGGCGGCATCTTCACCAAGGGCGCTGACGTCGGCGCCGACCTGGTGGGCAAGGTCGAGGCCGGCATCCCCGAGGACGACCCGCGTAACCCGGCCGTGATCGCCGACAACGTGGGCGACAACGTCGGCGACTGCGCCGGCATGGCCGCCGACCTGTTCGAGACCTACGCCGTGACGCTGATCGCCACCATGGCGCTGGGCGCCATCATGGTCGTCAGCGCGCCGATGGCCGGCGTGATCTACCCGCTGGTACTGGGCGGCGTGTCGATCATCGCGTCCATCATCGGTTGCTACTTCGTCAAGGCCAGCCCGGGCATGGTCAACGTCATGCCGGCGCTGTACCGCGGCCTGGCGGTGGCCGGCGTGCTGAGCCTGATCGCCTTCTACTTCGTTACCACGGCCGTGTTTCCGGAGCCGATCACGCTGACCGGCGGCAGGACGGCCAGCGCTTTGGCGCTCTTCGGTGCCTGCGCCGTGGGGCTGGTGCTGACGGCCGCGCTGGTCTGGATCACCGAGTTCTACACCGGCACCCAGTACAGCCCGGTCAAGCACATCGCGCAGGCCTCGACCACCGGCCACGGCACGAACATCATCGCCGGCCTGGGCGTGAGCATGCGCTCCACGGCCTTCCCGGTTCTGCTGATCTGCGCGGCGATCTACGCTGCCTTCGCGCTGGCCGGGCTGTACGGCATTGCCGTGGCGGCCACCGCCATGCTGAGCATGGCCGGCATCGTGGTCGCGCTGGACGCTTACGGGCCTATCACCGACAACGCCGGCGGCATCGCCGAGATGGCCGAGCTGCCCAGCAGCGTGCGTGCGGTGACCGATCCGCTGGACGCCGTCGGCAACACCACCAAGGCGGTGACCAAAGGCTACGCCATCGGCTCGGCCGGACTGGCCGCACTGGTGCTGTTCGCCGACTACACCCACGCCCTAGAAGCGCGGGGCATGAACCTGGCGTTCGACCTGAGCGACCACAAGGTCATCGTGGGCCTGTTCATCGGCGGTCTCATCCCCTACCTCTTCGGCGCCATGGCGATGGAAGCCGTGGGCCGCGCAGCGGGTGCCGTGGTCGTCGAAGTGCGCAAGCAGTTTGCCGACGGCCAGATCATGGCGGGCAAACGCAAGCCCGACTACAGCGCGGCGGTGGACATGCTGACCACGGCAGCCATCAAGGAAATGATCGTGCCGTCTCTGCTGCCGGTGGTCGCTCCCATCCTGGTGGGCATGCTGCTCGGCCCGGCGGCGCTGGGTGGCCTGCTGATGGGCACCATCGTCACGGGTCTCTTCGTCGCCATCAGCATGTGCACGGGCGGCGGCGCCTGGGACAACGCCAAGAAGCTGATCGAAGAAGGCTTCACCGACAGCAACGGCGTGCTGCACAAGAAGGGTGGCGAGGCACACAAGTCGGCCGTCACAGGCGACACCGTGGGCGACCCCTACAAGGACACCGCCGGCCCGGCCGTCAACCCGCTGATCAAGATCATCAACATCGTCGCGCTGTTGATCGTGCCGCTGCTGCCCATCCCGAGCACGGGCCAGGCGGCGGGTGGGCACGCCGTGCCAGCAGC
>JANNWL010000188.1:0-2253 GCA_031414735.1 Burkholderiales bacterium | reverse complement strand
CGCTCGCTGGCCTGCATCACCCGCGACCAGGGGTGGGCGGCCTGCGCCAGCCACTGGGCCGATTCGGCACGCCGCACATCACTTGGGCGCGGACCCACCGTGGCCGGCGCAGGGCGGGTCCGCGGCGGCGCCAGCTGTTCGGCTGCCGCGAGCAGCTTGTACGCTGCGTGTGCTTCGACGGCGGCTGCCGCCAGCACGGCCAGGCAGGCCGCGCAAGCCGCCCAGGCGAGCACGCCGGGCTGGGGCAGCGGCCGGGCGAAGTCGAGCCGGGGAGCGACCTGGCGCGCCGGCCAGCGCAACGCGGCGGTGCTGCTGGCGGGTTGGGCAAGTTCGGCCAGCGGCAACACCACGGCCAGGTCAAGGCCGTGGGTGGGCCCCGACGCGGGTGCGCCGGCGCCCAACCACAGCATCGCGACCGGCCAGGGCGCGCCTTGCAGCGTGTCGTCGACCAACCGCCGCAGCGTGGAAAGAGCACCCTCGCCGGCGGGCTCGCCGGCGGGTGCCATGGGCAACCGCCGCCGCTGCAGATTCACCAGCTGACCGCGCCGCAGGGTGGCGAGGCTGGCGCAGCTGCCTTCGACCCACACCGCCAGTGCCTCAGGTGCACGCGCCAGGGCCGGGCGGGCCTGCAACAGTCGTTGAAGCAGGGCGGGCCACAGTGGGCGGAGGCCGCGCAGCGTCACCCCATGCGGGCTGGCGCTGGCGCGCAGCGCCGCCTGGTCGGCGCCACGCCAGGCGCTGACGCCCAGCGCGCCGCGGCCCGCCGCCGGCCAGGCCAGCAGCGGCCAGGCTGCGGCTTGCGGACCGTGGTAGTGCGCCAGGATGCGCTGCGCCCACTGCAGTCTGGCCGCGCCGGACTGGGCCGGCGTGCCGGGCTCGGGCAGCACGTCCAGCAGCAACTCGCCCGAGATGTGGATGTGGCACGCGCTGCCTGGGTGGGCCGCACACCAGGCTTCGAACAGGGCGTGGTGCTGGCCGTCGGCGAGGTCCTGCACGCCGTCGGCAGCCCACAGCAGGGGGTGCACAGACTGCACGGCTCGTCGGCCCAGGCGCGCAAGGCGCTCAAACCGTTCAAGGGGCCACGACACGGTCGACCTCCTCCAGCGTGGTCAGCCCCTGGCGCACCAGGTCCAGCGCCACCTCGGCCAACGGCCGCAGGCCTTGTTCACGCGCCCGTTGCTTGATCTGCGAGAGCGGCGCGCGCGCGACGATGAGGTCGCGCAGCGCGTCGTCCAGCACCAGCAGTTCGGCCACCGCCAGGCGGCCCCGATAGCCGGTGCCGCGGCAGGCCGGGCAGCCCACGGCGCGGTGCGGTGTGGATGCGGCTTCGGACTTGCCCGCCAGGCGCAGCCGTTGCGAGTCGTCGGGCAGCAGGGGCTCTGCGCAGACTGCACACAGGCGCCGCAGCAGCCGCTGCGCCAGCACCGCGTTCAACGCCGCAACCAGGTTGTAGAGGTCCAGCCCCATGTGCATGAAGCGGCCGATGACGTCCAGCGCGTGGTTGGCGTGCACGGTGCTGAACACGAGGTGCCCGGTCAGCGCCGCCTGCACGGCGATCTGCGCCGTCTCGGCGTCGCGTATCTCGCCCACCAGCACGCGGTCCGGGTCGTGGCGCAGCATGGAGCGCAGGCCGCGCGCGAAGCTCAGGCCCTTGCGTTCGTTCACCGGCACCTGCACGACGCCGGGCAACTCGTACTCCACCGGGTCCTCGATGGTGATGATCTTCTCGTGCCCGTGGTGGATCTCGCCGATGGCGGCGTACAGCGTGGTGGTCTTGCCGCTGCCCGTGGGCCCGGTCACCAACAGCATGCCGTGGGGCCGGCGCGCCTGCGCCAGGATGGCGCTGCGCTGGCCGGCGTCAAAGCCCAGGCTGGCCAGCGTCAGCGGGCCGTTGTCGCCATGCAGGGCGGCACGGTCGAGCACGCGCACCACCGCGTCTTCGCCGTGGGCGCTGGGCAGGATGGACAGGCGAAAGTCGATGTCCCGGCCGCGGCTGCGCAGCCCGAAGCGGCCGTCCTGCGGCAGCCGTCGCTCGCCGATGTCCAGCTCGGCCATCACTTTCAGCCGCGACACCATCTGCTCGGCCAGGGCCGCGCCCTGCACGCGCTGCAGCGGCTGCATCACGCCGTCCAGCCGCACCCGCACCTGCGCGCCTTGGGCGTCGCGTTCGAGGTGGATGTCGCTGGCGCCGTCCTTCAAGGCGTCGTAGATGACGGCGTCCAGCAGGCGCACGGCCGGGCTGCTGCCGTCGGC